>NZ_MUND01000009.1 GCF_002154375.1 Streptomyces glaucescens | reverse complement strand
GGGGGTGAGCGCCGGGGACCGCGCGCACACGACGCCCACTCCCGCCCCGGCGCTCACCCCCTGGGTGAGGTCGGCGACGACCGGCGACGGCGGCATCCCGTGCAGCACGGCGCCGTCGAGCGCCGCCGCGGCGGCCGCGGCGACGTCCACGGCGTCCATCCCGCGGTCCGTCTCGGACTGCGGCACCGCGGGGCGCCGCGACCGGCCCCGGCGCCGCGGCAGTGCCTCCTGCTCCGCGTCCTCGGGCTCGTAGGCCTCGGGGGCGCGTCCGCGCCGGCGCGGACGCGCGGGCAGCGCCTCGCGCCACTGCTCCTCGTAGCGCTCGTCGTCCTCGCCGAACTCCTCCGGCTCGAGGTCGCGGACCAGGCCCAGCCGCACACCGAGCAGCCTCAAGCGCTGCGGGATCGCGTTGACCGGCGTGGCGGTGACCACCAGCAGGCCGAAGACGGTGAGCAGCACCAGCAGCGGTACGGCCAGCACCTCGGTCATGGTGTGCGTCAGCGGGGTCGCCGCGCCCCAGCCGACGAGGCCGCCGGAGTCGCGTATGGCCTGCATGCCGTCGCTGCGGGCGGGCGAGCCGCAGGCGATGTGGACCTGCCCGAGCACGCCGACGACCAGCGCGGACAGGCCGATCACGATCCGGCCGTTGGCCTCGGGTTTCTCGGGGTGGCGGATGAGCCGTACGGCGATCACCGCGAGCAGGATCGGCACCAGCAGGTCGAGCCGCCCGAAGGCGCCCGTCACGATGATCTCGACCAGGTCGCCGACGGGGCCGCGCAGATTCGACCAGGTGCCCGCGGCGACGATCAGCGCGAGGGCGAGCATCAGCAGCGCGACGCCGTCCTTGCGGTGCGCGGGGTCGAGGTTCTTCGCGCCCTGCCCTATGCCGCGGAAGACGGCGCCGACGGCGTGCGCGAGGCCGAGCCAGAGCGCGCGGACGAGCCGGTAGAGACCCCCGGTCGGGCTGGGCGCCGGCTGCGGCGGAACCTTCTTCGCCACGCCCTTCCTGGCGGGCGCCTTCTTGGCCGGTGCCCTCTTCGCGGGGGGCTTTTTCGCGGCGGCCCTCTTCACCGGAGCCTTCGCGGGAGCAGCCGTCTTCTTCGCGGGCGGCTTCTTGGCTGCGGAGGGACGTGAGGCCATGGGTGTGAGATTACCGGGGGAGTCGCCAGGGGACACGTGTGCCTCCTGCTTCACCCGTTCGTGTCGCCCCTGAGAGGGACGGAAACTGACGTGCACTCACGAGCAGGCCCTGCGGCAACGGGCCCGGCCGGTCCGTCAGTTCTCCGAGGGCACCGGCGAGGTCCCGCCGGTCCCCGGCTCCAGCGCGTCCAACGCCCGCCGCAGCCCGGTCAGCTTGCGCTCCAGGTGCGCCGCCGTGGCCACCGCCGCGGCGTCCGCCGACTCGTCGTCCAGCTGCTTCGACAGCGCCTCGGCCTGCTCCTCGACCGCCGCGAGCCGCGCGGACAGCTCCGCGAGCAGTCCGGCCGCCTCCCTGCCGCCGCCGACCGCGCCCTTGCCGCCGCCCTCCAACTGGAGCCGCAGCAGCGCCGCCTGCTCCCTCAGCTGGCAGTTCTTCATGTACAGCTCGACGAAGACCGAGACCTTCGCGCGCAGCACCCACGGGTCGAACGGCTTGGAGATGTAGTCCACCGCGCCCGCCGCATAGCCGCGGAAGGTGTGGTGCGGACCGTGGTTGATCGCGGTGAGGAAGATGATCGGGATGTCCCGGGTCCGCTCCCGCCGCTTGATGTGCGCGGCGGTCTCGAACCCGTCCATGCCCGGCATCTGGACGTCCAGCAGAATGACCGCGAAATCGTCCGTGAGCAGTGCTTTGAGCGCTTCCTCCCCGGACGATGCCCGCACCAGTGTCTGATCGAGCGCCGAGAGGATCGCCTCCAGCGCCAGCAGATTCTCCGGCCGGTCATCGACCAGGAGGATCTTGGCCTTCTGCACCATGGCCCGCCCTCCTCGCCCCGGCAGTGCACCGGGCGCCGCCCCAGGGGACGACTCCGTTACGCCGCCCGTCCTCGTGCCGGTCATCGTAGCCGCACCCCGCCTGTCGCCACACCCTGTCACCGCGATGTCACTGTGCACGTAGCAGAAACGAGGGCGGGGACCAGAAGGTTCCCAGAATCGCGTACGATCACACGCCCTCCGCCACACTGCGTCAGCGACTCGGCGTGAACTCTCACACGTCCCGCCACGAGCGCACACACGCCCGGCGCCCGTCCTCCGCGGCTGTCACTCCCCGCGCATCCACTGCTCCATCACCGTCAGCAGGTGATCCGGATCGACCGGCTTGGTGACATAGTCGGACGCACCGGACTCGATCGCCTTCTCCCGGTCCCCCTTCATCGCCTTGGCGGTCAGCGCGATGATCGGCAGCCCGGCGAACTGCGGCATCCGGCGAATCGCCGTGGTCGTGGCGTACCCATCCATCTCGGGCATCATGATGTCCATCAGGACCACGGCGACGTCGTCGTGCTGCTCCAGCACCTCGATGCCCTCCCGGCCGTTCTCGGCGTACAGCACCGACAGGCCGTGCTGCTCCAGGACGCTGGTCAGCGCGAACACATTGCGGATGTCGTCATCGACGATCAGCACCTTCTCGCCGCCGAACCGGATCCCGGGATGCGCCTGCGGCACCCCCTCCTCGGTGGGCGACCACTGCTCCGGCGCCGGCGACCGGTACTCGGCCGCCGAGGCCCGGCGCCGCCGCCGGAAGAGCGCCGCCGCCCCGTTCTGCGTCTCGCGGTACGACCGCACCTCGGCCGGCGTCTCGATCGTCACGTCCGACGGCGCGGGCTCCAGCGCGAGCGGCTCGCCGCCCGACAGGGAGGGAACCGCCTGCGGATAGCCGTGCGGCGGCAGCTCGCCCGGGTGCAGCGGCAGGTACAGCGTGAACGTCGAGCCGCGCCCCGGCTCGCTCTGCGCGTGGATCTCACCGCCGAGCAGCTGCGCGATCTCCCGCGAGATGGACAGCCCGAGGCCCGTACCGCCGTACTTCCGGCTCGTCGTGCCGTCCGCCTGCTTGAACGCCTCGAAGATCACCCGCATCTTGCTGGCCGCGATCCCGATGCCCGTGTCCGTCACCGAGAACGCGATCAGGTCCGCCTCCGGATCGGTCAGCGAACCGGCCTCCAGCAGCTGCTCGCGGATCGCCTGCGGAGCGTCGTCCCGCGCGGGCCGGATCACCAGCTCCACCGAGCCGGAGTCGGTGAACTTCACCGCGTTCGACAGCAGATTGCGCAGCACCTGGAGGAGGCGCTGCTCGTCCGTGTGCAGGGTGGCCGGCAGCTCCGGCGAGACCCGCACCGACAGGTCGAGGCCCTTCTCCGCGGTGAGCGGCCGGAAGGTGGCCTCCACGTAGTCGACGAGCTGGACCAGCGCGATCCGCGTCGGCGAGACGTCCATCTTGCCCGCCTCGACCTTCGACAGATCGAGGATGTCGTTGATCAGCTGGAGCAGGTCCGACCCGGCACCGTGGATCGTCTCCGCGAACTCGACCTGCTTCGGCGTCAGATTGCCGTCCGCGTTGTCGGCGAGCAGCTTGGCCAGGATCAGCAGCGAGTTCAGCGGCGTACGCAGCTCGTGCGACATGTTCGCCAGGAACTCGCTCTTGTAGCGCATCGACACCGCGAGCTGCTCGGCGCGCTCCTCCAGGACCTGCCGGGCCTCCTCGATCTCGGTGTTCTTCACCTCGATGTCGCGGTTCTGCTGCGCCAGCAGCTCGGCCTTCTCCTCCAGCTCGGCGTTGGACGCCTGCAGCGCCTTCTGCCGGTTCTCCAACTCGGCCGACCGCTCGCGCAGTTGCTCGGTCAGCTCCTGCGACTGCTTCAGCAGCACCTCCGTCTTGGTGTTGACGGAGATGGTGTTGACGCTGGTCGCGATCATCTCGGCGATCTGGTTGAGGAAGTCCTTCTGGATCTGCGTGAACGGCGTGAACGAGGCCAGCTCGATGACGCCGAGCACCGTGCCCTCGAACAGCACCGGCAGCACGATCACCTGCGCGGGCGGCGCCTCGCCGAGCCCGGAGGAGATCTTCAGGTAGCCGCTGGGCGCGTTCTCGACCAGGATGGTCCGCTTCTCCTTGGCGGCCGTGCCCACCAGCGCCTCACCGGGCCGGAACGACGTCGGCATCGAGCCCATGGAGTAGCCGTACGATCCGAGCATCCGCAGCTCGTACTGGTCGTCGTTGTCGCCGCCCAGGTCCTTGTCGTCGGCCAGCGGCATCGCCAGGAAGAACGCCCCGTGCTGCGCGGAGACCACCGGCGTCAGCTCGCTCATGATCAGCGAGGCCACGTCGTCGAGATCGCGGCGGCCCTGCATCAGGGCGGAGATCCGGGCGAGGTTGCCCTTCAGCCAGTCCTGCTCCTTGTTGGCGATCGTGGTGTCGCGCAGGTTGGCGATCATCTTGTTGATGTAGTCCTGAAGCTCCTGGATCTCACCCGAGGCGTCCACGTCGATCTTCAGGTTCAGGTCGCCGCGGGTCACCGCGGTCGCCACGCGCGCGATGGCGCGCACCTGCCGGGTCAGGTTCCCGGCCATCTCGTTCACGGACTCCGTCAGGTCCCGCCAGGTGCCGTCGACGTCCCGCACGCGCGCCTGGCCGCCCAGCTGGCCCTCGGTGCCCACCTCGCGGGCCACCCGGGTGACCTCCTCCGCGAACGAGGACAGCTGGTCGACCATCGTGTTGATCGTCGTCTTCAACTCCAGGATCTCGCCGCGCGCGTCGATGTCGATCTTCTTGGTGAGGTCGCCCTTGGCGATCGCCGTGGTCACCATCGCGATGTTGCGCACCTGACCGGTCAGGTTGGACGCCATCTGGTTCACCGACTCGGTGAGGTCCTTCCACGTGCCCGCGACCCCCGGCACGTGCGCCTGACCGCCGAGGATGCCGTCCGTACCCACCTCGCGGGCCACCTTGGTGACCTGCTCGGCGAACGAACTCAGCGTCTTCACCATGGTGTTGAAAGTGTCGGCGAGCTGCGCCACCTCACCGCGCGCCTCGATCGTCACCGTCCGCGTCAGGTCACCGTTGGCGACCGCCGCCGCGACCTCCGAGATGTTCCGCACCTGCATGGTCAGGTTCTTGGCCATCAGGTTGACGTTGTCGCTGAGGTCCTTCCAGATGCCGGTGACACCGGGCACATGCGCTTGGCCGCCCAGGATGCCCTCGGTGCCCACTTGGCGCGCGACCCGCGTCACCTGCTCGGCGAAGCTCGACAGCTGGTCCACCATCGTGTTGACGGTCGTCACCAGCTCCAGGATCTCGCCCTTGGCATCGACGGTGATCTTCTTCGACAGGTCGCCCTTGGCCACCGCGGTGGTCACATCGGCGATGCTGCGCACCTGCACGGTGAGGTTGTTCGCCATGAAGTTCACCGACTGGGTGAGGTCCTTCCAGGTGCCGGAGACCCCCTGAACCTCGGCCTGACCGCCCAGCTTGCCCTCGGTGCCCACCTCACGGGCGACCCGGGTGACCTCCTCCGCGAACGACGACAGCTGGTCCACCATCGTGTTCAGGGTGTTCTTCAGCTCCAGGATCTCGCCGCGCGCGTCCACGGTGATCTTCTGGGACAGGTCACCGCGCGCCACCGCCGTCGCGACCTGCGCGATCTGCCGCACCTGCGCCGTCAGGTTCCCGGCCATGCCGTTCACCGAGTCGGTCAGATCACGCCACACACCGGCGACGCCGGGCACCTGCGCCTGACCGCCCAGCCGGCCCTCCGTACCCACCTCGCGGGCCACCTGGGTCACCTGGTCGGCGAAGGCGGACAGCTGGTCGACCATCGTGTTGATGGTGTTCTTCAGCTCCAGGATCTCGCCGCGTGCGTCGACCGTGATCTTCTGGGACAGGTCACCGCGCGCCACGGCCGTCGTCACCTGGGCGATCTGCCGCACCTGAGCGGTCAGGTTGCCGGTGATGGAGTTGACCGAGTCGGTCAACTCCTTCCACGTGCCGGACACGCCCGGCACCTGCGCCTGACCGCCCAGCCGGCCCTCCGTACCGACCTCCCGCGCCATCCGCGTGACCTGGTCGGCGAACGACGACAGCTGGTCCACCATGGTGTTCACGGTGTTCTTCAGCTGGAGCATCTCGCCGGAGACGTCCACCGTGACCTTCTGCGACAGGTCGCCGTTGGCCACCGCCGTGGTGACCTGCGCGATGTTCCTCACCTGTCCGGTCAGATTCCGGAACGCCGTGTTGACGGAGTCCGTCAGGTCCTTCCACGTCCCGGCCGCGCCCGGCACCTGCGCCTGACCGCCCAGCTCGCCCTCGTCACCGATCTCCCGCGCGACCCGCGTGACCTCGGAACCGAACGCCGACAGCTGGTCCACCATCCCGTTGACGGTGTTCTTCAGCTCCAGCATCTCGCCGGCCACGTCCACGGTGACCTTCTGCGACAGGTCGCCGTTGGCCACCGCCGTCGTCACCGCGGCGATGTCCCGCACCTGAGTGGTCAGGTTCCGGAACACCGTGTTGACCGAGTCCGTCAGGTCCTTCCACGTCCCGGCCGCGCCCGGCACGTTCGCCTGCCCGCCGAGCCGCCCCTCGGCGCCGACCTCGTTGGCCACCCGCGTGACCTCGTCCGCGAAGATCCGCAGCGTCTCGGTCATCTGGTTGATGGTCTCGGCGAGCTGCGCCACCTCACCGCGCGCCTGCACGGTCACCTTCCGCGACAGGTCGCCGTTGGCCACCGCCGTCGTGACCTCGGCGATGCCCCGCACCTGGGCGGTGAGGTTCCCGGCCATGGTGTTCACCGAATCGGTGAGTTCCTTCCACACACCGGCCACGCCGGGCACCTGGGCCTGACCGCCCAGCTCGCCCTCCGTACCCACCTCGCGCGCGACCCGCGTCACCTCGGAGGAGAACGCCGAGAGCTGGTCCACCATCGTGTTGACGGTTTCCTTCAGCTCCAGCATCTCGCCGGCCACGTGCACCGTGACCTTCCGGGACAGATCACCCTTGGCGACCGCCGTCGTCACCAGCGCGATGTCCCGCACCTGGGCCGTCAGCCGGTGCGCCATCGTGTTGACGGACTCCGTCAGGTCCTTCCACGAACCCGACATCCCGCGCAGCCGCGCCTGCCCGCCCAGCTTGCCCTCGGTACCCACCTCGCTGGCCACGCGCGTGACCTCGTCGGTGAACGTCGACAGCTGGTCGACCAGGTTGTTCACCGTCCGCCCGACCTTCAGGAACTCCCCGCGCAACGGATGCCCGGTCCCGTCCGGCGCCTGCGTCCGCAGGTCCATCCGCGGCGACAGATCGCCCTCGGCCACCGCCGACAGCACCCGGCTGACCTCGGAGACCGGCCAGACGAGATCGTCGACCAGTGCGTTCGAGGCGTCGATCGCCGCCGCCCAGGACCCCTCGCAAACCCCCGTCTCCAGCCGCTCCGTGAGCTTTCCCTCACGTCCGACCATCCGCCGCACCCGCGACAGCTCACCCGTGAGGTGGAGATTGCGGTCGGACACCTCGTTGAAGACCGCCGCGATCTCCGCCATCACACCGTCCCCGGACACGGTGAGCCGCCTGCGGAAGTTGCCGTCCCGCATGGCCACCAGGGCCGACAGCAACCGATTCAGGGCAGCGGTGTCCACCTCGGTGGTGCTGCCGCTCGGCGCCGTGCGCCGCTTGCCCAGGGACGGTCCGCCGTCCGCGCGCGTCTTCGTGCCCCGCGTCGCTGCGCCAGACTCCACTGTGTCCCTCCCGCAGGGATCGACCGTTACTGCTGTGCTCGGGTGCTGCTGTCACTGCTCGGCGTGCCGATCACTCGTAAGTGGTCCCGCCAGACGGCACCAGCCCGTACCGAAGGCTGCTGCCCGTCCGCACGCAACACACTCAGCCTGCCCGAACCTCAAACAGAAGCCTGCCCAGTGTTTCACCCCGGCCGAACCAGGCCATAACAGTTCGGCAGCTTCACACACCGTCCGCACACCCTCCGGACGGAAACACTGCAGACCGGCATCCGCGCGGCCGGTGAAGGTAAGTAACCTTGCATCCGGCTGTCCAGCCACGCCGGTCCGTCCGGCCTGGGCGGTGGCACGAGAACGAGCGGGCATCGGAGGGCGGCCGCAACATGACCACCGGACTGATCCCTGGGGGACAGCCCCCGGACCCCCGG
Source organism: Streptomyces glaucescens (assembly GCF_002154375.1). Lineage (GTDB taxonomy): Bacteria > Actinomycetota > Actinomycetes > Streptomycetales > Streptomycetaceae > Streptomyces > Streptomyces glaucescens. The sequence continues at coordinate 2,536 of NZ_MUND01000009.1, read as the reverse complement.
CCCGCGGGCGGCCTGCCGCCCCAGACCCGGCACGAGCCCGAGCCGGCGGACCCCGGAGCCCGGTACGACGAGAGCAGGTCGAGGAGTTTCGTGATCACCGCGCGCGCGGCTGCCAGCTTCGAGCCCGTGGGGCGTTCGGTCGCGTCCGCCCGCTCGTTCGTTCGGGACACCCTCCAGGGCTGGGGTCACGCCGACATCATCGACGACGCCGTCGTCCTCACCAGCGAGCTGGTCACCAACGCCGTCGTGCACGCCGGCACCGCCGCGGACGTCCTGTGCCTGCGCACCGACGAAGGCGTCCGCATCGAGGTCTCCGACCACTACCCGGAACGCGAGGTCCCGCTCCAGAGCGCCGCGATCAGCATGAGCGGCCCCGACCGCGAGGGCGGCCGCGGCCTCCAGCTGTGCGCGGCCCTGGCGGCCCGCTGGGGCGTCGAGTACACGCCCACCCACAAGAACGTCTGGTTCGAGCTCGCCCTCCCCGAGCGCCCGGTCGGCACCCGGGCCGCCGGCCCCTCCCTCCCCGCCGACCTGCTGCCGCTGGCCGACGGCCGCGTCCGGGTCGCCGTCATCCAGATCGACCGCGCCAGCGCCGTCACCGCGTGGAACGACGACGCCGAGGAGTTGTTCGGCTACCCGGCCGACCAGGTCACCGGCAAGCCGCTCACCGACCTCGCCGCCTGGCCGCACACCCCGGGCACCAGCACCGGCATCGCCGAGGCCCTCCGCCTCTCCCGCTGGGAGGGCAGCTACGGCATCCGCGACGCCTCCGGCCGCGTCGTCCCGGTCTACGCCTCCCACCTGCGGGTCCGTGACACCGCCGGTGAACCGTCGACGGTCTGCCTCCTCGTACGCGACCACGAACGCGCCGTCCTCCAGACCCCGGTCCGCCTCGTCGCCTCCGACGCGTCCCCGGCCGCCGAGGGCCAGAGCAACGACCCCTTCGAGGTCTTCATCGGCTCCCCCGCCCCGGACGATCTCGACGGCCTCCTCCAGCGCACGGTGGAACGCGCCCGCGACATGCTCGACGGCGACTCCGCTTTCCTTCTGCTCGCCACCGACGACGAGACGGAACTCGAGGTCCGCGCCTCGACCGGCCTGCCCTCGGCCCGCCAGCGGTTCGCCCGCGTCCCCGTCGAGGCGGGCCCCGGCCGCTACGGCTCGGCCAGGATGCCGGCGGTCCACGACGACCTCACGGCCGTCCCCGGTGCCGTCCCGCTGCTGAACGGCACGGGCATGCGCTCGGTCGTCACCGTCCCGCTCAAGGTCGAGGGCCGCCTCACCGGCTCCCTCGGCGTCGCCGCAGAGGCTCCCGGCCGGTACAGCAACGAAGAGGCCCTCCGCCTCCAGTTCGCCGCCGACCGCATCGCGCTCGCCGTCGAATCCGCCCGCCTCGGCGAACTCGAACGCCTGCGGCGGGGCTCCCTGAGCTTCCTCGTCGAGGCCTCCGACCTGCTCGCCGGCACCCTCGACCGCGACCAGACCCTCGCCCTCATGGCCCAGATGACGGTCCCCACCCTGGCCACCTGGTGCGCCGTCTACACGATCGCCGACCAGGCCTCGGAGCCGTATCTGTCGTACGTCCTGCACGAGGACGAGGAGCTCATCGACGGCATCAAGTCGCTGCTGTCGAAGATCTCCCCGCCGGACCCGGTCCCCACCCCCGGCGCCCGCGTCTGGTCCGCCCCCGCCGAGGCCGCCCACCAGGCAGCCCTGCGCAGCTCGATGCGCAGTCTGGGGCTCGGTGAACCGGCGACCGTCAGCTCGGGCATCGGCCCCACGCTCGCCACGGCCGCCGCGGTCGGCGGGGAGACGGTCGTCCTGCCGCTGGTCGCCCGCAACCGCGTCATCGGCATGCTCACCCTCGGCAAGCCCACCGACGAGCACTTCCGCCAGGAGATCCTGGAGCTGGCCGAGGACCTGTCCCGCCGTGCCGCCCTGGCCCTGGACAACGCCCGCCTCTACTCCGAGCGCACGGCCATCAGCCAGTCTCTCCAGCGCAGCCTCCTCCCGCCGGAGCTCCCCCAGATCGACGGCGTCGAGGTTGAGGTCATCTACCGCGCGGCCGGCGAGGGCAACGAGGTCGGCGGCGACTTCTACGACGTCTTCCCCATCCGCGACGGCGCCTACGGCTTCGCCATCGGCGACGTCTGCGGTACGGGCCCCAACGCGGCCGCCGTCACGGGCCTCGCCCGGCACGCGCTGCGCCTGCTCGCCCGCGAGGGCCTCAGCGGCCCCGCCGTCCTGGACCGCCTGAACTCGGCCATCCTCGACGAGGGCGCCCGCAGCCGCTTCCTCACCCTTCTGTACGGCGAGCTGCGCCCCCAGCAGGACGGCAGCGCGGAACTGAAGGTCGTCTGCGCGGGCCACCCTCTCCCGCTGCGCCTGCGCCAGGACGGCACGGTCGAGGCGGCGGCGGAACCCCAGCCGCTCCTCGGTGTCCTGGAGGATTTGGAGCTCTACGAGGAGACGGTCACCCTCGACCCGGGCGACGTCCTCCTCTGTGTCACGGACGGCGTGACCGAACGCCGTGAGG
>NZ_MUND01000897.1:395-762 GCF_002154375.1 Streptomyces glaucescens | reverse complement strand
CGGCGTCCTCGCACCATCCGCCGTCCAGGACGAGGTCCCAGTCCACGGGGATCGCCTCGGTCCGCGAGACCATGAACAGGCCGACGCCGATCTGGCAGTTGACCGTGGCCCCCAGCCCGGGCACGAAGCGGCGCTGGACACCGACCGAGCTGCTCCCCTTCTTCTCGGACACGAACGTACCGGCGACCCAGGCGTGGTCCGGGAGCCGGCGGGCCGCCAGGCGGGCGAGGACGGACCGCGGCTGGTGCCAGTCCCAGGGGCTGGCGGTGATGAACTGCTGGAGCGCCTGCCCGGCGCTCGACTCGCCGCATATCTGTCCGGCCAGGCGCTGCATCGTCTTGCGGCCCGGGGTGCTCAGCAGTCCGCG
>NZ_MUND01000897.1:0-388 GCF_002154375.1 Streptomyces glaucescens | reverse complement strand
CCCCGTGCGCGCGACGGACGGACCTGCTGGGCAGGTGGTGATCATGGTGACGCGTCCCCCCTAGATGCGTTGGTGATAACCTCGACCGCAGCCAAAACATAGCAGACGTTCTCTTTGTTTTGGGGTTCGGATTCGGCCGATCATGCGTCCGGTGGCTCAGCCGGGCTTGCCTCGGATGTGAGGAGCAATGCAAGGTTTGTCTCGGATTTCGGGCCGGTGTCACCAACTGGTCGACCGTTCGACCAGCGCCGGAAGAGTCGGGCGAACCGCGCGCGAGGTGCAGGGATTGCGGGAGAACGTCGGTGTGAAGCAGGTACGAGCCGTGCGGACGCGGCGCCTCATCCTGCAGGCCGCCGCGGAACAGTTCGACCTGCGCGGATACGCCGGC
>NZ_MUND01000896.1 GCF_002154375.1 Streptomyces glaucescens | reverse complement strand
CGCCGGAGAGGCAGGGGCCGCTGGAGAGGCCTGATCCGCTGGGGAAGCCTGGCCGGCCGGGGACGAAGGAACCGCCGGAGATGACGGAGCCACCGGAGATGACGGAACCGCCGGGGAAGCCGAGGCATCGGGGGCCGGCGTCGCCGGGGTCAGTGCGGTGGCCTGGGCGATGGACTGCTTCACCGCCTCGGCGAGCTTGCCGGCCTGAGCGTCGGAGAGCCGGCCGACGTCGGCCTTGAGCACGGTGGTGAGCACGACGGTGACCGGGTCGAGCACGGTCCCGAGGTCGCCGAGCGATCTGGTCCGGGCGAGCAGCTGCTCCGCACCGGGAAGGGCCGTCCCGGACGCGGCTCGGACGCGTGCGGTGTCGTGGTCGGCCGCCTGCGCGGTCGGTCCGGCGATCCCGAGGACGACGGTGGCGCAGAGGGTGGTGGAGGCGATGCGCCGAACGGGCAGACCGCGCATGAGTGTTCCTTCCGGTTGCGTCGGGCGTTGCGTCCACCGTGCGAGCGGACATCGCTGCCTGCAACCGGCACGTACTTTCCGTGCACCTTGTCCTCGTCGGCATCACCCCTGGTGAGGGGGTACGTGAAGCACCGCACGCCATGTCGGCACCCGCACCCTCCATTCGGGTCGGCACACACGGCCGGCCACCCTCCCCCCGGGAGGGTGGCCGGCCGTGAAGGGGTGAGACGACGTCAGTCGTTGACGCAGACGTTGCCGAACGCCGGGTTCAGCGCGGCGACGATGTTCACGGTGTTGCCGCAGACGTTGATCGGGACGTGGACCGGAACCTGGACGACGTTGCCGGACAGCACGCCCGGGGAGTGGGCGGCCGCGCCCTTGGCGCCGGCGTCGGCGGCGGCCACACCGGTGGCGCCGGCAACCGCGGCGACGGCGGCGGACGTCAGAACCAGGCCCTTCGCGATACGCGACATGGAGAGGTGCTCCTTGGGTTGACACACATCCGGGCGGATGCCCGGCGCTGTGTCAACGCGCAGGAGGCGCCTGGGTTCTGCCTCCGAAGGAGTGATCTCACCGAGGGTGCACTTCACCATTCCGACACACTTGTCGGGTTTCGCCGGATTAATACAGATAGCGATTAGAGTTGCGGATCACGCGACGCACCCGTATAGCCAGCCAATCGCACGAAAGGCCACAGCCGGTCATGCGCAACTCCCTGGGCGAGCGGAAGCCGACACAGGACGACGGGCGGGCCCCGATCGCGGCACCCGGCGGCCGGGGGCGGCTCGCTCGCCGTCGCCGGACGGGCACCCACGGCCGCACCCCGGACCCGTCCGTCATCCGTGAGGCCGTGGGCAACGGTGGTGACCAGCCGGGCTCCCGGCTCGTTCCACAGCCGGACGCGGCCTGGTTCGACGTGCTTCTCATCGCCGCCGGCTCACGGAAGTGAGGCGCGTTCCCGCCCGTACCGAGCGACGTCCATGAGCGAGGAACCGCGCATGCACCAGTCAGCACCCGGCCCCTGGCCGCGGGTCCTTCATCTCACCCAGCCCGTCGACGGCGGCGTGGCCCGGGTCGTCGCCGACCTGACCGCGGCTCAGCTCGCGGCCGGTATGCGGGTGACCGTCGGCTGCCCCGAAAGCGGCCTCGCCGACCGGCTCCGGTCGGCGGGCGCCGACGTACGAACGTGGCGGGCCACCCGGGCGCCCGGCCCCTCGCTCGCCGGTGAGGTACGGCAGCTGGCCCGCCTCGTCGCCGAGGTGCGGCCCAATCTGGTGCACGCCCACAGTGCCAAGGCGGGGCTGGCCGGGCGGCTGGCGGTGCGTGGGCGGATCCCGACCGTGTTCCAGCCGCACGCCTGGTCGTTCGAGGCGGTCGGCGGGGTCACCGGCGCGCTGGCGCTCGTCTGGGAGCGGCACGGGGCCCGGTGGGCGCACCGGACGCTGTGCGTGAGCGAGGCGGAGCGGGCGACCGGGCTGCGGGCCGGGATCGACGGGCGCTGGGCGGTGATCCCCAACGGGGTCGACCCGCACCGCTTCCGTCCCGCCGGCCCCGACCCTGGC
>NZ_MUND01000895.1 GCF_002154375.1 Streptomyces glaucescens | reverse complement strand
CGAGCGGCACCGGGGCCGGCTGCACCTGGAGTCCGAGCGGGTGGACGAGCGGCGGGTGTTCGAGTACGCGTCGGCCGCCGACTTCTGCCTCTTCCCCTCCAAGTTCGAGATGGACACTTTCCTCATCGCCCAGGGCGAGGCGATGGCCTGCGGGGCGGTTCCCATCGCGACGGCGCAGGAGGGCATGGCGCACTTCCGGCACGCCCGGCCCGAGCCGGAGACCACCGGCCTCGCCGTCAACCGGTCCTTCGCCGAGGACGACCCGCTGCTCACCGCCGCCCTGGTCGCGCGGATCGGTGAGGCGGTGACGCTGTGGTCCGAGGACCCGGCCCGCTACCGGGAGCTGTCGGAGCGCGCGGTGACGGTCGCCCGGCAGTTCACCTGGGAACACTGCGCCGACCTGCATCTCGCCGCGTTCCACCGCCTGTGGCGTGCCGAGCCGGCCGAACTGCCCGCCGAACGCGCCCTGCGGCACGGCTGGTTCGACCTCCTGAAGGACGAGGAGATCACCGCGGAGGCGGCTCTCGCCCACGGCGACCCGGGGGCGTACGCACGCCTGGCCCCCGTCGACACGCCGGTCGCCCGGAGATTCTTCCGGGCGGCGTGGGAGCGGGCCGACTTCGCGACCTGTGAGCGGATCGTGGACCGCTTCCCCACCGCCGTGACCGCCGACGATGCGCGGAGGCTGCGCGAGCGGTGCTCGGTCACCGACGACGGCACGCTGGTGTACCGCCTGCCGCACGCCGAGCGGGTGCAGCTGGTGATCCCTGCCCCGCGGGATCCGGCGGCCCGGGCACTGCCCGAGGTGCGGGAGCTGCGCCGCACCGGGAGCGGCGTGTTCGAGGGACCGCCGCCGGTACCGGGCGCACGGTTGCTGCTGACCCTGTCCTCCGGACGGGTCACCTGGGACGAGGCCCGTCATGGCTGAGCGGGCAGGAGTGCGCGCGGTCCTGCTGGCGGGCGGCGAGGGGCGGCGCATGGGTCCGCTGGGCGCGGGCCGCCTGAAGCCGCTCGTCCCGTACGGCGGTGTCTGCCGTCTGATCGACTTCAGCCTCGCCAACGCGCGCGCCTCGGGACTGGGGGAAGTGCTGCTGCTGTCCCAGTACGAGGAACGCCGGCTGATGGACGACCTGCACCAGGTGTGGAACCGGGCCCCCGGCTTCCGGGTCCACTTCGGGCCGTACGACGACGCCTACCGGTCAGCGGGGGACACGCTCCCCCGCGAGCTGCCCGAACGCACCTGGCCGGCCGAGCGCGGCACCGCGGACGCCCTGATCCGCAAGGCCGGGCACGTCTTCGGCGGTGACCGCGAACAGGTCCTGGTCCTGCACGCCGACCACGTCTACCGCTTCGACTACGGGCCGCTGATCAAGGAGCACCGGGCCTCCGGCGCCGCACTGACGATCGCCTACCAGCGGATCGAACGACGCTGGGTGCACCTGTTCGGTATGGTCCGCTTCGACCGTGCCGGCCAGCTCACCGAGTTCGTGGAGAAGCCCGCCGAACCGACCAGCGACCTGGTCTTCGCCGCGTTCTGCGTCTTCGACGCCGCGGTGCTGCACCGCTACCTGGAGAAGCTCGACGGCACCGACTGGCAGCACGACATCAGCCGGGACGTCATCCCGGCGATGCTCGCGGGCGGGGAGGACATCCGCGGTCACGAGGTCGTCGGCCACTGGGAGGACATCGGCACCGTCGAGCGCTACCACCGGGCCCACCTGATGCTCGCGGCCGGCGGGCCGCGGGCCGCACTTCCGGTCGAACGGATGCCGAGGACCGTGCGGCCCGAGGTGGACCGCGGCTGGGTGGCCGACTCCCTGGGCGTGGTCGCCTCGTTGGTCCCGGCGGACCTCGTCAACGAAGGCCGGGTGGAGCACAGCGTGCTGTTCCCGGGTGTGCGAGTCGGGGAGGGCGCGCGGGTCCGGCGCAGCGTGCTGCTGCCCGGCGCCACGGTCCGCCCCGGTCAGGTCATCGACTCGGCGGTGGTCCTGGAGAACGGACACGTGCAGCGGGTCGAGGACACCGCGGCCGTCACGGAAGGAACCCGAACATGAACCTGCCCCCCTACGACGTCCTGGTGGTCGGCGGAGCCGGTGTGGACACCGTCGTCCGCGTCGACGACCTGCGGATCCCGCCCGGCGACTCGCTGCACGTGCCTCCCGTGTACGACTACGTCGCGCACACCGGCAACGGCGTCGCGCTCGGCTGTCACGCCCTGGGTCTCGCCACGAAGTTCATCGACTTCCTCGGTGACGACCCCCAGGGGCACGCGGTGCTCGCCGCCTACGCCGAGCGCGGCCTGGACTTCAGTCACCTGGTCTCCCCGCACGGCACTCCGCGCGGCGTCAACCTGGTCGACGCGCGGGGTCGCCGCTTCTCCTTCTACGACTCCCGGCACCCCGTGGACCTGCGGCTGCCCCGCGCCTTCTACCTGCCCCACCTGGAGCGGGCGCGTCACGTCCACCTCTCCATCGTCGGACACAACCGCGACCTGTACGAGGACATCCACCGGCTCGGGGTGACCAGCTCCACCGACCTGCACGACTGGGACGGCGTCAATCCCCACCACCGCACCTACGCCCTCGCCTCCGACTACGTCTTCATGAGCGCCGCGTCCGTTCACGACCGGCTCGACGAGGTCCTGCACGGCATCGTCGACGAGGGCCGGGCCCGGTTCGTCGTGGCCACCGACGGAGCGGACGGCTGCCACCTGCTGGTGCGGGGCGAGGCGAAGGTGCGTCACTTCCCCGCCGTGCGGCCGGAGCGGCCGGTCGTCGACAGCAACGGTGCCGGGGACGCCTTCGTCACCGCCTTCCTCCACGCCCACCTGGAGGGGCGCCCGGTGGAGGAATGCGTGCTGGCCGGATCGGTGTCCGGGGCCTTCGCCTGCGGTGCCGCCGGCACGCACACCGAGTTCATCGACCTGCCCGGTCTGCGCGCGGCCTGCGCCCGCGCGGTCGCGGCGGAGTGAGGGAGCACCCGGGGTGCACATCATCACCTTCTCCTTCGAGTGCGGCGGCTTCGACAACCGGTTGATGCGCGGCGGGCTGTCCCCCCTCGTGTGGAACCTCTCCCGCGCGTACGCCGCGCGCGGCCACCGCGTCTCGCTGGTCACCCCCGCGCACGGTCACCTCCAGGCCCTGCGGGAGCGGTTCGACGTACGGGAACTCGACTACCGCGACGAGCACACGGTGCCGCTGGTGCTGGACTCCAAGGTGTGGCCGGACCGGTCCGCCGAGACCGCCCTCTCCCTGGACACCCGCGCCCACCTGCTGCGCCTGGACGGCGTGGACGTGTACCTGCTGTCCGACGCCTTCCTGGACCTGCTGCCGGACCGGCTCTATCCGCCCCCGGCGATGGAGGGCCGGGACCTGGCGTACCTGAAGCCGCTGGTCTTCCAGGTCAGCGGTCTGCGCTTCCTCCAGCGGCAGCTGGCGGACGGCCCGGCGGTCGTGCACGGCTTCGAGCCCTACTACCACTACCTGCTGCCCGCGGTCCTCGCCGAGGACGACCGGTACCGGACGGTGAGCACGATCGCCGCCAACGCTCCCGTCACGCAGAAGGTGTACCGGCCGCAGGTGGAACGGCTCCTTGAGCTGTTCGGGGTGCGGGGCCCCGATCTGGACGCCCTCGACGGGCCGGCGCCCGCCGAGAACTCCCCCATGGCGACCGTGGCCCGGGCCCTGGCCGGCACGCGGATGCACGTCGAGTACGGCCCGGACCACGTGGGCGTGTTCCCGCTGGTCGTCGCCGGAGCGGATCTCGTCGACTTCGTGTCCCCGGGCCAGCGCAGCCATTACGCCACCTGGCAGGACACGCCCTTCGAAGCCCTCTTCCAGTCCCTGCCCGTGTCCCGGCGGCTGCGCGAACGGCCGGACCGGCTGCTGGCCGGCGGCTGCGGCATCGCGGACAGCTGGCTGGCGCGCGACACCCAGGCGGTGGACCGCGCCGCGGTCCGCCGGTCGCTCGGCCTCACGGCGTCCGGCCCGGTCTTCTATCACGCCGCCCGCTATGCGGTGCACCACAAGGGACAGCTGGAGCTGATGCGGGCCGTGGAGGAGGTGCTGGCCGACGATCCGGAGGTCGGCTTCGTGATCCGCTGCGCGACCGGGGGCGGCGGTGACGCACCGGTCGCGGTGGCCAACGCCGCGTTCCAGCGGCTCGCCGACCGGTATCCGGGCCGGCTGCACCTGGACTGGCGGCTCGCCGACGAGGACACCCTGTTCGCCCAGGCGGTGAGCGCCGACTTCTGCGTCTTCCCCTCGAAGTTCGAACTGGACGGCTTCCTCATCGCCCAGGCCGAGGCCATGGCCTGCGGCGCGGTGCCCATCGCCACCGCCCAGCGGGTGACCTCCCACTTCGGGCACCAGCGGCCCCTCGACGATCCGGCCGCGACCGGCTTCTCGGTGCCCGGGTCCTTCCGGGACGACGACCCGGGCCTGGCCCGCGCCCTCGCGGAGCGAATACGCCAGGCCGTGACGGTCTTCCGCACGGATCCGGACACCTACGCCCGGCTGTCGGGCAACGCCCGCCGCCTCGGCCGTTCGTTCACCTGGGCCAACAGCGCGGACCGGCGCCTGGCGGCCTTCGACCGGCTGGCGCGCGGTGAGCGTGCACAGCCCACGGCCGCCGAACTGGTGGAGTGGGGCTGGCTGGACGCGCTGCCTCCTGCCGCCCATGCCGAACACCGCGACCTGATCGTGCGTGCGGCGACGGAACGCGGTGACGCCCCCGCCCTCGCCCGCGCCCTCGGGTGCGGCACGGACGAGCTGGGACCGGACACCTGGGAGCGGTTGTTCACGTCGGCCCACGACAGGGGGGATTTCGCCCGCTGCGCCGAACTGGCCCGCCAGGCGGGCCGGCCGGACCTTCAGGCCCGTCTGGCTAACCGGTTCCACGTCGCCGCTGATCCGGACGGCACCTGGCACGTGCGGTACACGCATCCCCAGGCGGAACGGGTCGAGCTCGTGGTCGAGGCGCCCCCGGCGGCGCCCGGCGCCGCCCCGGACGCGACCGCGGTCGCCGCCGTCCCCGCCGCGCCGCTCGCGCGGCACCGGGAAGCGGTCTCCCAGGGGTCCCCGGCCCCGCTGGAGTCGGTCACCGAGACGCTGGCCTCCGACGAACGGGCTCCCGAACCCGGCGGCGCCGCCCTGCGGCCGCTCGCCGCCGACGGCCGCGGAGGGTTCACCGGGACACTGGACGGGCCGCCCGTCGGAAACCATGCCGTGGTCATGGTGACCCTGCGCTCCGGCCGGGTCGTCTGGGACAGCGCGCCGACCCACGCACCGGCGTTCCGGCTGGTGGCGACCGACCTGGACGGCACCCTGCTGCGCAGCGACCTGACGGTGTCCCCGCGCACCCGCCGGGCCCTGGAGCGGGTCGCCGCGGCCGGCGCCCACCATCTGGTGGTCACCGGCCGCCCGGCGGCGGCCTGCAAGCACCTGCTGAACGCCCTCGGCTACCGGGGGCTGGCCGTCTGCGGCCAGGGCGCGCAACTGTACGACGCCGGCGCCGACCGGCTGCTCTCCTCGCAGTCGCTGGACCGCGACCTGGCCCGCGACGTCGTCGAGAAGGTCGAGGCGGAGCTGGGGCGGGTCGAACTCGGCATCGTCACCTCGCCGCCGGAGAGCCGGTTCAAGGTCACCCCGGCCTTCGGTGAGCGGATCCGCCACGGCTGGGACGTGACCGCCGACCGGGACCTGCTGTGGAGCGTGCCCATCGACAAGCTGATCCTGCACCACCCGGACGTCGACGAGGACCGGCTGGCCGCCGTCGCCCGGCGGCTGACGGGCGGTGAGGTGACCGTCGTGCACTCGGTCAAGGGCATGGTGGAGGTCCTGCCCGCGGGCACCGACAAGGGCACGGGCGTCGCCCGGGCCGCCGAACTGCTGGGCCTCACCGGCGCCGACACCGTCGCCTTCGGCGACATGCCCAACGACATCCCCCTGTTGTCCTGGGCCGCCCACGGCGTGGCGGTCGCGAACGCCCACCACGAGCTGCGGGCCGTGGCGGACGAGATCGCCCCCGGCAACGACGAGGACGGCGTCGCCGCCGTCCTCGAACGCCTCTTCACGCCGGTGGAGGTCCGCCCGTGACCCACCGTCCCGTACCCGACGCCGCCCTGCGGGACCTGGCCCGCGCGCACGGCGTGAGCACCGAGTACGTCACCGACCGCGGCGACCGCGTCACCGTCGCCGCGGACACCCTGGTCGCGGTGCTGGCCTCGTACGGTGTGGACGCGAGCACCCCGGCCGCCGCCCGCCGGGCGCTCGCCGTCCGGCGCGCGGCGGCCACGGACAGGCTGCTTCCGGCCTGCGTGGTGGTCCGTGCCGGATCGGCCGTCCGGCTGCGGCTGCCGCCCGGTGCCCAGGCCCGCGTCGCCCTGGAGGACGGTGGCGAGTGCGGTCTCGCCGCACCGCTGCCGCCCGGCGCCCACGTCCTGCACGCCGTCGCCGGCGAACGGCGGGCGTCCGCGCCGCTGCTGTCGGTGCCCGAGCGGATCCCGGTGCCCGAGCGGCGCGGCTGGGGCTTCCTGATCCAGCTGTACTCGGTGCTGTCCCGCAGGTCCTGGGGCATGGGCGACCTGGCGGACCTCGCGGAGCTGGTCTCCTGGTCCGGACGCGCGCTGGGCGCCGGCTTCGTCCAGCTGGGCCCGCTGCACGCGGTGGAACCGGGGCCGCTGCCCGATCCCTCACCGTACCGGCCGAGCTCGCGGCGGTTCGCGGACCCGATGCACGTCCGGGTGGAGGACGTACCGGAGTACCGGTACCTGGAGGGAGAGGCCCGCCGAGCGGTGGACTCCTGCGCCGCCCGGGCCCGCGCACTCAACGAGCGGGTACTGAGCGGCGCGACGCTGATCGACCGGGAGGCGGTGCGCGCCCTCAAGTACGAGGCGCTGCGCCGGGTGTACGAGGTGCCGCCCGCGCCGGGCCGCCGTGC
>NZ_MUND01000894.1 GCF_002154375.1 Streptomyces glaucescens | reverse complement strand
GTCGTGTTCGTCGGGCGTGGCGGGGCGGGGGGACGGGACGCTGTCCTGAGCCGGGGTCTCCGTCTGTTCCGGCGTGGCCGGGCGAGGGGACGGGACGGTTTCCTGGGGCTCCGTCCGAGGCTGGGTCTGCTGGGGGGCGGCATCCTCCGGGTCGGTCTGGCGTGACTTGCGGGACCGGCCGAACGCGTTCCGCAGGAGAGAGAGAATGCCCATGTGCGCAACCCTTCGAAGTGAGTTGTAGCCCGTCAATCCCTGGCCAGGACGGACACGTAAGGTTAGCGGGCCCCGGAGGGGAGCCTGTGCGGGTGTCAAGCGCCCTTTGAGGCAGAGAGCCCGAGCACAGGTGGATACCTCGGGTTCACTCCGCGTTCACACGCTGGCCCCGCTCCCGCACAAACGTGCTCCTAGCGTCCGTGACGCTGACAAACATGGGGAAGCCAGGGGAGAAGAATCAACGTGCGTCGCATCACGCTGCCCGTCATCAGGACCTCGTCCGACTCGCATCCCGGCGGCCGTTCCGCCCTGACCTGCCGTTTCCGGTGTGGTGATGCCTGCTTCCACGAGGTGCCGAACACCACCACGAACCCTTACGTCGGCGACGTCATCGCCACCGCGCTGAGCCGCCGTTCCGTGATGCGCGCCGCCGCCGTCGTGACCGCGACCGCCGCCGTGGGTGCCGCCGGTGTGGCCGCGGCCTCCCCGGAGGCGAGTGCGGCCACCGGCCGGAAGCCCTCCGCCGGCCAGGGGGCGCGTGGGCTGCGGTTCAGCCCCGTCGCCCCGAACACGAACGATGCCGTGACCGTGCCTGAGGGGTATGGCCAGAATGTGGTCATCCGATGGGGTGAGCCCATTCTGCGGGGTGCGCCCGCCTTCGACCCGGAGAAGCAGTCGGCGAGGGCGCAGGCCGGGCAGTTCGGTTACAACAACGACTTCCTCGCGCTGCTGCCGCTGCCGGGCGAGCGCGGCCGGCAGATCCTCGTCGCGAATCACGAGTACACCGACGAGGTGCTCATGTTCCGGGGGTACGACCCCGAGAACCCGACCCGGGAGCAGGTGGAGATCGCCTGGGCCGCGCACGGGCTGTCCGCCGTCGTCGTGGAGGGGGAGCGGCGTACCGGCAAGCTCGTCGCCGTACCGCGGCACCCGCTGAACCGGCGCGTCACCGCCACCACCGAGTTCCGGCTGACCGGGCCGGCGGCCGGGTCGGACCTGCTGAAGACGTCCGCCGACCCGTCGGGCACCAAGGTGCTCGGCACGCTCAACAACTGCTCCGGCGGCACCACCCCGTGGGGCACCACGCTGCACGGCGAGGAGAACTTCAACCAGTACTTCGCCAACGCGAGCAGGGCCACCGACAAGCGGTACGGGCTCGGCGGTGGTGCCACCGAGCGCAAGTGGGAGCGTTTCGACAAGCGGTTCGACGTGGCGCAGGAGCCGAACGAGCCGCACCGGTTCGGCTACGTCGTCGAGCTGGACCCGTACGACCCGTCGTCCACGCCCCGCAAGCACACCGCGCTCGGCCGGTTCAAGCACGAGGGCGCGACCGTGCGGCTGACCGAGGACGGGCGGCCCGTCGTGTACTCGGGTGACGACGAGCGGTTCGACTACTTCTACAAGTTCGTCGGCAGCAAGCGGATGAAGAAGGGGTCGAGCCGGGCGGTGCGCGAGCACAACCTGTCGCTGCTCGACGAGGGCACGCTGTACGTCGCCAGGCTCACCGGTGACTCGCCGTCGATCGAGATCGACGGCACCGGCAAGCTGCCGGCCGACGGGGAGTTCGACGGCAGCGGCGAGTGGATCCCGCTGGCCACGGCCACCGCCGACGGCGCCGTCTCGCACGTCGAGGGCATGACCGCGGAGGAGGTGTTCGTCTTCACGCGGCTCGCCGGTGACAAGGTCGGCGCGACGAAGATGGACCGGCCCGAGGACATCGAGCCCAACCCGCACACCGGCAAGGTGTACGTCGCGCTCACCAACAACAGCAACCGGGGCAAGGCCGGGTACGCCGGTGCCGACGAGGCCAACCCGCGCAACCTCAACAAGCACGGGCAGGTGCTGGAGCTGACCGAGCGCTGGAACCGCGCCGACAGCCGGAGGTTCGCCTGGTCGCTGTTCCTGGTCGCCGGTGACCCGAACGACCCCGCCACCTACTTCGCCGGGTTCCCGAAGGACCAGGTCAGCCCGATCTCCTGCCCGGACAACGTGGCCTTCGACCCGCACGGCAACCTGTGGATCTCGACGGACGGCAACCAGCTCGGCTCGCACGACGGGCTGTTCGGCGTGGCCACCCGGGGCGCCCGGCGCGGTGAGCTGAAGCAGTTCGCGACGATGCCGAACGGCGCGGAGACCTGCGGGCCGGTGATCCAGGACCGGCGGGTGCTGGTGGCCGTGCAGCACCCGGGCGAGATCGACGGGGCGAGCGTGGAGAAGCCCGCGTCCGCCTGGCCCGACGGGCCCGGGAAGATCGTCCGGCCGTCGGTGGTCGCCGTGTGGCGCAAGGACGGCGGTGACATCGGCGTCTGACCGGCCGACTCTCACGTCACCGCGCTCACCGCACTCACCGCGCGTTCAGTGCGGTGACGCGATCGCCCTCGCCGCCGCAACCTCCTGGCGCAGCGGCTCCAGCACGCTGCCCGGCGGTCCGGTGAGGTCGGTGCGCACGGCGATGAGGGTGTCCGCCTCGCGGACACCCTCCGCCAGTTCCCGCAGTTGCAGGATCACCTGGGAGACCTCCGCGGCGGACGGCGGGGCCGCGCCCTGCTTGACCCGGACCCGGGCCGCGGTCGTCGCGTCGACGATGCGTTCCACGGCGACGACCAGCGGCCACCAGGCCGCCGCGCGGCGGCC
>NZ_MUND01000893.1 GCF_002154375.1 Streptomyces glaucescens | reverse complement strand
AGGCAGGTGATGCACCCGCCTTCGAGACGGTGATGTCGCGGATCCGCGTGCCCCGCACGGGCCCGGGCAGGCCACGGACCCGGCCCCTGGCCGTTCTGGCCGACCGCGCGTATTCCTCACGTGCCATCCGCGCCCATCTGCGGCGCCGGGGCATCCGTGCGGTCATCCCGCAGCCGTCCGACCAAGTCGGCCATCGTCTGCGGCGAGGCCGGCTCGGCGGCCGTCCGCCCGGCTTCGACAGCGAGGCATACAAGCAGCGGAACACCGTCGAGCGGTGCATCAACCGCCTCAAGCAGTGGCGCGGCCTGGCTACGCGAACCGACAAGCTCGCGATCGCCTACCAGGCCGCACTCCACCTCGCGGGCATCCTTATCTGGACCCGACGCTGACCAAAGAGACAGAACCTAGGCCCTGTCTGACAAAGGATCTTGGTTGGGTTCGCGGAGCCAGAGGATGAGTGAGGCGACGTGGATGCCGGCCTTGTAGCGGGCGGCGACTTTGTCGAAGCGGGTGGCGATCGCGCGGAACTGCTTGAAGCGGTTGAAGCAGCGTTCGAC
>NZ_MUND01000892.1 GCF_002154375.1 Streptomyces glaucescens | reverse complement strand
GGTGGCCCGGAGCCTGTCCGTGAGCACCCGCACCGTGGACTACCACCTCCGCAATGTTTTCGCCGCGCTCGGGGTACGGTCCCGGGTGGAACTGGCCCGGCTGGTCGAACGGGCGGAAAAGACCCGTGCACAGCTCTAGGGACCGACCGGACGGTATGTCATCCTTCCGGGCAGGACGAGTCAGGCGGCGGCCACCGCACGGGCCTCGGGGAGCAGGCCAGGCACCGGGCGCCGCCATGAAGCCCGACCCTGGGGGAGGACCGCGATGCACCCTGCCGTACGGACCCGAACGATGGCGCCCCGCCCGGCGGTGACCGCCGAGCCGCAGCCACGCACCCGGCGCGTCCGGTCGCTGATCGACGCCGATGCCATCCGCGTCCTGCACCGCGCCGCGCGCGTGCTGATGGACGACCTGGCCGAGCTGACCGACCGGCTGCTGGCCGTCGTACAGGACCAGGAACCGGCCTACCGTGCCGCGGTGGAGAGCGACCCCGTCGGCGTGTGGCAGGAGATGCACCGCTCGCTGCGGCACAGCGTGGCCTCCCTGCTCGACCCGCGCGGCGCCCGCGACGGCGCGCGGCGCTGCTCCTGGCGGATCGGCGCCACCCGCGCCGAGCAGGGCCTGCCGCTGGACGCCGTCCTGCACGCCTTCCGGCTCGGCGGATCCCTGGTCTGGCAAGGGCTGGTCGAGGAGACCTCCCGTCGGGCGCCCGAGGACGTCCGGCTGCTCGTCCACGTCGCGACCGACGTGTGGCACTTCGTCGACGAGCACTGCACGATCGTCACCGACGCCTACCGGCAGGTCGAACGGCAGCTGGCCTGGCGGCGCGAGAACAACGTCCGGCTGCTGTCCGCCGCCCTCCTCGACGGCACCAGCCGCATCGCCGACCTGCCCGAGACCGCGCGGGCGCTGGACATGCCGGAGAACGGCCGGTACCTCGTGGTGGCGGTCGCCGACGGCGGCCGCACCGGCGCCCGGGGCGCGGCCGTGGTGCGGGGCGCGGCGCGGGTCCACTGGCACGCGGGCGTCGAGGTGGACTACGGCATCGTCCTGCTCGGCGAGGACGGCGCGGCCGGCCAGGGCGGCGACGGCGACCCTCCCGAGCCGACGGGCGACCCCGGGGCGAGGATCGGCGTCGGCGGCGCCGTCGACGGACTGGCCTCGGTGGGCGAGGCCCGCCGGCTCGCCGACACCGCGCTGCGGATGTGCCCCCCGGACGGCGGCACCATCCGGCTCACCGAGCACCTCCCGGCGGCCCTCGTCGTCTCGTCCCCCGAACTCGGCGCCACCCTCGCCGACCGGGTGCTCGGCCCGCTGGACCGGGTGGAACCCGCCGACCGCGAGGTCCTGCTGGACACCGTGGCCACCTGGCTGGCCTGCGACGGCTCCGCGCAGCGGGCGGGCGAGCGCCTGTACTGCCACCGCAACACCGTCCTCAACCGCCTGCGCCGCTTCGAGCAGCTCACCGGACGCTCCCTGGCCCGCCCCACCGACCTGGTCGAGATCAGCCTGGCCCTGACCGCCCGCCGCCTGCTCACCCGCTGACCCGGTCCCGCCGCCTCGAGCGCCCGCCCGCGTCGACGGCGCACCACCCCCGGCTCGCCCACTGCCCCGGCGCCCACCCGGGCGGGCCCGCCACGGGCTGCCCCGGAGGCCG
>NZ_MUND01000891.1 GCF_002154375.1 Streptomyces glaucescens | reverse complement strand
GGCGGCCCGGGCCGCCGACGGCGGGCTGGACGTACGGTTCACCATGGCCGCCCTGGACGGCGTGGAGATCACCGGGGCGGTGCCCAAGGCCGTCGCCTGGCACGAGCTGCGCATCCGGCCGGACGCGTACGGCTGGTCGTGCGCGGTGACGATCGACGTGTGAGGGGGGCCGTTGCGGTCGGTGTCCGCGCCGCGCGCCGGTTCAGCCCTTCACCACGCCCAGCGGCACCAGCCGGGCCACGGTCCGGCACAGCCCCGCGCCCTCGCTCGCGGCCACCACCGCGCCGACGTCCTTGTACGCCTCCGGGGTCTCCTCGGACAGGCCGCGCCAGGAGCGGGGCCGCACCGCGATGCCCGCGCGTTCCAGGCGGGCCCGCAGCTCCCGGCCGGTGACCGTGCGGGCCGCCTGGTGGCGGCTCATCCGGCGGCCGGCGCCGTGGCAGGTGGAGGCGAAGGCGTCGCCGCCGGCGACCCCCGCCAGCACGTAGGAGGCGGTGCCCATCGTGCCGGGGATCAGCACCGGCTGTCCGGCCTCGCGCAGATCGGCGGGCAGATCGGGATGGCCGGGCGGGAAGGCGCGGGTGGCGCCCTTGCGGTGCACACAGAGCCGGCGGGGCCGCCCGTCGACCGGGTGGGTCTCCAGCTTGGCCAGGTTGTGGGAGACGTCGTAGACCAGCGACAGGTGGACGCCCGCGGCACGGCGGAAGACCTCTCGGGCCGCGTACGCGAGCAACTGGCGGTTGGCTCGGCCGTAGTTGGCCGCCGCGGCCATCGCGCCGAGATAGGCCCGGCCCTCCGGGGAGTCCACCGGGGTGCAGGCCAGCTGCCGGTCGGGCACCGTGATGCGGTAGCGGGCCATGGCGCGGTCCATCGCCCGGACGTGGTCGGTGCAGATCTGGTGACCGAGCCCGCGCGAGCCGCAGTGGATCATCACGCAGACCTGGCCGACGGTGAGCCCGAAGGCCTCGGCGGCCGGCTCGTCGTAGACGTCGGAGACCTGCTGCACCTCCAGGAAGTGGTTGGCGGAGCCCAGGCTGCCGACCTGGCCGAGGCCGCGCTCGCGGGCCCGCTCGCCGACCTCGCGAACCTCCGCGTCGTCGACCGCCCCGCCGTCCTCGCAGCGGACCAGGTCGCGTTCCTCGCCGTACCCCCGCGCGACGGCGTAGCGGGCGCCGCCCTCGAGGATGCGGTCCAGTTCGCCGGGGCCGGGCCGCCACACCCCGCCGGGTCCGGCGCCGCGCGGGACCGCCCGGTCCAGACCGTCCATCACGGCGGCGAACGCGGGGGTCAGCCGGGCGCGGTCGCAGTCCGCGGCCAGCAGTCGCACGCCGCAGGAGATGTCGAAGCCGACCCCGCCCGGGGAGATCACCCCTCCCTCGTCGACGGCGGTCGCGGCGACCCCGCCGATGGGGAAGCCGTAGCCCCAGTGGATGTCGGGCATGGCGTACGAGGCACCGACGATGCCGGGCAGGGTGGCCACGTTGGCGACCTGCTGAAGGGACTGCTCGGCGTCGGCGAGCAGGTCGCGGGAGGCGAAGACCACGCCGGGCACCCGCATGGCGCCGTGCGGGTCGAGGCGGAAGCGGTACGGGGTTTCCTCGACGAGGTGCATGTCATCTCCCGTGGCGCTTGCGCAGGAAGCGGCGCAGCCGGGTGAGCGGCCAGGTGTTGATCACGTCGTCCGCGGTGAGCCAGCCGCGCTGGGCGGTGCCGATGCCGTAGCGCAGGTTGGCCAGGTGGACGACGGCGTGGGCGTCGCTGTCGACGGCGAACTTCACCCCGTGCCGCTTCGCCCGCAGGATGTCCTCGTCGCGCAGGTCGAGCCGGTCCGGGTGGGCGTTGATCTCCAGGGCGGTGCCGGTGCGGGCGCAGGCGGCGAAGACCGCGTCGAGATCGGCGTCGATGGCGGGCCGCCGGCCGATGATGCGGGTCGTGGGATGGCCGATGACGTGGACGTACGGGTTCTCGCAGGCCCGCACGATCCGGCGGGTCAGGGCCTCGCGGCCCTGGTCGAAGTGGGAGTGCACGGACGCCACGCACAGGTCGAACCCGGCCAGGAAGGCGGCGGGCCAGTCCACCTCGCCGTCGGGGGCGATGTTCAGTTCGGCGCCGTGCAGCAGCCGCATTCCGCGTCCTGGGCCGTACCGGCCGTCGAGTGCGCGCACCCGCTCGCGCTGGGCCAGCATCCGTTCGTCGGTCATGCGCTGCATGGCCATGTCCGGCCCGTGGTCGGTGACGGCGTAGTAGGCGTAGCCGCGCTCGGCGGCCGCCGCGGCCATCTCCTCCAGCGGGGCGAGGCCGTCGGTGAGGTTCGTGTGGGTGTGCAGGTCGCCGCGGATGTCGTCCTCGGTGACCAGGTCGGGCAGGCCGCCGCGGAGTCCGGCCTCGATCTCCCCGCGGTCCTCGCGCAGGGTCGGCGGGATCCACGGCAGGCCGAGCCGGGCGTAGACGTCCTCCTCGGTCTCGGAGACGACCAGCTCGCCGCTCTCGGCGTCGAACAGGCCGTACTCGGAGAGCTTGAGGCCCTGCCGCACGGCCAGTTCGCGCGTACGGATGTTGTGCGCCCTGGACCCCGTGAAGTACTGGAGGGCCGCACCCCAGGACTGCGGGCGGACCACGCGCAGATCGACGGCGAGGCCCTCGGAGGTGCGCACGGACGTCTTGGTCGGGCCGTGCGCGATCACCTCGGCGACGTACGGCAGCTCGGTGAACGCCCGCATCACCGGGGCCGAGTCCTCGGCGGCGACCAGCACGTCGAGGTCGCCGACGGTCTCCCGGACCCGGCGCAGGGAGCCCGCGTAGGCGCAGCGCCGGCAGCCGGTGACACCGGACAGCGCGCCGACGATCGTCTCGGCGGTGTCCATGGCCACGTCGATCAGCACGCGGCCGCCGGCGGAGCGGAGGAGGTCGATGCCGTGGAGGATCCTCTCCTCGGTCCGGGGCCCGAAGCCCTTGAGGTCGCGCAGGCGTTCGGCGTGGACGGCGTCGGCCAGTTCCACGGAGGCGATGCCCAGCTCCTCGTAGAGGACGTGGGCCTTCTTCGGGCCGAGGCCGGGGACGGCCGTGAGCCGGCGGACCCCGGCGGGGATCTTCGCGCGCAGTTCCTCCACGGCGGACACGCTGCCGTCGCGGAAGTACTCGACCACCTTCTCGGCGACCGACCGGCCGACCCCGGGGATCTCCTGGAGTCCCTTCGCGTCCAGGCCGGACAGCTCGGCGTGGTGGCCGCCGATCGCCCGGGCGGCCTTCTCGTAGGCGCGTGCCTTGAACGCGTCCCCTCCGGTGATCGAGATCAGATCCGCGTACTCGGCGAACAGCGCGGCGACCTCGTCGTTGGAACGAGCCACGGTTCCAGGGTAGGCACGGCCCCGGCGCGTACGCCGTCGCGGCGGGACCACCGGGGCCGGACGGCGGTTTGTGCGGCAGGCCGCCGTACGGCCTGCCGCACAGCCGTGCCTACGGCCGCGTCCCGCCCGCATCGCCGCCCGGGCCACCATCGCGGCTGCGGGCGAGCCGCCCCGGCCACCAGGCGCGCGGCCCCAGGTCCCGCACCAGGGCCGGCACCAGCAGGGAGCGGACCACGAGCGTGTCGAGCAGCACTCCGAAGGCGACGATGAACGCGATCTGCGCGAGGAAGGCCAGCGGGATCACCCCGAGGGCGGCGAAGGTCGCCGCGAGCACCACACCGGCCGAGGTGATCACCCCGCCCGTGCTGACCAGGCCGCGCAGCACCCCCTGGCGGACGCCGTGCCGCAGGGACTCCTCGCGGACCCGCTCCATCAGGAAGATGTTGTAGTCGACGCCGAGGGCGACCAGGAAGACGAACCCGTACAGCGGCACGGACGGATCGGTGCCGGTGAACCCGAACACGTGCGGGAAGACGAGCGCCGAGACGCCCAGCGTGGCCAGGAAGTTGAGCGCCACGGTCGCGACCAGGAGCGCGGGCATCAGCAGGGAGCGCAGCAGCAGCGCCAGGATCACGAAGATGATCGCCAGCACCACCGGCACGATGAGGCCGCGATCCCGCTCCGCGGTCCGCAGCGTGTCGTACTGCTGCGCGGTGTACCCGCCGACCTTGGCGTCGGCGCCGGGCACCGCGTGCAGTGCCGTGCGCAGACGGGCCACGGTGTCCTTCGCCGCGTCGCTGTCGGCGGCGGCGCGCAGGGTGACGTCGACACGGGCACGCCCGTCGACCACGAGGGGTTCGCCGCCCGGACGGCCGCTCGCGCCGACGGCGGCCGCGGCGGCGACGCCCTCGGTGGCCCGGGCGGCGGCAAGCACCCGCGGCAGCCGGTCGGCGTCGGCGATCACCACGGCCGGGTTGCCGGAGCCGCCGGGGAAGTGCCGGCCGAGGGTGGCCTGCGCGGCGACCGACGGGGCGTCGTTCACGAAGGTCTCGTCGAGCGGTACGCCCCGGGAGGTGAGGCCGGGTGCGAACGCGGCGCAGGCGAGCAGACCGGCGAGCGACACCGCCCAGACCCGGCGCGGCGCCCGGTCGACCAGGGCCGCGATCCGCTGCCAGACGCCGGTGCCACCGCCCGGATCCGCGGTGGCCGGGCGCGGCTTGGCGGGCCAGTAGGCGGCACGCCCGAGCAGCACCAGGACGGCGGGCAGGAAGGTGAGGGAGCTGAGCACGGCGCAGCCGATGCCGATGGCGCCGACCGGGCCGAGTGCCCGGTTGTTCGTCAGATCGCTGAGCAGCAGGGCCAGCAACCCGAGAGCGACGGTGGCGGCGCTGGCCACGACGGCGCGCCAGGACTGCCGCAGGGCGGCGGCGACGGCCGCGAACCGGTCGGTGCGGGCGGCCAGTTCCTCGCGGTAGCGGGCGGTGACCAGCAGCGCGTAGTCGGTGGCCGCGCCGATGACGAGGATGGAGAGGATGCCCTGGACCTGCCCGTCGACGCGGACGATGTCGCGGGCGGCGAGCGCGTAGACGATCGCGCAGGCCAGGCCGAGTGCGAAGACCGCCCCCAGGATGATCAGCAGCGGGAGCAGCACGCTGCGGTAGACCAGCAGCAGGATCACCAGGACGGTCACCAGGGCGACGCCCAGCAGCAGGCCGTCGATGCCGGCGAAGGCGTCGGAGAGGTCGGCCTGGCTGGCCGCCGGACCGGCCAGCTGGACGACGCCCTGGAGCGCCTGGCCGTCCTCGGAGGGCAGCACCGGGGAGGTCCGGCCGGCCACCCCGGGGGCGTCCGCGAGCGCGGCGAGGGCGCGGCCGGCCGCCGCGCGCCGGTCGGCCAGCGGCGCGTCCGCGTCGTCGGTCCACACCACGACGGCGGGCAGGCTCTCCTCCTGCCGGAACGCCCGTTGCTCGGCGATGACCTCGGTGGACTCGGCGCTGCGCGGCAGGAAGGCGGCCTGGTCGTTGGTGGCGACCTCGCCGAGCCGTCCGGCGAAGGGGCCCAGGCCGCCGCCGATGCCCAGCCAGACGGCGAGCAGCAGCAGGGGGACGAGCAGACGGGCACGTCGGGGGCTGGGGGGCATGGTCT
>NZ_MUND01000890.1 GCF_002154375.1 Streptomyces glaucescens | reverse complement strand
CGGTGGGGGTGATGTGCAGGCCGCCGAATTCGGCCCAGGCTTCGACGGCGGCGGGGGAGACGGTGTGCCGGTGTCCGTTGGGTGAGGTGTGGTCGCGGAGGGTGTCGGCCCAGATCTCGGCCTGTTTGATGTCCCAGCGGCCGGGTTGCCAGCCGGCGGCGCGCAGGGCGGCGTCGACGGGGACGGAGAAGCGGGTGGTGGAGGTGCGGTCGGTGTGCATCTGCCCTTGTTCGTCGTGGTGTCGTGGGGCGGCTGGTGGGGTCAGTCGTCGGTGGCGGTGGGGTCGACGATGCGGACGCCGAAGTGGGCGCTGAGGGCGGTGCAGGCGCGGCAGGGGGCGGCGAAGCTGCCGTGCAGGGGGTCGCCGTCCTCGCGGATGCGGCGGGCGGTGAGTTTGGCTTGTTTGAGGGCTTTGCGGGCTTCGCCGTTGGTCATGGGCCGGCGGGCGGCGCGTTTGCTGCGGGCGGCGTCGGCGGTGGTGAGGTGGCGGGAGATGAGGATGGTTTCGGCGCAGCGGCCGGTGAAGCGGTCGCGTTGGGCGCTGGTGAGGGTGTCGAGGAAGTCCTGGACCAGGGGGTGCAGGGTGGGGGGCTGGTCGCCGCGGGCGGCGGTGCCGGTGAGGGTGGTGCCGCGTACGGAGAGGGCCGCGGCGACGGTGGGGAGTATGCCGTCGCGGCGGTGACGGAGGGTGGGGGCGGGGCGGTCGTCGGTGGTGCTCCAGCCGACGCGGGGGTCGCCGGAGGCGCTGCTGTGCGGGCCTGTTTGCGTGACGTTCATGGTGGTGTTTCCCCTCCCGTGCATCCCCCGGCGGACACAGGGTGCCAAATGCCGTGGCTGGTGCGGAAGCTGGGGCGGGGTGGAGACGCACGGTCGGGGGTGTGCTGTCACGCGGGGGTGACGTGATGGTGACGGTGTGTCAGCGTCGGGGGGTGAGGTGGGGTGGTCCGGGTG
>NZ_MUND01000889.1:1446-2045 GCF_002154375.1 Streptomyces glaucescens | reverse complement strand
GGGAACGCCGGCCACGTTCCGCGCCGCGGGCGCGGCCGACGGTATGCCGCCATCGGCGCGCCCCCCTCCCTTGCGCCGGTGGCGGCCCCCTCGCTGGGTACTGTGCGTTCCCTTGACTGGCAGAAACTTCCCGGATATTGGTGACCCCTCGGAAGTTTCCTTCAGCGGACCACCTCCTCCGGAAGGAGCGCACGTGCCCGACACCAGCACAGGAAACACCGCGAAACCCTCCAGACGCACGGTCCTCGCCGCCACGGCCGGCGTCACCGCCGCCCTCGCCGTCCCCGGCCCCGCCCACGCGCACAGCGACCGCCGGCTGCGCCGCCTGATCTCCCGGATGTCCCTGGAGGAGAAGGTCGGCCAGCTCTTCGTCTCCCGGGCCTACGGCCACTCCGCGACCGCCCCCGACCAGGCCGACATCGACGCCAACCTCCGCGAGTTCGGTGTCCGCACCCCCGCCGAGCTGGTCGCCAGGTACCGCCTGGGCGGGGTCATCTACTTCGCCTGGGCTCACAACACCCGCGACCCGCGCCAGATCGCCGCCCTTTCCAACGGCCTCCAGCAGGCGTCCCTGGACCTCCCGCACCGGTTGCCGTTGC
>NZ_MUND01000889.1:0-1380 GCF_002154375.1 Streptomyces glaucescens | reverse complement strand
GGCCAACCCGGTGATCGGCGTGCGCTCCTTCGGTGCCGACCCGGACGCGGTGGCCGAGCTGGTCGCGGCCGAGACGGCCGGCTACCAGCGCTCCGGGGTCGCGGCGACCGCCAAGCACTTCCCCGGGCACGGCGACACGGAGACCGACAGCCACTACGGCTTCCCGGTCATCAAGCACACCCGCGCGCAGTGGGAGGCGCTGGACGCGCCGCCGTTCCGCGCCGCGATCGAGGCCGGCATCGACTCGATCATGACCGCGCACATCCTGGTCCCGGCCCTCGACGACTCCGGCGACCCGGCCACCCTCTCGCGGCCCATCCTCACCGGCATCCTGCGCGAACAGCTCGGCTTCGACGGAGTGGTGGTCACCGACGCGCTCGACATGGCGGGCGTACGGCAGAAGTACGGCGACGAACGGGTGCCGGTGCTGGCGCTGAAGGCGGGCGTGGACCAGCTGCTGAACGCGCCCAAGCTGGATCTGGCGTGGAACGCGGTGCTGAAGGCCGTCCAGGGCGGGGAGCTCACGGAGGAGCGGCTGGAAGAATCGATCCTTCGGGTGCTGCGGCTGAAGGCGAAGCTGGGCCTCCTCGACGACCCGTGGACCGACGAGGACGCCGTGGACGACAAGGTCGGCACGGCCGCGCACCTCGCGACGGCCGACCGGATCGCCGAGCGGACCACGACCCTGCTGGTCAACGAGGGCGGGCTGCTCCCGCTCGCCCCGGACGACACTCCGCGTCTGCTGGTCGTGGGCGCCGACCCGGCCTCCCCGTCCGACACCACCGGCCCGCCGACGGGTGTGCTGGCCCGGGCCCTGACGGAGCTGGGCTTCACCGCGACCGCGCTCTCCACGGGCACGGCGCCGTCCGCGACGGTGATCGAGCGGGCCGTCGCGGCGGCCGCGGAGGCGGACGCGGTGGTCGTGGCGACCTACAACGTCACCGCGACCAGCACCCAGCGGACCCTGGTCGAACGGTTGCTCGCGACGGGCCGCCCGGTGGTCGCGGTGGCCGTGCGCAACCCGTACGACGCGGCCCGGCTGCCGGGCGTGCGCGCGTACCTCGCGACGTACTCCTGGACGGACGTCGAGGTGCGGGCCGCCGCCCGGGTGATCGCCGGAGAGGCCGAGCCGCGCGGGAAGCTCCCGGTGCCGGTGCAGCGGGCCGACGATCCGACCCGGGTGCTGTACCCCCTCGGGCACGGCCTGACGTACTAGGCCGTGTCCGCAAAGTCCCGTCTGCCCCGCGACGCCTGGCACGCACTCTCGCCGCGCCGGGCGAAGCCCCAAGTACATCCAGTACGAGGGACTCCGCCCGGCGCGCCGAGAGCACGCACCAGACGCCGCGGGGCCCGCCCTTCGGGCGGACGACGGGACTTTGC
>NZ_MUND01000888.1 GCF_002154375.1 Streptomyces glaucescens | reverse complement strand
ACACATGGTGCGGTTGATTGTTTCATAGTGTTTCGGTGGTCATAGCGTGAGGGAAACGCCCGGTTACATTCCGAACCCGGAAGCTAAGCCTTACAGCGCCGATGGTACTGCAGGGGGGACCCTGTGGGAGAGTAGGACACCGCCGAACAAATATTGGGAAAACCCCCGCATCGGAAGATGCGGGGGTTTTCTGCGTTTCAGGACGGTTCAACCAGGCCCGTGTCGTAGGCCAGGATCACTGCCTGGACGCGGTCCCGTGAGCCGGTTTTCGCGAGGATGCGGCTCACATGCGTTTTCACCGTCGATTCGGCCAGGTGCAGGCGGGTGGCGATCTCCGTGTTCGTCCAGCCCATGCCGATGACCGTGAGGATTTCGCGTTCCCGGTCCGTGAGCGGCGCCAGGCGGGGGTCCTCCGGGGCCGCGGGCGAGGGGTCCGGTGCCGTCGGCAGGTGGTGGACGTAGGCGTCGAGCAGGCGGCGGGTCAGGCTGGGGGCCACGACCGCGTCGCCGGTCGCCACCGCGCGGACACCGGAGAGCAGTTCTTCCGGCTGGGCGTCCTTGACGAGGAAGCCGGAGGCGCCGGCACGGAGGCCGGCGTAGGCGTATTCGTCGAGGTCGAAGGTGGTGAGGATCAGGACGCGGGTGCGGTCGCCGGTGGCGGTGATGCGGCGAGTGGCCTCGATGCCGTCCAGGCCGGGCATGCGGACGTCCATCAGGACGACGTCGGGATGCAGTTCCGCGGTCATGCGGACCGCCTCCGTGCCGTTCGCGGCCTCGCCCAGGACCGTCATGTCGTCCTGGCTCTCCAGCAGCATGCGGAAGCCGAGGCGCTGGAGGGGCTGGTCGTCGGCGATGAGGACGGTCGTCACGGCGAGGGTTCCTCCGGGAGGTGGAGACGGACGCGCCAGCCCCGTTCGGGGAGCGGGCGGGGGCCGGCCTCAAGTGTGCCGCCGTAGAGAGCCGTTCGTTCGCGCATGCCGGGAAGTCCGCGGCCGGTGGTGGTGCCGTCGACGGGGCGGGCGCCGTGACCGGTGTCCGTGACGGTGACCGTGGCGGCGCCCCGGCCGGCGTAGGACAGCGCTATGTCCGCGGTGGCGCCGGTGCCCGCGTGTTTGAGGGTGTTGGTGAGGGCCTCCTGGACGACGCGGTAGACCGTGAGCTGGCGGCCCGGGGGAAGGGCAGGGGTGCCGTGGGTGGTGAGGCGGACGGGGAGGCCTGCCGAGCGGACACCGTCGATCAGCTGGTCCAGGTCGGTCAGGGCCGGCTGGGGGGCGAGGCCGGCCTCCGGGTGCTGGTGGTCGTCGCGGAGGACGTCCAGGAGGCGGCGGAGTTCGGTGAGGGCCTGGCGGCTGGTGCCGGCGATGGCGTCCAGGGCCTGGGCGGCACGCTCGGGGGACTTGGCGGCGGCGTAGCGGCCGCCGTCGGCCAGGCCCGTGATGACGGAGAGGTTGTGGCCGATGATGTCGTGCATCTCGCGGGCGATGCGGGCGCGTTCGGCGGCGGCGGCGAGGCGGGCCTGCTGGTCGCGTTCGATCTCCAGGCGGCGGGCGCGGTCCTCCAGTGCCTCCGTGTAGTCGCGGCGGGTGCGGACCGCGATGCCCGCCAGGGCGGCCACGGCGATCGACATCAGCGGCGGCACGAGCTCCTGGTTCCAGCCGTTCAGCGGATGGCGGGCGGCGAGGACGAGGATCGGGGCGATGGTCAGCGGAGCCGTCCACGCCAGGGTGCGCAGGGGGAGGCGCAGGGCGATGTTGTAGACGACGACCAGCTGGAGCATGGCGGCCTGGAGGACGGTGCCGGTCCAGGCGTTGACCAGGGCGACCGGGGTCATGGCCAGCAGGACCGCGAGGGGGTGGCCGCGGCGCCAGAGGAGGGGGACGGCGAAGCCGAGGTTCAGGGCGATGACCAGCCAGTCGGGGGCCTCGGTGCTGCGGGCGACGGCACGCCAGCCGCCGGTGGCGTAGTCGATCAGGGCGACGCTGACGCAGAGGCCGGTCAGGTGGAGGTCCCAGGCCGCCGGGTGGCGCCGGTCGTAGGCGCGCACCCGGGCGATGACGCGCTGGATGTGCTGGGTCAGGGGCTCGGGGGCCGGCTGCATGCCGTCCATGGTGCGGGGCGTGGGGCTCATACGTCCCGTCGCTTGAGGAAGACGGCCGCGGCGGTGAGGGTGGCCGCCGTCCAGAGGATGAGGGAGAGCAGGGCGGTGCCGGGGGAGGTCATGCCGGGCGTGGGGTCCGCGTGGGTGAGGGCTTCCAGGGCCTTGCCGGGGAAGTGGCGTACGGCGTCGTCGACGGCCTCGTAAGGGAGCATCCTCAGCACCTCGGGGAGGATCATTACCACGCCGATCAGGACGCCGACGCTGGTGGGGACGGAGCGGATCAGGCTGCCGAGACCGACGGCGAGGACGGCGACGAGGGCGAGCCCGGCGGCGTTGCCGACGAGGGCGCGCAGGATGCCCGGGTCGCCGAGGGCGGCTTCCTTGTCGGTGCCGGTGAGGAGGGACTGGACGACGGGGAAGGTGAGCAGGTTGGTGGCGAGGGCGGTGAGGAAGCAGACCGTGCCGACGATCGCCGCCTTGGACCACAGGACGGGGAGGCGGGCGGGGACGGCCGCCATGGTGGAGCGGACCAGGCCGGTGGAGTGTTCCTCGGCGGAGGCGAGGATGCCGAGGACGCCGACGATGATCTGGCTGAACTGCATGCCGAGCAGGACGAGGAGGACGGTGTCCAGCTCGGCGGCGTCGCCGGACTCATAGGAGCTGCCGATGGCTATGCCCGTGCCGAGGGTGAGCACGGGGATCAGGGCGAGGTTGAGCCAGGTGGAGCGGAGCGTCCACAGCTTGTGCCACTCGGAGTGCAGGACGCGGACGGGGGTGACGGCCAGGGTGGTCATGCCGGGGCTCCTTCCAGGCCGGCGGGGTATTCGACGGCGTCGCGGGTGAGGTCCATGAACGCCTCCTCCAGGGAGGCGGCGCGCGGGGTGAGTTCGTAGAGGGGGATGCCGTGCGCGGCGGCGGTGCGGCCGATGTGCTCGGCGTCGGTGCCGTGGACGTGGAGGGTGCCGGGGGAGTCGCTGGTGATGTCGACACCGGGCGCGGTCAGGTGCCGTACGAGGGCGGGGGCCTCGGGGGTGACGACCCTGACGGTGCCGGCGCCGGACCGGCGGACGAACTCGGTGACGGTGGTGTCGGCGAGGAGCCGGCCGCGGCCGATGATGATCAGGTGGTCGGCGGTCTGGGCCATCTCGCTCATCAGGTGGGAGGAGACCAGGACCGTGCGGCCTTCGGCGGCGAGGGACTTGAGGAGGGTGCGGATCCACAGGACGCCCTCGGGGTCGAGGCCGTTGACCGGTTCGTCGAGGACGAGCACCTCCGGGTCGCCGAGCAGCGCGGCGGCGATACCGAGGCGTTGGCCCATGCCGAGGGAGAAACCCTTGACGCGGCGGTTCGCGACGTCGGTGAGGCCGGTGAGGTCGAGGACGCGGGTGACGCGGCCGCGGGGGATGCCGTGGGTGAGGGCGAGGGCGGTCAGATGGTGGCGGGCGGTGCGGCCCGGGTGGACCGAGCGGGCCTCGAGGAGCGCGCCGACCTGGGTGAGCGGCGCCGGATGGGCGGCGTAGGGGCGGCCGTTGATGGTGGCGTGGCCGCGGGTGGGGGCGTCCAGGCCGAGCAGCAGGCGCATGGTGGTGGACTTGCCGGCGCCGTTGGGGCC
>NZ_MUND01000089.1 GCF_002154375.1 Streptomyces glaucescens | reverse complement strand
GAGGGCCAGGTCGCCGGCCAGGATCGCGGCCGACTCCCCCAGGCGGTCGACACGGGCGGGAGGCGCGTGGCCGGCGTACTGGGCGCGTACGTCCGCGTGCAGGGCCGGCCGCCCACGGCGCAGTGCCGCCCCGTCCATGACGTCGTCGTGGACGAGGGCACAGGTCTGCAGCAGTTCGAGTGCCGCGCCGATCCGCAGGGCGGCGACGGCCGACGCCGGGTCGGAAGCGCCGCACGCGCGCAGGGACCACCAGACCAGTCGGGCCCGGGTCCGTTTGCCGCCCTCCCGGGTGAACCGCGCCACGCGTTCGGCCAGGTCCTTCGCGAACAGGAGGTCGGCCGCGCGGGCCCGGGCGAGGCGGTCGGCCAGCACGTGGTCGAGCGTCCGCCCGACGGCGGCGGGCACGTCCACGTCGACGGTATGCGCGTCGGCATCGATGGCGGGCACGGCCGCATCGATGACGGGCACGGCCGTGTCGACGGTGTGCACCCCCGCATCAAGGCCGTGCGACTCCGCGTCGACCGCGTGCCCGTCTGTGGCACCCGGGCCGCTTGCGTGAGCACCGAGGGCGCGCGGGTCCGCGCCCCCCGGAGGGCCGGGCACGCCTCGGGGGTGCCGTACGGCGGTTCCGCTGGCCGGCCGGTCGCCCTCGGCGTCGGCTGCCGCGCCCTCCGGCCGCGCCCGGACGGGGGATCCCGGCAGGGCGACCAGGCGTGGCACGGGCGGCGGGGCCGCGTGGTGATCCTTCGCCTGTGTGGGGCGCATCCCGAATCCTCTCGTCGTGCTCGTCGTTCCTCCGTCATCCACGTCCTTCCGCCCGGGCGGCGGTTACGGATGCGGCAAAGGCATGCCCGCTCCGGCCGTGCAGCTCCCTGTCCGTGCCTCCGTTCGGCGGCGCCGCGTGCACGAGGGGGTGGTGTGCCCGCCGTGTCCTTGCATCCGTACGGGCCCGGATCCGGGAAGCAACCGGCGGATGCGGGAAGGCGAAGACGGAGAGAGAGGGAGGAACCGGCGTGCTGGAGACGGAGGTCGCCGTCCTGGGGGCGGGAGCCGCGGGGCTGTCCCTCGCCCACCGGCTCGCCGGGCACGTGCCGGGCGCCCGCACGCTCTCCGTGGTGCTGGTGGACGCGCCGCCGGGGCCGCTGCGGCCGCCGCCGCGGACCTGGTGCTTCTGGGAGTCCGGCCGCGGCCGGTTCGACGCGGCGCTGCGCGCCGAATGGCGTCGGCTGCGGGTGCGTCCGCCCTGGGGCGCCCCGGTCGAGGGGGACATCGCCCCACTGCGCTACAAGATGATCCGTTCCGACGACTTCGAGTACCTGGTCGGGAGGGATCTGGCCCGCAGTCCGAACGTACGGCGGCTGGAGGCGACCGTCGAGACGGTGGAGGACGTGCCCGCGGGCGCCCACGTCCAGGTGAAGGCCCCCGACGGCAGCGGCAGGGTCCTGCGCGCCCGCTGGGTGTTCGACTCCCGCCCGCCCGGCAGCCTGCCGGCCGCGCGGACCACCCTCCTCCAGCACTTCCACGGCTGGTTCGTCCGCACGGCCCGGCCGGTCTTCGACGTCCGCGCCGTGGAGCTGATGGACTTCCGCACCCCGCAGCCGGCCGACGGCCTGTCCTTCGGCTACGTCCTGCCGCTCGGCTCGCACGAGGCGCTGGTGGAGTACACCGAGTTCTCGCCGCGCCCGCTCACCTCGGACGGGTACGAGTCGGCCGTGCGGCAGTACGCCGACGAGGTGCTGCGGCTCGGCGAGGCGCGGATCGTCGCCACGGAGACCGGGGTCATTCCGATGACGGACGCACCGATGCCCCGGCAGGTCGGCGCGTCGGTCTTCCGTATCGGTGCCGCGGGCGGCGCCACCCGCCCCGCCTCCGGCTACACCTTCGCCGGTGTGCAGCGCCAGACCCGGGCCGTCGCGTCGGCCCTGCGTCAGGGGCGCCGGCCGGCGCCGCCCGTCCCGCACTCGGCCCGCTCGCGGGCCATGGACGCCGTCCTGCTGCGGGCCCTGGACAGCGGTCGCGTCGACGGTCCGGCCCTGTTCTGCCGCCTGTTCGCGCGCGTCCCCATGGGGCGGCTGCTGCGTTTCCTCGACGGCCGCACCCGGCTGTACGAGGACCTCTCCATCGGCCTGCGCACCCCCGCCGGGCCGATGCTGCGGTCCGCGGTGGAGCTTCCCTGGCTGCCGCGCCGCCCCTTCGACTGATCCGCCCCGTCCGCCCGCCCCCTTCGGCTCCCGGAGACCGCATGAACCTGCTGCGCGACGAGGATCTCGCCGCCGCCTTCGACCACGCCTCCCGTACCTACGACGCGCTGGTGGCCGCGAATCCCGGCTACCACGCGCACCTGCGCCGCTCGGTGCGCCGGCTCGGGCTGCCCGGGCACGGCGCGGGGCTGCGCCTGCTGGATCTCGGCTGCGGCACCGGCGCCTCGACGGCCGCCCTGCGCTCCGTCCTGCCGGGCGCGGACATCACGGCCGTCGACGCCTCCGCCGGCATGCTGGAACGGGCCGCCGCCAAGCCCTGGGCGCGGGGGGTGACGTTCGTGCGCGCGCCCGCGGAGCGGCTGGCGCAGGCCGGGGTGCGGGGGCCGTTCGACGCCGTGTTCGCCGCCTACCTCTTCCGCAACGTCGCCGATCCCGACGCCGTGCTCGCCACCGTGCGCGGTCTGGTGCGGCCGGGCGGACGGCTGGGCGTGCACGAGTACACGCTCGGCGGGCGCCGCGTGGACCGGGCGGTGTGGACGCTGGTCTGCCGCGGTGTCGTCCAGCCCGTCGCGAACGTCCTCGGGGACGCCGCGCTCTACCGCCATCTGTGGCACAGCGTCCTGGAGTTCGACACCGCCGAGCGCTTCGCGGACCGCCTGCGCACGGCCGGCTTCGACCGGGTGCGGGCCCTGCCCCTGCCGGGCTGGCAGACGGGCATCACCCACACGTTCGTCGCCCGGCGGGCGGACGCCGGCCGGGAGGAGGCGCGATGAGCGGCACTCCGACGGCCCGCCCCGGGGGCGCGCGCAGGGGCCGGGACCGCCGGGCCCGCGTGCTGCCCGCCCGGCCGGGCACCCGGCGGCCCGACGGCCCCCGCCCCACCACCGCCGTGGTCGGGGGCGGTATCGCCGGGCTGGCCGCCGCGACCGCGTTGGCCGAACGCGGGGTGGCCGTCACGCTGTACGAACGGCAGCCGTACCTGGGCGGGCGGGTCGGCGGATGGCCGACCCGGCTGCGGGACGGCAGCGCGGTGACCATGAGCCGTGGCTTCCACGCGTTCTTCCGCCAGTACTACAACCTGCGGGGGCTGCTGCGTCGTACGGATCCGGGGCTGGAACGGCTCACCGCCCTGCCGGACTATCCACTGCTGCACGGCAGCGGCCTGCGCGACAGCTTCCGGCACGTCCCGCGCACCCCTCCGTGGAGCGCGCTCGGCTTCGTCGCGCTCAGCCCCTCGTTCCGCCTGCGGGACCTGCGCGCCATGAACCCGGTCGCTGCGCTGCCGCTGCTCGACGTCCGCGTCCCCGAGGTGTACGAACGCCTCGACGGCATCAGCGCGCACGCCTTCCTGGACGCCGTGCGCTTCCCCCGTAGCGCCCGTCATCTGGCGTTCGAGGTGTTCTCCCGGAGCTTCTTCGCCGACCCCCGGCACCTGTCCGCGGCGGAGATGGCGCTGATGTTCCACATCTACTTCCTCGGGTCCGCCGAAGGCCTGCTGTTCGACGTGCCCCGCTCCCCCTTCCCGGCCGCGCTGTGGGATCCGCTGGCCGCCTACCTGGGACGGCACGGCGCCGAGGTGCGCACCGGCACAGCCGTCGAACGCGTCACCCCCCGGCCCGACGGCGGCTACGAGATCGCCACCGACCGGGAGGAACGCCGCCACGACACTGTGGTGCTGGCTCTGGACGCCGCGGGGCTGCGCTCTCTCGTGGCCGGCTCGGAGCGGTTGGGGGACGGCCCGTGGCGCGAGCGGGTCGGGCGGCTGCGCACCGCACCGCCCTTCCTGGTCAGCCGGCTGTGGCTGGACCGGCCCGTCGCAGCGGACCGGCCGGGCTTTTTGGGCACCAGCGGGTTCGGCACCCTGGACAACATCAGCGTGCTGGAGCGCTGGGAGGACGAGGCGGCCCGCTGGGCCGCGCGCACCGGGGGCTCGGTCGTGGAGCTGCACGCGTACGCGGTACGGCCGGGGGCGGCCCGGGACGTCGAGGAGAAGCTGCTGGTCGACCAGTTGCACCGCGTCTACCCGGAGACGCGCGCGGCCTCGGTCGTCGACGCCCGCCACGTGTGGCACGACGACTGTCCGCTGTTCCCGGTGGGCGGCTTCGCCGACCGGCCGACCGTCCGCACCCCCGATCCCGGACTGGTGGTGGCCGGCGACCTGGTCCGCACCGACCTGCCCGTGGCCCTGATGGAACGCGCGGCGACGACCGGGTTCCTTGCCGCCGACGCGCTGCTGGAGCGGTGGGGCGTGCGGGGCCGGACGCTGTGGACGGTGCCGGACCGCGGACGCGCCACGGTGCTGCGAACGCTGGCCGGGTGGGCGGGACGCTGAGTGCGGGGCCGGACGCGGTGGATTCGCTCGGCAACACCGTCACGTAGCGGGGTCACCGCCGCGTCTCGGCGCCACGGTCACGGCCCCGGCCGGTGGCCGGTGACCGCACACGGGTGCGGTGAGGTGGTCCAGGACGTTGGTCTGGCGGAGCACACGGTCCAGCGCGTCGGGCCGGTTGTCCAGATGCAGGGTGGCGCGGGAAGCGCTCGTGCGACACCGCCCCGTGCCCCGAACACGGCAGTTCACACCTGCCGGATCGGGCGGATCGGAGGCGTACCCCGTCGCCGGGCCGCCCCCGTGCGGCCTCGGCGTGATGCCGTCCGGGGGACACGCGCCGCGCCGATGCATCCGCTCGGGCGGGCCACCGGAAAGAGTGCGGGGAGACGCGCCACGGGCGCGGCACCGCCGTCACCCGCGCGGGGGCGGCCCGGAGAGGTGGGAGAGGTGGTCGTGTGTCCGCTGACCGGGACGCGACGGACGTACGGACGGACGTACTGGTCGTGGGAGCCGGTGTCGCCGGACTCGCCTGCGCTCACGACCTGCTCGCGGCCGGTGTGGCCGTCCGCGTCGTCGAGGCGGACGCCGAGGTGGGCGGCCGGATGCGCACCGACCGGGTCGAGGGCTTCGTCGTCGACCGCGGATTCCAGGTCTTCAACACCTCCTACCCCCAGGTCCGCGGGCGGCTGGACCTGCGCCCGCTGCGCCTGCGGCCCTTCACCCCGGGCGTGCTCATCCACACGGAGTCCGGCAGGCTCCGCTTCAGCGACCCCACGCGACGGCCCCGCACCCTGCCCGACCTGCTACCGGGCCGCCTCGCCGGGACGCGCGACCTGCTGGCCCTCGCCGTGCTGTCCGGCCGGGACATGCTGGCCCCGCCGCGACTGCTGAAGTCGGCCACGGACACCACGACCCGGACCGCGCTCGCGGACGCAGGGATCTCGGACGCGTTCGTCGAGCGCTTCTTCCGGCCGTTCCTGTCGGGCGTGTTCCTGGAGGACGAGCTGGTCACCTCCAGCCGGTTCTTCCACTTGGTGTGGCGGAGCATGCTGCGCGGCACGCTGTGCCTGCCCGCCGAGGGCATCGGAGCGGTCCCGCGTGCCCTGGCCGCCGCGCTGCCGGAGGGCACCGTACGCCTGGAGACGCCGGTGGAGCGGCTGACCGACGACGGCGCCCTGACTGTCGCCGGCCGCGAGCTGGCCGCCCGCGCGGTGGTGGTGGCGACCGGCCCCGGAGCGCTGGCGGCGCTGCTGCCCCGGGCCGGTGTGCCGGCCTACCGGACGGTGACCACCTACTACCACGTCGCCCCGACGTCCCCGCTCGCTGAACCCACCCTGCTGGTGGACACCCGGCGCCGGTTCCTGAACACCTGTGTCCTGAGCGATGTCGCCCCCGGTCACGCACCGCGAGGCCACGCGCTGGTCGCCACCTCGGTCCTGGGCGGTGACGCCGAGGGCCGCGAGCGCGAGGTGCGCGGGGCGCTCCGCGAGGCGTACGGCACCGGCACGGACGGCTGGGACCTGCTGACGGTGCGTACCGTCGCGGACGCCCTGCCCGCCATGGCGCCCCCGCAGCCGCTCGTCCGCACCTCACGGGTGGCAGCGGGCCGCTATGCGTGCGGGGACCACCGGGCCACCGGCTCGGTGCAGGGGGCGCTGGCCTCGGGAGCCCGCGCGGCCCGGGAGGTGCTGCGCGACCTGGGGCGCTGAACGACTTCCTGGCGCCCCGGAAACACCGCGCCGACCGCATCCGAGTGGGGCGTAGAACGCGAAGAGAGGGTGCGGACCTCCGCTCCCGGAGCCCCGAGCCGGGTCGGAGGTCCGCACCCGGGGACGGCGGCGCCCCGTCGCGGCGCGGCCGGCCGGCCCGTCACTCCCCGTCCTCGCCCTCCGTGTCGTCGTCCGCGCTCCCCGCGTCGTCGCCCTCGGCCTGGGACGGTGTCGTCCGCGGCACGTCTGGGTGCCCGGTCTCCTCCGGCTCGCCCTCCGCCTGGGACGGGGTCTGTTCGGTCATGAGGACCTCCATGCCGGGAGTCGGACGGGTGGTTCTCCCCCTCCTCGGCCGGTCCGTGGTACCCCGGGCACGCGGTGCGCACTCGCCCGGTTCCGACCGCAGGTCCACGGGCCCGGAAGCCCATGGTGATCTTCCCGCGCACGTTTGGAACGGCGAGAGCACGGCCACTTGGCTGACACCCCTCAGGACGGCGGGGGCGACTCCCGGGCACCGTCGGTGGCGGACCCGGAACGGAGCGCACCGCCTCATTGCCGGAGTTCCGGCGAGCAGGGAAGGTGCACATGACAACCGTCGGTGTGGAAGAGGAGTATCTGCTCGTCGACGTGGCCACGCGAAGGCTCAGCCCGTACGGCGAGAAGGTGCGGGCCGCGGCCGGTCTCGAACCGTTCGTCGCGGCGGGCGAGATCCAGCTGGAGCTGCTGCAGGCCCAGGTGGAGGTGGCCACCCCGGTCTGCGGCTCACTGGAGGAGGTCGGCGGGCATCTGCTGCGCCTGCGGCACGCCGTGGCCCTCGCGGCGGAGACGCACGGCTGTCGCATCATGGCCAGCGGCACCGCCCCGATGGCGCAGGACTCGGCCGTACCGGTCACGGACAAGGCCCGGTACAGGGCGATGCTGCGGCAGGCGCCCCAGCTGGTGGCGGAGCAGATGGTCAACGGCATGCACGTGCACGTCGCGGTGCCCAGCCGGCGCACCGGCGTCGAGGTGCTGAACCGGCTGCGGCCATGGCTGCCCACACTGACCGCCATGGGCGCGAACTCTCCGCTGTGGGACGGGCACGACACCGGTTTCGCCAGCTGGCGCACCATCGTCTTCGACCGGTGGCCCGTCAGTGGAATCCCGCCGCACTTCGCCGACGACACCGACTACGACCTGCGGATGCGGCGGCTTGTCGCCACCGACGTGATCGCCGACAGCGGCCAGCTGTACTGGCAGGCCCGGCTGTGCGAGCGCTACCCCACCGTCGAGGTGCGCTGTCTGGACGTCCAGCCGCGCACCGACGACGCCGTGATGTTCGCCGGGCTCGTGCGCGGCCTCGTGGAGACGGCGATGCGCGACGCGGGCGCCGGGCGCCCGGTGCCGGACCCCGACCCCGAGCTGCTGAAGGCCACGATGTGGCAGGCCGCCCGGCACGGGCTGAACGGGGAGCTGATCGATCCCGCCGGCCGGCGCTGTCGCGCCGGTGACGTGGTGTACCAGCTCCTGGAACACATCGCTCCCGCGCTCGAGCAAGCCGGTGACACCCGGGAGGTCACCGGGCTCGTCCACCGTCTGATGCAGCACGGCACGGGCGCGGACCGGCAGCGCCAGATTCTGGCCGACGGCGGCCCCGACGCCGTGATCGACATGCTCACCGAGGCCACGGTGATGCCGTGACGGGCCGCGGCCCCGACGTCACGCGCCGAGTTTGCCGACCATGTCGGTGAGGACCTGGGCCAGATCACGCAGATCGCGGTCGGTCGGCGCCGTACCCACACGGTCCACCAGGTCCCGCTTGGTGATCACGAGCAGGGCTCCGTCCGAGCCCTCCTCCTCACCCGAGGAGGGGTCGTCGACCACTCGAGCCCTGCCTTCCAGCAGGACGAGCGCGGCATCCTCGCTCCCGGCATCATGAAGTCGCCTGACATGGGTCTCGTCGATCATCCGTCGGCCTCCGGTCGTGGGCTCTTTCCCGGGTGCTACGGCGGGTGCCCCGCCCACGGCCAGGTGAACCGCTCACCGGGATCAGCTGACCGAGGGGGAACCCGTGCCGCAGCCGGACGACGAACTGCTCGCCTTCGACACCAGCGGTCTCGAGGACTGGGACGAGCGGCGTGCGCGCGCCGCCCTGGACGGTGGTCATGGCGCCCTGTACCGCAACCATCTGCGGATCGCCCTCCAGCTGGACGTGTGGGCGGAGGCCGAGAGCCGCCGCACCGACGTGGACGCACGCTACCGGGCCGGGTACACGCAGGCGCTGCGGGACATGGCCGCGTTCCTCAGGCAGACCTACTACCTCCCCGCGGGCCCCGAGTGAGGCTCGAAGTCCGCGTCCGCCCGCTGACCGGTCAGTCGACGAGGTGCCGCTGCAGCCAGTCGGCGGCGGCGCGGCGGAACAGCCGCCGGTTGTCGGCGCGCAGGAAGTCGTGGCCCTCGTTGCGCAGCGTGAGCAGCTCGGCGACCTGGCCGCGTTCGCGCGCCGCCCTCACGAACTGTTCGGACTCCTTCGGCGGAACGTTGGTGTCGTGCTCGCCGTGGACGGCGAGGACCGGAACGCGCAGGGCGTCGATACGCGTCATGGGCGACAGCGAGCGCAGCAGTTCGCCGTCCCGCTCGGGATGCCCGTACTTGTGTGCCGCCGACTGCGCGATCCAGGGTTCGGTGCCCTCGAAGAACGTCGCGAAGTCGGACATGCCGCAGACCGCCACCCCCGTGCGGAACAGTTCGGGGTGCCAGACGAGGGAGGCGAAGGTGAGATAGCCACCGTAGGAGCGTCCCATCACGGCGAGCCGCGCCGGATCGGCCGGACCGGCCAGGACCGCGTGTGCGGCGCAGTCGGCGACGTCGTCCAGCGCGGCGAACCGGCCCCTGCCCAGATCGGCGTCCACGAACGACCGTCCATGCCCCGAGGACCCGCGTACGTCGGGTGCGAAGATGTCGAGCCCTCGCCCCAGGATCTCGTGGTACAGCGGGTTGAAGACGGGGCGTTCCTGCTCCTCGGGGCCCCCGTGCAGGTGGATCACGCAGGGTGCCGGTTCGCCGGGGCCGCGGCCCGGCGCACGGTAGTACCAGCCGTTCAGCGGCAGCCCGTCCCGGGCGGTCAGCCGCATCTGCACCGGTCGCACGGGCGGGCGGCCCGGGGGCACCGCGTCCTCGTCCCGCGAGGACCATGGCGTGCGCACCGGTTCCACACCCTCGGGAAGCCACCACAGGCCGGGGCGGCGCTGAGAGCCGGACAGTGCCAGCAGCAGTCCCGCCGGGCCGGCCGGCACGATACGGGTGATCACTTCGTGCGGCAGGGGCACGGGCCGGGACAGGCCGGTGCCGCCGGCGCGGCCCGCGGCGCCCGTGGTCGTCGCGGACGGCGGGGCGGTGACGACCTCCAGATCGCTCGCGCCCCGGACGTTCCAGGCCAGCACGGCCGTGCGGCCGTCATGGCCGAAGGACAGCAGTTCCAGGTCGCTGCCCTCTCGCTCCGCCACGACGGACCAGCTGCGCGGACGGCCCTCGCCGTCCAGCCGGGCGGCGAGCAGGGCCGCGAACTCGCGGTCGGCGTCGCTGCGCAGCCAGACGGTGTCCGCCCGGGACGAGAACCTGCCGATCCAAGGGTCGCCGTCGGCGGCCGGCACCACGCAGGTGGTGGCGAGGTCCGTGGTGCGCACCACCACCGCCTCACGCCGTCCGCGCGGGCCGCGCCGCAGCAGGGCGAGGCCGCCGTCGGGGCTGAGGTCGCACACGCGCAGCGTCGCCGCGTCCTTCTCGGCGGCCAGGAGGACCGGGGCGGCAGCACCGTCGGGGTCGATCAGGTAGGCCGACAGCCCGTCGCCGAATCCGGCGCCGGGGGCGAGCCGGCCGAGCCGAGCGGCCACGGACCCCGGGGCCACTCCCCCGGGGTGCAGAGCGGTGAGCATCGTGGTCATGTCGTGGCGGTGCGGACCGGCGGTCGCCGCGTGCCCGCCCGGCAGTGTCGTCCTGGGTTCCGTCGCGGTGAGCGGGCTGGGCCCGAGGAGCACGGCCTCGCCCTCATGGCCCGGCCAGCCGGCCGGCAGGCGGCCACCGGACCCGCCGGTCTCGCCGCTCTCGGCCGGGACCTCGGCGGTCGGGGCCAGCTGCAGGCCCGTCGGGACGGCGACGGTCACCGCGACCGCCGACCCGTCGTGCGCCCAGCAGCCCAGGTAGGCCGTGGTGCCGGGCTCGGCTCCGGCGATGATGCGGCGGCCGGTGCCGTCGGGGCGTACGCACAGCACGCGTGAGTGCTCGCCGCCGCCGGGGGCCGTGGTGTAGGCGATCCAGCGGCCGTCCGGTGACCAGGACACCTCGCGCACGGGGTCCGGTCCGGCGTCGAGCAGCCGCACCTCGCCGCCGTCCACGGGCCCCGTCCACAGTTGGGGCACTCCCCCGCGGTCGCAGATGAACGCCACCCGTGTTCCGGCGGGGTCGGCTGACGGGTACCAGCAGCCGTGCGCGGTGAGCCGCGTCGTGGCGTCGCGCGGGCCGGAGGCGTCGGTGAGCGGGACCAGTGCGGGGGCGGCCTGGGTGAGACCCCGGCCGCCGTCCGCGTCCGGCACCGTCGCGCTCGGGCCGCGCAACGCCACGAACGCCGCGCGCTCGCGCCGCTCGAAGTCCGCCGCGCCGGTGCCGACCACGCCGTCCGTGCCGCTCGCCCCGTTCGTGCCGGTCACGTCCTCCGTGCCGGTCGGGACGCGAGCGTCGGTCATATTCCGTGCGTCTGAAGCCATATCTCCAACAGGGCCACCTGCCACAGGGCGTTCGCCCCGCGCCGGGTCCGGTGCTCGTCGGGGGCCGCCAGGAGCTCGGCGAGGTACGAGTCCTGGAAGAGCCCGCGCCGCCTCGCCTCCGGGGCCTGAAGTGCCTCCCGGACCCGTTGCAGGACGGGCCCGGCCATGTGGGTGATCGCCGGGACCGGGAAGTACCCCTTGGGCCGGTCGACCACCTCGTGGGGCAGCAGTTTTCGGCCCGCGTCCTTCAGGACGCCCTTGCCGTCGTCGGCCAGTTTCAGCTCCGGCGGGCAGGCGGCCGCAAGCTCCACCAGTTCATGGTCCAGGAAGGGCACGCGGGCTTCCAGTCCCCAGTCCATGGTCATGTTGTCGACCCGCTTCACGGGGTCGTCCACGAGCATGACGTGCGTGTCGAGGCGCAGGGCGGCGTCGAGCGCGGTGTCGGCGCCCGGCACCGCCATGTGCTCCCGGACGAAACGGGTGGCGACGTCGTCCGGCGGGAGCATGTCCGGCCGTACCACCCGGGAGAGGTCGGCGTGGGAGCGGTCGAAGTACGTCTCGGCGTACCTGTCGGCCGCCCCTGCGCGGGAGGCCTCGGCCAGCCTCGGGTACCAGTGGTAGCCGGCGAAGACCTCGTCGGCTCCCTGCCCGCTCTGGACGACCTTCACCTCCTTGGCCACCTGTTCGGACAGCAGGTGGAAGGCGACGACGTCATGGCTGATCATCGGCTCGCTCATCGCCGCGATCGCTCCGTCGAGCGCCGTCGGCAGCCGCTCGGAGGGCACCATCAGCCGGTGGTGATCGGTGGCGAACTCCTTGGCGATGAGATCGGAGTACTCGAACTCGTCACCCCCGGCGCCGCCTTCCGACTCGAAGCCCACGCTGAACGTGGCCAGGTCCCGCTGCCCCCCGTCGGCCAGCAGTGCCACGATCAGGCTGGAGTCCAGGCCTCCGGAGAGCAGGACTCCCACGGGCACGTCGGAGACCATCCGGCGGCGTACGGCGGTGCGCAGCGCGTCGAGCACCGCGTCCCGCCACTCGCTCGGGCTCATGCCGGCGTACTCGGGGCGGCGGGTGTACGACGGCTGCCAGTACCGGTGGTCCTGGTGGCTGCCGTCCGGCTCCACCACGCGTACGGTGGCCGGCGGCAGTTTGCGCACACCGTTGAGCACGGTCCGGGGTGCCGCCACGGTCGCATGCCAGCTGAGGTACTGGTGAACGGCCACCGGGTCCAGGGACGTGTCGACGTCCCCGCCCGCGAGCAGCGCCGGGAGCGACGAGGCGAACCGCAGGCGCCCGGGGGTTTCGGCCAGGTAGAGGGGCTTGATGCCCAGCCGGTCGCGGCCGAGGACCAGACGGCCGGTCCGGTGCTCGAAGATCGCGAACGCGAACATGCCGTAGAAGTGGTCGACGCAGGCGGTCCCCCACTGGCGGTACGCGTTCAGGACGACCTCGGTGTCGGAGGTCGACTCGAAGCGGTGGCCGAGGCGCCGCAGCTCCTCGCTCAGCTCCCGGTAGTTGTAGATGCATCCGTTGAAGACGCCGGTGACCTCGTCCTCGACGTCGGTCATCGGCTGGGCCCCGAGGTCGGAGAGGTCGATGATCTTCAGTCGCCGGTGGGCCAGCGCCACAGGGCCTCGCGACCAGATGCCCTCACCGTCGGGGCCGCGGGCGGCGAGCCGGTCGCTCATGCGCTGCACGGCCGCGAGATCGGGCCGCTCACCGTCGAAGCGTATTTCCCCGCTGAGGCCGCACATCACGCACCACCTCCCCGGTGCGGGTCGGCGGTCCGCGCCCACGGCGGTGGCG
>NZ_MUND01000887.1:211-634 GCF_002154375.1 Streptomyces glaucescens | reverse complement strand
GAGTGCGGGACCGTGGGACTCTCCCGCGGTCAGCCACCGCAATCTGCTCACTGCCGCTCCTCACGGTCGGGGGTGTCGGGAAACAGCCGGTGCAACTCGGCGTGAAAGCCGGGGAATGTCTTGGCCACGCAGCCGGGGTCGTCGAGTTCGAGGGGGACGCCGGAGCCGAGCGCCAGGACGGAGAAGGACATGGCGATGCGGTGGTCGCGGTGACAGGAGATCCGGGCCGGGGCCGGGCGGCCGNNGACGTCGAAGCCGCCGCGCAGTCCGTCAGCGCCGCCGCGCACGGTGGTGGCGCTCTCCGTCACCGTGACCTGTGCGCCGGCCTTCTCCAGTACGTCCACGAAGCGGAGGTCGCCCTGGAGGCTGCCGGTGCCCAGTCCCGGCACCGTGATCGTCCGGCCGGTGACCGCCGCGGCGGCG
>NZ_MUND01000887.1:0-136 GCF_002154375.1 Streptomyces glaucescens | reverse complement strand
CAGCAGCCCGTACCGCATGAGGGGTGCCGCCATGAGCAGGCCGCTGAGGTACTGGCTGCTCAGGGACGACTCCACCGTCAGTTCGCCGCCGGGCAGGTCCGAGGCGATGATCAGCAGCGGAAGCCCGCCGCCGGGG
>NZ_MUND01000886.1 GCF_002154375.1 Streptomyces glaucescens | reverse complement strand
GGGCGAGGACCTGGCCGAGTACGCGGCGGCCTGAGGCGTCCGCCCAGCCCACACCACACTTCACTTCCCGACCTACGGAAACGGCGGTTCGCCATGCCCATGGAACCCACACAGGACCCCTTCGAGGACCGGCTCGGGGCCGCCCTGCGCCAGACCGGGGACACCTTCGACACCGACCGCCCCGCCCTGATCGCCGCGGGCCACGCCCGCGGACGCCGTATGCGCATGCGGCGCCGCGCCTCGGTGCTCGGCGGCGCGGCGAGCCTCGCCATGGTGGGGGTGGGCGCCACGCTGATCCTCCCGGGGACCGGGCAGGGCGCGGACAAGGAGCACACCCAGTCCGTCGGGCGCACCGGCACGGCCCCCGCCGCGAGCGCCACCGCCGCCGCGTCCACCCCCCTCACGGGCGAGGAGATGATCGCCGCGCTCACGTCACTCCTCCCGGACGGCAAGGTGACCGGGGCGACCGCACAGGGCACGAGCACCGGAACGCCGTACGCGAGCCTGGTCTACGACGACGGCCAGGGCGCCGGCGCCGTCGCCGTCAGCCTGAGCCGCGTCGAGCCGGACAGCCAGAGCGCCCGCGAGACGACCACCTGCCCCGACAAGACGGTGTTCCCGCACGACGCCTGCCGCACCACCCGGCTCGCGGACGGCTCCTTCCTCATGATCTTCCAGGGCTACGAGTATCCGGACCGGCGCGTGGACACCAAGCGCTGGCAGGCGGAACTCGTCACCGCCGAGGGACAGCACATCAGCGTCAGCGAGTGGAACGCGGCAGCGGAGAAGGACGCCCCGGTCACCCGCCCCGAACCGCCGCTGACCCCGGAGCAACTGGAGAAGATCGCCACGGCGTCAGCGTGGCGCGGCGCGGTCGACGCCATCCCCGAGGACCCCAAGGGCAAGCCCACGTCGAGCACCGAGATGCCCCCCGGCGCGGACGGCACCGCCATCGTGAAGACCCTCGAGAAGCTGATGCCGAAGGGCCTGAAGGTGGTCTCCGAGGGTGGTCAGGAGACCGAGTACGGATACGTCGTCGTCGACGACGGCCAGGGCGCCACCCTCGTCCAGGTCAACGTGCAGCCGGACATGTCGGACGTCGCCGACCAGCTCTTCGGCCCCGACACGGAGACCCTGGCCGACGGCACGAAGGTCATGGTCCGGCAGGGCCCCGGCGAGAAGGGCGGCGAGGGGGTCGTCATGTGGACCGTCGACACCATGCGCCCCGACGGCCGCCGCGTCGTGATCAGCGCCTTCAACTCCGGCTCCCAGCACACCCCAGCGACCCGTGAGACCCCCGCCCTGACGATCGGGCAACTCCGCGAGATCGCCCTCAGCGAGCAGTGGCTCACACTGCTCTGAACCCCGGCCGCGCACGCGAGGGGGCGGACCTTCCGGCCCGGGCACCCGGCTATCCTCGGGGCTCACCACACCTTTCCGGGGGCCCACCGACGATGACCACGCCACCACCGCCCTACGGCCACCAGCCACCGCC
>NZ_MUND01000885.1 GCF_002154375.1 Streptomyces glaucescens | reverse complement strand
CCCTGGTCGACCGGCTCGCCGACGCGGTGCCCGACGCCCGCGTGACGACCTGCGCCTCCTGGTCGGAGCGGCAGCTGGCCGACCAGCTCGCCGAGGGCCGGCTGGACTTCGCCCTCGCCGGTACCTGCGGCTCGGCGGCTCCGCCGGGCGCCGAGGGCCTGGTCTGGCGGGAGATCGCCGTGGACCCCGTCTTCGTCATGCTGCCCGAGGACCATGCCCGCGCCGCCGCGCCCGAGGTCGCGCTTGCCGAGCTGGCCGGCGAGGAGTGGGCCTGCGTGCCCGGCGACGGATGCTTCGGGGACTGCTTCACCGCCGCCTGCGCCCGCGCCGGCTTCACCCCGCACCGCATGTACGAGACGGACACCTCCTCCCTGGTGCATCTCGTCCAGGTCGGCCGGGCGATCGGCCTGTGCCGGGCCACCTTCCCGGCCGCCCCGGGGATCGTCACCCGGCCGCTCAGCGGTACGCCCCTGGCCTGGCGGCATCTGCTCGGCTGGCACGCGGGGACGCAGGACGCGGACACCGCCGCCACGGTGCTCGCCCAGGCGCGCGTTGCCCACGCGGGCGTGGCGGCGCGCAGCGACAGCTACACCGCGTGGCTCGCGGCGCATCGGGTGCCGTAGGCCGGCGCCGCCTTCCATAACGCCGGGGAGAGGGCCGACCGGTGTCTTCTGCGGGCCGGTCGTCCCTCCCTACGGTTTCGG
Source organism: Streptomyces glaucescens (assembly GCF_002154375.1). GTDB lineage: Bacteria > Actinomycetota > Actinomycetes > Streptomycetales > Streptomycetaceae > Streptomyces > Streptomyces glaucescens. The sequence goes on along the minus strand of NZ_MUND01000885.1, from coordinate 1,132 downwards.
CACCTCCCCACCGAGCGAGAACCGAACCGAGGAGACCTCCCCATGCTCCGACGACACATCCGGGCCAGAGCCACGGGTGCCGCCGTGGTGGCGACGGCCGCCCTGCTCGTGGCCGGGCTCAGCGGCTCCGCGAGCGCCGGGCCGGCCGCCGCCACCACTTCCGCCGCGCAGACGCTGCGCACCGACGCCGCCCCGCCCGCCCTGCTCCGGGCCATGGAGCGCGACCTCGGCCTGGACCGGCGGCAGGCGGAGCGGCGCCTCGCCAACGAGGCGGAGGCCGGCGCCACCGCGGGCCGCCTCGGCGCCGCCCTCGGTGACGACTTCGCGGGCGCCTGGGTGCGGGGCGCCGAGTCCGGCACGCTCACCGTGGCGACGACCGACGCCGGCGACGTGCCCCTGATCGAGGCCCGGGGCGCGCGGGCAACGGTCGTCCGCCACTCCCTCGCCGACCTGGACGCGGCCAAGGCCCGCCTGGATCGGGCGGCCCAGCGGCACGCCACCACCGACGCGCCGGTCTGGTACGTCGACGTCCCCACGAACAGCGTCGTCGTGCGGGCCGTACGCCCGGCCGCGGCCCGCGCCCTCCTGGCGGCGGCCGGGGTCGAGCGGGCCCTCGCCCGCGTCGAGCGGACCGCCGAACGGCCCCGCCCGCTGTACGACCTGCGCGGCGGCGAGGCGTACTACATCAACAACAGCGGGCGCTGCTCGATCGGCTTCCCCGTCACCAAGGGCACCCAGCAGGGCTACGCGACCGCCGGGCACTGCGGCCGGGCCGGGGCGAGCACCAGCGGCCACAACCGCGTGGCACAGGGCACCTTCCAGGGCTCGGTCTTCCCCGGCCGCGACATGGCCTGGGTGGCCACCAACTCCCAGTGGACCGCGACCCCGTACGTCAAGGGCGCGGGAGGACAGAACGTCCAGGTCACCGGCTCCACCCAGGCGCCGGTCGGCGCGTCCGTGTGCCGGTCCGGCTCCACCACCGGCTGGCACTGCGGCACCGTGCAGCAGCACAACACCAGCGTCACCTACCCCGAGGGCACCATCACCGGCGTCACCCGCACCTCGGTGTGCGCCGAGCCCGGGGACTCGGGCGGGTCGTACATCTCGGGCAGCCAGGCGCAGGGCGTCACCT
>NZ_MUND01000884.1 GCF_002154375.1 Streptomyces glaucescens | reverse complement strand
CGCTGTTCGCGCGGGCCGTGGCCGGGCTGCTGTGCCGGGTCGACGAGGCGCTGGGCCGCCCGGACCGGCTGGACTTCGTCGACATGGCGGCGGGCCGCGGCGAACTCGTCACCGGGGTGCTCGCCGCGCTGCCCGCGGGGACGGCCGCCCGCACGCGCGCGTACGCCGTCGAGATCGCCGCCCGGCCGGCGGAACTCGATCACCGTATCGAGTGGCGCGCCGAGCTGCCCAGGGCCGTCACCGGGCTGCTGTTCGCCAACGAGTGGCTGGACAACATCCCCCTGGAGGTCGCGCGGACCGACGCCTCGGGCGTGCCGCGGCGGGTGCTGGTGCGGACGGACGGCACCGAGCGGCCGGGCGAGCCGGTCACCGGCGCGGAGGCTGCGTGGCTGGCCCGGTGGTGGCCGCTGCCGGCCGAGGAGGGGCTGCGGGCGGAGATCGGGCTGCCCCGGGACACCGCGTGGGCGTCGGCCGTGTCCTGTGTGGAGCGCGGGCTCGCGGTGGCGGTGGACTACGCGCACACGGTGGACGCGCGCCCCCCGTTCGGGACGCTGACGGGCTTCCGGGAGGGGCGCGAGACGGCGCCCGTACCGGACGGGTCGTGCGACATCACGGCGCATGTCGCCCTGGATGCGTGCACGCTCCCCGGGGGGCGCGTCCTGACCCAGCGCACCGCCTTGCGCACCCTTGGGATCACGGGCGCACGCCCCCCGCTCACGCTCGCCTCCACGGACCCCGCGGCCTATGTGCGCGCCCTCGCGAGCGCTGGTGAGGCCGCCGAGCTGACAGCGGCGGGCGGGCTCGGCGACTTCGGCTGGCTGGTGCAGCCGGTCGGCATCGCGGACCCCCTGGCGCAGGCGTCGCCCACCGGTCGGTGAGCCCTGCTCACCGGGCGCCGGCCCCTGCGTTTCGGACGCTGACCCTCGCCTGTCGGACGACGCCGACCCCTACGTGCCGGACGCCGACCCCTACTTGTCGATGTCCCCGACCACGAAGAACATCGACCCCAGGATCGCCACCATGTCCGCCACCAGCGTCCCCGGCAGCAGCTCGGTGAGCACCTGGATGTTGTTGTACGACGCCGAGCGCAGCTTCAGCCGGTACGGCGTCTTCTCGCCCTTGCTGACCAGGTAGTAGCCGTTGATGCCGAGCGGGTTCTCGGTCCACGCGTACGTGTGCCCCTCGGGCGCCTTCAGCACCTTGGGCAGCCGCTGGTTGATCGGCCCCGGCGGCAGCTCGGCGATCCGGTCGAGGCAGGCGTCGGCCAGGTCGAGGGCGTTGTGCGTCTGCTCCAGCAGGCACTCGAAGCGGGCGAGGCAGTCGCCCTCCCGCCGGGTGACGACCTTGAGGGTGTCCTGCAGCTCGCCGTAGGCCAGGTACGGCTCGTCGCGGCGCAGGTCGAGGTCGACGCCCGAGGCGCGCGCGATGGGACCGCTCACGCCGTAGGCGTGCACCGCCTCGGGGGCGAGGACGCCCACGTCCCGCGTGCGTCCCCGGAAGATCTCGTTGCCGAGCACCAGGTCGTCGTAGACGTCCATGCGCGAGCGGACGGCGGCGACGGCGGCACGCGCGCGTGCGGTCCAGCCGGCCGGCAGGTCCTCCTTGAGGCCGCCGACCCGGTTGAACATATAGTGCATCCGCCCGCCGGAGACCTCCTCCATGACGTTCTGGAGCACCTCGCGCTCCCGGAACGCGTAGAAGACCGGCGTGATGCCGCCCAGCTCCAGCGGGTAGGAGCCGAGGAACATCAGGTGATTGAGCACCCGGTTCAGCTCGGCGAGCAGCGTGCGGGTCCACACCGCGCGCGGGGGGACCTCCATGCCGAGCATCCGCTCCACGGCCAGCACCACGCCCAGCTCGTTGGAGAACGCCGACAGCCAGTCGTGGCGGTTGGCGAGCATGATGATCTGACGGTAGTCGCGCGCCTCGAACAGCTTCTCCGCGCCGCGGTGCATGTAGCCGATCACCGGCTCCGCGCTGGTGATGCGCTCGCCGTCCAGCAGCAGCCGCAGTCGCAGCACACCGTGTGTGGACGGGTGCTGGGGCCCGATGTTGAGCACCATGTCGGTGCTCTCCGCGGCGCCGCCGATCCCGACCGTGGTCTCCGTCGTAGGAGTCATGGCCCCAGTCTCTCCTACGTACGCTGGCCCCATGGAGACGGGGAGCCCGCGGGGCGCGGAGACGGCGGGGGACGAGCCGGTGTGGACCGGGCTGCCCCCGGGGCTGCTGCGGATGCGGCGGCTGCTGCTGGTGGTGTGGACGGTGATCCTGGCGGTGGGCCTCGCCCTTCCGCTCGGTCTGCTCGTGGGGCTCGCGTGGGCGGCGTTCGGGCTGCTGCCCCTGACCCTCACGGTCGGGTGCTGGGGCCTGCTGGAGCGCAACTGGCGCTCCTGGCGGTACGCCGAGCGCGCCGACGACCTGCTGATCAGCCGGGGCGTGCTGTGGCACGAGGAGACGGTGGTGCCGTACGGGCGCATGCAGCTGGTCGAGGTCACCTCCGGCCCGCTGGAGCGGCACTTCGGGCTGGCCAGCGTGCAGCTGCACACCGCCGCCGCCGCGACCGACGCCACCATCCCCGGTCTGGACCCGGCCGAGGCGGAACGGCTGCGCGACCGGCTCACCGAGCTGGGCGAGGCCCGATCGGCGGGGCTGTGAGCGCGCCGGGCACCGAGGACGGCGTACGCCGCGGCACCGCGGTGACCGAGCGGCGGCTGCACCCGGTGACGCCGCTGCGGCGGGCGTGGGCGCCGGTCGCCGTGCTCATCGGCTGGGCGCTGCACGACCCGGACGGCACGCAGCGCCAGCTGACCCGGCTGACCACGACCACCCTGCTCATCGGGCTCGCCGTACTCATCCCGGCCGCCGCCCTCTACGGCTTCCTCACCTGGTGGTTCACCCACTTCGCGGTCACCGAGTCGGAGCTGCGCATCCGCACCGGCCTGCTGTTCCGGCGCACCGCGCACATCCGGCTGGAGCGGATCCAGGCCGTCGACGTCACCCAGCCGCTCCTCGCGCGCGTGGCGGGCGTGGCCAAACTCAAACTCGACGTCATAGGGACCGACAAGAAGGACGAACTCGCCTTCCTCGGCGAGGACGAGGCCCGCGCGCTGCGCGCCGAGCTGCTCGCGCGGGCCGCCGGTTTCGCGCCCGAGACGGCGCACGAGGTCGGCGAGGCGCCGGCGTACCGGCTGCTGCGCGTGCCTCCCGGAGTCCTCGCGCTCTCCCTGGTGCTGACCGGCGCCACCTGGGGCTCGCTGGCCGCCGCGCTCGTCGTCCCGCCGGTGGTGTGGTTCGCCACCCACAGCCTGTGGACGGTCCTCGCCACCGGTGTGCCGCTGCTCGGCGCGGCGGGCGCGAGCAGCG
>NZ_MUND01000883.1 GCF_002154375.1 Streptomyces glaucescens | reverse complement strand
AGGCCGCGGCCTCGATGGCCGCATCGCCGAGGGTGGCGCCGATGGTGCGCTGTTCGACGATCTCGACCGGTACGGGCAGGGCGCCGCCGGAGATGAGCAGGGCCAGTTCGCGCGCTTCCGTGTCGTCGAAGGAGCCGGTGATCTGGGTGGTGCCGCCCGGGATGCCCGCGCCGCACGACACGGAGGGGTCCACCTGCGGGGAGGAGATGATCGCGCCGTCGAGGACGATGGCGATCCGGCGCTGCGCGTCGCCGGCGGGATGGCAGGCGGCTTGCGCGGTGAGCCGCGTCCACCGGTCGCTGCCGAAGTCGCCGAAGTCGACGGTGACGTGCCATCCGGCCCCGCTCTGCTGGTCGAAGCGGGCGTCGGCGCCCTCGACGTGCTGCCCGGTGAGGTCGGGGGCCTTCAGTCGGAGGGGCTGTCCGGACTCGTCCGGCAGGACCCGCTCCTCGGCGGTCTCGGTGGGCGGCGTGGTGGCGGCGTCGGGGGTCTCGGCCGGGCCGAGTACCGCGTGGACGGTGAGCTGTGCGGTGCGGCCCAGCACGTCGGCGGCTTTCTTCGGGTCCTGCACTCCGGGCAGTTCGACGAGGATGCGGTCGTCGCCGGAGCGGACGAGGGTCGGCTCGGCGATGCCGAGGGCGTCGATACGGCCGCGCAGCACCTCCACGGTGCGGTCGGTGGCCGCCCGGTCGGCGTCGGTGGTGGGCGTGGAGCGGGTCTCGAGCATGATCTGGGTGCCGCCCCGCAGGTCCAGGCCGAGGCGGACCGGCGTGGTGAGGGCGATGGCCAGCGATGCGGCGATCACGGCGAGGGCGAGGAGCGCACGCAGGCGCAGGGAGTTGCGGGCATTGTTCCGGCGTTTCAACACGAGCCTCCGGCAGGGGCACGTCACGGCGCGGCGGCGGTCACCGCGGCAGCGGGCAGCAGCAGCGGCGGTAGGAGCGGCACGCGTGGTCGCGACGGGAAGGAGTGGGAGTGGGATCGGTTCAGGTGCTCGTGGGTGCCGGAGGTGCGCGCCCGCGGTCGTGAGCCGACCGGCCGGGGGAAACGGGCAGGCACGCGGAGCGCACCGGTGTCCGTGCGGCGAGGCGGGGGACGGCGGCGGTGCGCTGGGCCGGCGTCGCTTTGTGGTCGGGGGCCTGCAGGTGCGGATGCGGGTGCTCGGCGAGGCCGCCGTACCGTGTCCGGGCCTGGGCCGGGAAGCCGCTGTCGGACGGGGCGTCCGCGCGGTGACCGGTGTCCGGGGGCCGAGGGCCGGCCCCGGCGGCCGTCGGGGCCGGCACCGGCCCGTTGGGACCCATGGGTACGGCGTCCGCGCGGGCCAGCGCCAGCAGGACGGCGAGGAGCACCGAGAGCGGGCCCGCGAACCGGTGAGCGGTCGCCGGGACGGTGCGGAGTGCCGAGCGCATGCACCGTTCCTTCCTGGCGGGTGCCGCTGTCACCGGAGCGGCCGGCGGGCGGGGATCAGGGTTCGATGAGCCCGGCGCGAATGGCGTACCGGGTCAGCTCCAACCGGTCGCGCAGGCCGAGCTTGTGCAGCAGGTTGGCCCGGTGACGGTGCACGGTCTTGACGCTGATGAAGAGGATCTCACCGATCTCCTTGGAGGAATGGCCCTCGGCGACGAGCTTGAGCACCTCCTCCTCACGGGGTGTGAGGAGGTGCTCGGGGTTCTGCTCGCCGTGCCGGACCCGGTCCAGGTAGGTGCGGATCAGGGCGGTGACCGCGCCGGGGTAGAGGAACGGTTCGTCACGCATCGCGGCCCGGCAGGCGGCGACCAGGTCCCGGTCGGCGACGGACTTCAGCACATAGCCGCAGGCGCCGGCCTTCAACGCCTGGAACAGGTACTGCTCGTTGTCGTGCATCGTCAGCATCAGGATGCGCGGCCCCGGTTCGAGCGCGGCCAGTTCCCGGGCCGCCTGCAAGCCGGTGAGCCGCGGCATGGCGATGTCCAGGACGGCGAGATCCGGTCCGCTGCGCCGGGCCGCCTCGATGGCCTCGGCGCCGTCCCCGGCTTCGGCGACGACCTCCAGGTCGGGCTCCCGGTCGAGGATGAGACGCACGCCCCGGCGTACGAGCGCGTGGTCGTCGGCGAGCAGGATGCGAATGGGCGTCGATGTCGACGTCGTGGTCGGCGTGGCCGTCGACGTCGGTGTCGGCTCGGTCATGGTCGGGGCTGCTTCCTGGCGACGGGCGTGGTGAGACGGATCCGGGTGCCGGTGCCGGGTGTGGAGGTGATGTCCAGGGCCGCCCCGGCCAGCAGGGCGCGTTCGCGCATGCCGCGGATCCCCGCGCCTTCGCAGGCCGCCTCGATGCCGCGGCCGTCGTCGGCGATCTCCAGTACCAACGCTCCGCCGGCTCGGTGCAGGTACACCTCGACCTGACGCGCGTCCGCGTGGCGGGCCGCGTTGGTCAGGCTCTCCTGGGCCACCCGGTACAAGACGAGTTCGCTCTCCTGGTCGAGGGTGGGCAGGTCGGTGTCGAGGCGGCGCACCACACGCAGCCCGGTGTGTGTCGCGAAGTCCTCGGTGAGCGAGGTCAGTGCGCTGAACAGGCCCAGGTCGTCCAGTACGCCGGGGCGCAGGCGGCGTACCAGACGGCGGACCTCGTCCAGACTCGCCCGGGTGATCTCCTGCGCCTGATGGAGTTCCCCGCGGAGCGGCTCCGGGGCGTCGTCCGCGGCACGCTTGAGGACCAGCAGGATCGCGGTCATGCTCTGCCCGACCTCGTCGTGCAGTTCCTGGGCGATACGGCGGCGTTCCGCCTCCTGGGCCAGCAGGACCCGGGCGCTGGAGGTGGCGCGTTCATGCTCGAGCCGGTCGAGCATGGCGTTGAACGTGCGGATCAGCTCCGACACCTCGCTCCCGCCGCGAGCGCCGGGCACCGGCAGCCGTTGCCCCGGTCGCAGCAGGTCGACGGTGGTCATCATCCTGGTCAGCCGGTCCAGCGGGGCCAGCCCCCAGCGCAGCAGGGTGCCGTTGGCGACGAGCATGACGGCGAGGCCGCCGACCAGGATGATCGCCTCGGTCAGCAGCACCGGCACGGAGACGGTCACGGGTGCCCACAGGAGCAGCGCCGTCGCGGTGCCCAGCACCAGGGCGTTGAGCCCGAAGATCCGCCAGAACAGCGACACCGGGGAAACTCCTCCTTCTGCGATCCGACTGTGATCGGCTCTCGTCGGACATCGCACACCCCGGGGCGGGAGCCGCGGCCTCTTGGTCCCGACCGATCCTGCGCCCAGCCTGCCTCCTCCCCTGGCGCGCCGTCGATGGGGGCCGACCCCCATATCCGAGGGCACCGCGTACCCATCCGCGGTCCCGCGCCGCCGCCGTATGGTCACCGCGGACCCAGGTGAATGGGGTCTGCGCCCGATGGGATTCCGAGGGCCGGCCGAGCAGAGTCGAGGGTGCCCGAGCCGTCCGGTACGGCCGGTGCCCTCGGTCGTGGAGAACGCGTGCACCGGCCGTGGCGGACGGCCACTGCTGCACCTGTTCTCCCTGGTGCGCCCTGAGAAAGGACCCTCGACGTGTCGCTCGACGCCTCCCGGACCGAACCTCGCCGTTCCGAGACCGAGACCCGTGACTCCCGGCTGGAACCCCGCCCCGGGCGGCTCACCGCGGAGGAGGCCCGACGGCGCCTCGAACACGCCCGGAGCACCCGGATGGCCCAGCTGCGGGCCCTGGAGGAGACCGGCCAGAGCGTGGCCGACCATCTCATGTCCGCCCAGGCCGAGGCGATCCGGCGGGTCCTCAAGGAGATCGACGAGGCGTCCGTCCGTATCGACGACGGCTCCTACGGCACCTGCCTCGCCTGCTCAAAGCCGGTCCCCGCCGAACGCCTGGAGATCCTCCCGTACACCCGCTACTGCGTCGCCTGCCAGCGCCGCGCCACCGCCTGACCGGCCTCCCGGGCTGATCGGTCTTCGTCCGCACAGCTCACCTCCGCCCCGTCCGACCCCGTTCTCGTCCCGTCCTGCTCGAAGGGGTGAAGTGGTGAACCACCGGATCATCGGCGACCGTGCCACGCACCTGTCGCCCGAGGATCTCGCCGCGCTCCAGGAGAACCTGCACGAACAGCGCCTGTTCCGCCGGGAGCAACTGCGGCAGATCGCCGCGGTGCCCCGCGAGGGGGCACCGCGCCGGCGAGGTTCGGCGGCGCAGGCCGAAGTGCGCGCCAAGCTCGCCGCGTCGGCGCGCATGGTCCTCGCCGACGTGGAGGCTGCGCTCCAGCGCATCGCCGAGGGCCGCTACGGCGTCTGCCACCTGTGCCGGCGTCCCGTCGACCGGGAACGGCTGATGATCGTCCCGCAGGCACGCTACTGCGCACGGTGCCAGCAGGTACGGGAGGCCGGACGATGACCTCGTCGTCCGCCGCTCCCGAACCGCCACTCCCGCCCCGAAGAAATAGAGCGCGACCAGGCGTCAATTTTCAGTCATGAGGCTGTTGCGTGGCTGGAACTAGTGCGATGCTGCAACCGGCGGCGTCCCCCGGTCCGGCAGCCGCCGCCCCTGGTTCGCCCAGACCACTCTGCGCGGGCCACGCCGTCCCTCCCGGCCTCCCCACGGGAGGGCCGACGGCTGCCCGCGTCCCGCCAGGGGGCCTCGCGCGCGAGACCGGTCCGGCGCGATTCCGCCCTCGCCTCCGCCACGGGCGGCTTCGCTCCCAGCGGAGTGAAACCGTGCCGTGAAGAACTCCGGTCCCACGTCGTGTCCCGCACGACCTCGGCCTCCACGCCCTGGCCATCGCGATGGCGCTCATCTCGGTCCACTCTGGGGAGAGGCCGAGGCGGCGCGGCGCAGGTCGCCACAGAGCCGAGGCACCAACTGGTGCGCCGCCTGCGGCAGATGCCCTGCGACCTGGGTCGCGCGCCAGGCGTCGACGCGCTGTCCAGCACGGCCGGCGGACTCGGCAGGGCGCGTGCGTCGCCGAGGCGCGGACGGCTCTTGGTGGCTTCAGCCCGCTGGGGGCGGTGGGGAAAGTGGGTCGGGTGAGCCGGGATGGTGGCTGGCCGGGCGCCCCGCGCGAGCGGGCTGGGTGCAGTTGGGCCGTTACCGTTGGCCAGCAGCGACCGTTCACACCCCGCCGGGCCAGCTACTCGCGTGCCGTTGTCTGCGGGTGAGTGTTTGGGTCGATCACCCCGTACGGCCGGTTCGACCAGACATAGCAGCCGTGTTCGGGCGACAGGTTCTCTCGTCATGCGGGGTCCAGTGGTCCGAGCAGCCAGACGCCGGTGGAGGTGGGCTCCTCGCTGAAGTAGAACTCACGGATCGCCTGCAGCATGTCGTCGCGGCTGATCAGGCCGTCGGCGTCCCGGTCGAGGCGGCCGAAGACCTCGCGAGCGTCCGCTTCGGCCAGCCCCATCAGGGCGCCGGACCAGCGAACCTGCTCGTCCCGGGTCAGTTTCCCGTCGCCGTCCTGGTCCGCGATGTCCATCAGCGCGTCGAGGAACGGCACGTACCCGGCGTCGAAGGAAGCGGGCGTGACCAGCAACCCGGCGGCGAACGCCGCCTGGTACTCGGCGAGGCTGATGCGCCCGTCGACGTCGGTGTCCGCGGCCTGTGACAGGTGCTGCCACAGGCCGTCGCTGAGCTCCCGCATCTGCTTGAGTGCGGGGGCTTCGGGCGCGAGCTGGAAGGCGGCGGCGAGGCGGTCGCAGGCCGACTCGAAGTCGGTGCGGTCGATATAGCCGTCATGGTTGGTGTCGAAGGTGGCGAAGCGGCGGGCGAGTTTGCGCTGCAGGAACGGCGAGATGTCCATGCCCGACACCCTGCCTGCCAGAGCAGCGCCTGAAACGCCACTGGCGACCGGTAGTACCCGTACGAGGCACCAGATTGGACATCGGGCTACGGGCCAAGCGCTCATCCGTCGAAAAGCGCACGGGGTCGCGGAAGGCCGAATGGCGCTGTCGGCCGACCCTCGTGTCACGAGTGCGGGCCGGCCCGC
>NZ_MUND01000882.1 GCF_002154375.1 Streptomyces glaucescens | reverse complement strand
GCCGACGACGACCCGTCCGCCGCCCCCTCCCCGGTCACCGGCGGCGGCAACCCGGGCAACGGCGTCGGCACCGACAGGCGTCCCGGCCGTACGTCCGTCGACTCCCCGCTCTCCGCCCACGCCTCGTCCCCGGAGCACGTCCTCTGATGGCATCCCGCCCCCGTCACCGGGCGGCGACCGGAGCCCGTGACGGCTCCCGGCAACGCCGCCTGCCCCTGCGCTTCCTGTTGCCCGCGCTCGTCCTCGTCGCCCTGATGGCGATGCTGATGCTGCGCGGCTACGTGCACAGCGAGATCCTCGCCGACCACCGCGTCCGCCCCGCCGCGGCCAGCGACCGCGTCCCGGAGGACGTCCTCACGGGCGGTCCGGTCATCGACGCCCGCAGCGGCCGTCCCACCACGCTGTCCGTGCCGGACCACCGGCTCGTCCTCACCTTCGACGACGGCCCCGACCCGGTGTGGACCCCGAAGGTCCTGGACGTGCTGAAGAAGCACGACGCGCACGCCGTCTTCTTCGTCACCGGCACCATGGCCTCCCGCTACCCGGACCTGGTCGAGCGCATGGTGGACGAGGGCCACGAGATCGGCCTGCACACCTTCAACCACCCCGACCTCTCCTACCAGTCGAAGCGGCGCATCGACTGGGAGCTGTCCCAGAACCAGCTGGCGATATCCGGCGCGGCCGGCATCCGCACCTCCCTGTTCCGCCCGCCGTACTCCTCCTTCTCCGCGGCCATGGACAACGAGTCCTGGCCGGTGACCGAGTACATCGGCAGCCGCGGATACATCACCGTCGTCAACAACACCGACAGCGAGGACTGGCGCAAGCCCGGCGTCGACGAGATCATCCGCCGCGCCACCCCGAAGGGCGGCGACGGCGCCATCGTCCTGATGCACGACTCCGGCGGCGACCGCCACCAGACCGTGCAGGCCCTGGACCGGTTCCTGCCCGACCTCAAGGCGCGCGGCTACGCCTTCCAGAACCTCACCGAGGCCCTCGACGCGCCCAGCGCGCACACCCGTGTCACCGGCCTCGACCTCTGGAAGGGCCAGGCGTGGATCTTCCTGGTCCAGGCCTCCGAGCACATCACCGACGGCCTGGTCGTCGGCCTCGCGATCATCGGCACCCTGGTCATCGGCCGGTTCGTGCTGATGCTGCTCCTCTCCGGCTGGCACGCCCGCCGGGTCCGCCGCCGCGGCTTCCGCTGGGGACCGCCGGTCACCGAACCCGTGTCGGTGCTGGTCCCGGCGTACAACGAGGCCAAGTGCATCGAGAACACCGTGCGTTCCCTGATGGCGAGCGAGCATCCCATCGAGGTGCTGGTCATCGACGACGGCTCCTCGGACGGCACGGCCCGCATCGTGGAGGCCATGGGCCTGCCGAACGTCCGGGTCGTCCGCCAGCTCAACGCCGGCAAGCCCGCCGCCCTCAACCGCGGCCTCGCGAACGCCCGCTACGACATCGTCGTCATGATGGACGGCGACACCGTCTTCGAACCCGCCACGGTCCGCGAACTCGTCCAGCCCTTCGGCGACCCGCGCGTCGGCGCGGTCGCGGGCAACGCCAAGGTCGGCAACCGCGACACGCTCATCGGCGCCTGGCAGCACATCGAGTACGTGATGGGCTTCAACCTCGACCGCCGGATGTACGACGTGCTGCGCTGCATGCCGACCATCCCGGGCGCCGTGGGCGCCTTCCGGCGCAGCGCGCTGCAGCGGATCGGCGGGATGAGTGAGGACACCCTCGCCGAGGACACCGACGTCACCATGGCCCTGCACCGCGACGGCTGGAAGGTCGTGTACGCGGAGAACGCCCGCGCCTGGACCGAGGCCCCCGAGACGGTCCAGCAGCTGTGGTCCCAGCGCTACCGCTGGTCGTACGGCACCATGCAGGCCATCTGGAAGCACCGCCGGGCCCTGGTGGAGCGCGGCCCCTCCGGCCGCTTCGGCCGGGTCGGCCTCCCGCTGGTCTCCCTCTTCATGGTCCTCGCCCCGCTGCTGGCCCCCCTGATCGACGTCTTCCTCCTCTACGGCCTCGTCTTCGGCCCCACCGGGAAGACCATCGCGGCCTGGCTCGGCGTCCTCGCCCTCCAGGCGGTCTGCGCGGCGTACGCCTTCCGCCTGGACCGCGAACGCATGACCCACCTGATCTCGCTGCCCCTCCAGCAGATCCTCTACCGCCAGATCATGTACGTCGTCCTGCTCCAGTCCTGGATCACCGCACTCACGGGCGGCCGGCTGCGGTGGCAGAAGCTGCGGCGGACGGGAGTGGTGGGCGCCCCGCCGGACCCGGCCGTGCGGCAGCCGGCGGCCGACGGCCGGCCGGTCTGACGTGACCACGCTCGACGAACACAGGAATCCCGGAACGTGACCGTACCCCCCGCCCCGACCCCGACCCCGGCCGGCACGGCCGCCCCCAC
>NZ_MUND01000881.1 GCF_002154375.1 Streptomyces glaucescens | reverse complement strand
CCGGCATCTGGACCATGCACTTCGTGGCCATGCTCGGCTTCCGGGTCGGCGGGACGGAGATCCGCTACGACGTACCGCTCACCGTGCTCAGCCTGCTCGTCGCCATGGTCGTCGTCTGCGCCGGCGTCTTCGCCGTCGGCTACGGCCGTGACCGCACCCGCTCGCTGCTGCTCGGCGGGCTCACCACCGGGATCGGCGTCGCGAGCATGCACTACCTGGGCATGGCCGCCGTACGACTCCACGGCGACGTGACCTACGAGCCGGTGCTCGTCGGCCTCTCCGTGCCGATCGCGGTCGTCGCGGCGACGGCGGCCCTGTGGGCGGCCCTCAACATCGAGGCGCCGGTCGCGGTCACCGTCGCCTCCCTGGTCATGGGCGCGGCGGTGAGCAGCATGCACTACACCGGCATGCTCGCCGTGCGGGTGCGGGTCACGCCCTCGGGTGACCTGCTGCCCGGGGCCACGGCGATGCAGTTCGTCTTCCCCCTCGCCGTGGGCCTCGGCTCCTACCTCTTCCTGACCTCGGCCTTCGTCGCCCTGTCGCCGACGGCGGGGGAGCGCGAGGAGTCCGCCTCCGCCCAACGGCCGGTCGAGACCGCTGCCCGCTGACCCGCCGACCCCCCTTCCGAGCGAGGAGGCCATGCGTACACCCAGAAGGACCCCGACAGCGGGCGCCGAGACGCCGTCCCGGCCCGCCGCGCGCGGCCGCCGCGCACACGCCGGACCACCGGCCGACGAGAGACCCGCCGACGGCCCGGACACACCGGCGGAGCGCCCTGCCCGGCGCCCGACACCCTGGCGCACACGGCCCCGGACCGTGCGCGCCAAGATCATCTGCCTGCTGATGGTGCCCGTCGTGTCCCTGCTCGCCCTCTGGGCGTACGCCACCGTCACCACCGCCCAGGACGTCTCCCGGCTGCGTCAGTTGCAGCGCGTGGACGCCGAGGTCCGCACCCCCGTCGCCAACGCCGTCGCCGCCCTCCAGGCCGAGCGCGCCGCCGCCGTGCGGTACGCCACCGCCCCGGAGACCGGCGGGAGCGGCGAGCTGAAACGCCTCGCGGCACGCACCGACCGCGCGGTGGCGAAACTCCGCCTGGGGGAGCACGCCACCGTCGCCGACGGCCAGGAACTGCCCTCCGGAGTCACCGGGCGCCTCACCGCGTTCATCGCCGGCGCCGAGAAACTGCGCCCGCTGCGCACCGCCGTACTCGACCGCCGCGCCGGCTGGAGCGAGACCTACGAGCGCTACACCGGCACCATCGCGACCGCCTTCCGCGTCGGGGGCGCGCTCACCGGCATCCAGGACGCCGAACTCGGCTCCGACGCACGCGTGCTGCTGGAGTTCTCCCGCGCGGGTGAGGCACTGGCCCGGGAGGACGTGCTGCTGGCCAGTGCTCGTCTCGCCGACGGCCTCTCCGGTGAGCGGCTCCGGCTGTTCACCGGCGCCGTCGACACCCGCCGCACGCTCACCGAGTCCGCCGCCGCCGACCTGCGCGGCGACGAGCGCGCCGCCTGGCGCGAGCTCGCCGAGGGCGCCGACTACGCCGCCGTCGGCGGCCTGGAGGACCGGGTGCTGGCCGGTGGCGCGGGCGCCCGCGCGGTCGCGGCGGCACCCGCAGCCGACTGGCGGCAGGCACACGCCCGCGTACAGGACGGCATGCGGAGCATCGAGCAGGACGCGGCCCGCGGCGTCGCGGACCGCGCCGACCCGTTCACCCGGGGACTGCTCACCCCGGCCGGCGCGGCGGTCCTCCTCGGCCTCGCAGCCGTCGCCGCCTCCCTCGTCATCTCCGTGCGCATCGGCCGGAGCCTCGTCGTCGAACTGGTGAGCCTGCGCAACGGCGCCCTGGAGATCGCCCGCCGCAAACTCCCCGACGCCATGCGCAGACTGCGCGCCGGACAGGAGATCGACATCCGCGCGGAGGCCCCGCCCGGACCGCCCGCCGAGGACGAGGCCGGGCAGGTCGCCGAGGCCCTGGGCACCGTGCACCGCGCGGCGCTGCGGGCCGCCGTGGAGCGCGCCGAACTCGCCAGCGGCATCTCGGGCGTCTTCGTCAACCTCGCCCGCCGCAGCCAGNNCGGCCGGGCCTGGCGCATCCCGGTGTCCCTGACCGACGTGATCCGCGCGGCCGTGTCCGAAGTCGAGGACTACGCGCGGGTGGAGGTACGGCAGCTCCCCGAGGCCTTCGTCATCGGCGCCGCCGTCACCGACCTCACCCATCTGCTCGCCGAGGTCATCGAGAACGCCGCCCAGTTCTCACCGCCCCACACGCGCGTGCGGGTCACCGGAGAGCCCGTGGGCAACGGATACGCCGTCGAGGTCGAGGACCGCGGCCTGGGCATGAGCCCGAAGACCCTGGCCGAGGCCAACCGGCGCATCGCGCAGTCCGAGGCACTGGACCTGTTCGACAGCGACCGGCTCGGGCTCTTCGTGGTCAGCAGGCTCGCAGCCCGGCACGACATCAAGGTGCACCTGCGGACCTCGCCCTACGGCGGCACCACAGCCGTCGTCCTGCTGCCCAAGGCGCTGCTGCACGGCGGCGCGGCGGAACGTTCGCCCGGCGAGCGAGCCACGGGACAGCCGGCCGAGGAACGCGCCCACGCGCGCGTGCACGGCGATCCCCGCCACCGGAAGACACCCGTGCGGGCCGTCCCCACCCCGGCCGACCGTCCCGCAC
>NZ_MUND01000880.1 GCF_002154375.1 Streptomyces glaucescens | reverse complement strand
CGGCGCAGCTGCGCCGGGGTGCTCGCCCAGCGCTTCGCCCGCAGCCGCGACCCGGAGACCCTGGACCGGACCATCGAGGCGTACGCGACGCTGTACCGCGCGGAGCCCGCCCAATACGCCGCCGACCTCGGCCGCCACCACCAGTACCGCCACCAGCTGCGCGGCGACCCCGCCGACCGGCGACTCGCCCTGCGGCTGATGGCCGAGGGCCTCAGCGGCGACCGTCCGCGCGCGGAGGCGGTGACGTCGTACGCCGCCGCCGCGATGCACGAGTATCGCGAGCACGGCGACCCGGCGGTCCTCACGCAGGCCCTCGCCACCGTCACCCGGCTGACCGCGCCCGGCGCTCCGCACACCGACGACAGCCGGGTCCTCAGCACCCTCGCCGACCTGCTGCTCGCCCACAGCGAGGTGGACCGGGGCGGCGGCCTCGACCGCGCCGAAGCCACCGCCCGACGTGCCCTGGAGACGGCCCACGCCCCCGCCGACCGGGCCGGCGCTCTCGCCCGGCTCGCGGAGATCCTGGCCAACCGGTACCGGCACACCCTCGACCTCGCCCTGCTCGACGAGGCGGTCGCCGCCGGCCGTGAGGGCTTCGCCGTCCTGCCGCCGGACGCCGAGGTGCCCGCCCAGCTGCCCGCCGGGCTGGTCATGGCGCTGATCGAGCGGTACACCCGGGTCCGGCACCTCGCCTCGCTCCGCGAAGCCGTCGTCGCGGCCCGGCAACTCGCCGACGCCACCCCCGAGTTCGGCGCGGAGTACCCGGTGATCCTCGGCACGCTGGTGAGCCTGCTCGTCGCGCACGCGCGGGAGACCGACACCCCCGCCGAACTCGACACCGCCCAGGAACTCGCCGAACGCGCCCTCGCCGGCACGACCCCCGGCCACCGGTGGCGTGCCCGCCTGCAGAACGCCCTCGGCGGTGTCCTCCTCGCCCGCGCCCGGCGGCCCGGAGCCCCGCCCGAGGCCGCCGACACCGCCGTACGCCACTTCGAGGCGGCCCTGCGGGAAGACCCGCGCGACGACCCGCAGCACAGTGCCGCATCCCTGCACACCCACCACGCCCACGCCCTGTGGGAGCGCCACCGCCACCACGGTGACCGGGCCGACCTGGACCGGGCGGTCGAGGCCGCCCGGACCGCGCTGCGCCGGCTGCCCCCCGGCGAGCCGGGACGCGGCGGCGCCCTGATCGCGCTGTCCCGGGTGCTCGGCGAGATCGCCCGCGTCGACGGCGGCCACGACGCCGTGCGCGACGAGGAACTCGCCGTGAACGCGGAACTGGCCGCCGACCCGGCCCAGTCCGCCCTGGTGCGCACCTCGGCCGCGCTGGAGACGGCGACCGTGGCACGGGAGTCCGGGGACACCGAGCGGTCGCTCGCCGCGGCCCGCAGCGCCGTCGAGACGCTGCCGCTGCTCGCCTGGCGCGGGGTGGACCGGGCCGACCAGGAGGAGATGCTCGGCCGCGTGGCCGCCGCCGGATCGCTCGCCGGGCTGGTCGCTCTGGCCGCCGGGCGGCCCGCCGAGGCACTGGAACTGCTGGAGGCCGGCCGTGGGGTGCTCGCCTTCCAGGCGCTGGAGCTGCGCACCGAGACCGAGGAACTCGCCGCCGCCGAACCGGAACTCGCGGCCCGCCTGGACACGCTCCGCAAGGCCCTGGACCAGGCCGCCGGGGACGGCGTGTCCGGCGAGGAGGCCGACCGCCGCCACCGGCTGGCCCGCGAGTGGCAGGAGACCCTGGAGGCGATCCGTGCCCGCGACGGCTTCCGGGACTTCCTGCGCCCGCCCCGCGCCGGGCAGTTGCTCGCCGCGGGCGCCGAAGGGCCGGTGGTCGTGATCACGGGCGGCCCGGACCCGGGTGGTCACGCGCTGCTGCTGACCGGCCCCCACCCGGCCGACCTCAAGGTCTGTCCCCTCCCCGCGTACTCCGACACCGAGGCCGGGGAGCGCGCGGAGACGCTGCTCGCGGCCGCCGCCGCGGCGGCCCGCTCCGGCCTCGCCCGCGCCTTCGCCGAGCAGGCCGTCGCCGATGTGCTCGACTGGCTGTGGCGCACGGTCGCCGCACCCGTGCTCGACGCCCTCGGCATCACCGGGCCGCCGCCGCCCGGTGAGTCGCCGCCCCGGCTGTGGTGGTGTCCCGCCGGGGCGCTGTCCTTCCTGCCGCTGCACGCCGCCGGGGAGGTGCCGGACCGGGTGGTGTCCTCGTACACCCCGAGCGTCACCGCCCTGCTGCGTGCCCGCGCCCGGCGCCTCCCCGCCGCCGACACCCGCCCGCTGATCGTCGCCGTCCCCGAACTCGACGGTCTCGCCCCGCTCCCGGGCGCCCTGCGCGAGGCGGGCGTCGCCCACGCGGCCATGGGCGGCACCCTGCTCAGCGGGGAGGAGGCCCGGCCTGAGGCGGTACGGGCCGCCCTGACCGCCCACTCCTGGGCCCACTTCGCCTGCCACGGCGTCCAGGACCCGGAACACCCCTCCGAGGGACGCCTGCTGCTGCCCGGCGGCGAGCTGTCGGTCCTGGACGTCTCCCGGCTCGATCTGCCCGGCGCGGAGTTCGCCTACCTCTCGGCCTGCGAGACCGCCGTCGGCGGCACCCGCCTCCCCGACGAGGCCCTCCACCTGGCCGCCTCGCTGCAACTCGCCGGTTTCTCCCAGGTCGTCGGCACCCTCTGGCGCGTCGACGACGAGTCGTCGGCGGAGATCGCCCGGGAGGTGTACGAGACGCTGGCGGCGGCCAGGGCCCACGGCCCCTCGCCGGCCCGGGCGTCCGGCACTGCCTGCCCGCCCGCGCGGTCACCGGGCTCAGCCCCGCCGGTGGCCCCCGCTCTCGCCTCCTCCGCCGTCCCACCCACCGACCGTGCCGGGGGAACCGGCCCCGGCGACCCGGACCGTGGCGGAGCGGACAGCGCGGGCGCGAGCGGCACGGGCCCGGACGGCACGGGCCTGGAC
>NZ_MUND01000879.1 GCF_002154375.1 Streptomyces glaucescens | reverse complement strand
TGGGGCTGGCGGGTGCCGTTCGTCGTCGGCGTGTTCGTGCTCGCGCTCGCCTGGTACATCCACACCCGCGTCGAGGAGACCCCCGAGTTCCGGCGGGCCGAGCGGGCCCTGGCCGAGCGGGAGAGGAGCGAGACCTCCTCGCCGCTGCGCACCGTCCTGCGCCACCACCTCGGCACGGTGCTGCTGGCGGGCGGCTCCTTCGCCGTCAACACCGCGACGTTCTACATCATCATCACCGGTGTCCTCGACTACACCACCCGCGAACTCGGCATGGAACGCGGCGCGGTGCTCACCGTCTCGCTCTGCGTCAGCCTCACCCAGCTGGTGCTGATCCCCGCCTCCGCCGCGCTCTCCGACCGCCTCGGCCGCATCCGCGTCTACGCGTTCGGCGCCGCGGGCATCGCGCTGTGGGCCGTGCCGCTGTTCCTGCTCATCGACACCGGTTCCCTGCTGTGGCTGGCCGTCGGCACCTTCGTCGCGAGCTGCTTCCTCAGCATCATGTACGGCCCGCAGGCCGCGCTGTTCGCCGAGCTGTTCACCCCCGAGATGCGCTACACCGGGGCCTCCCTCGGCTACCAGATCGCGGCGGTCGGCGGCGGCGGGCTCGCCCCGTTCGTGATGGTGCTGCTGCTGGAGGCGACCGGCACCTCGATGGCCGTGTCCGGCTATGTGATCGCGCTGTCGGTGGTCGCGCTGGCCTCCATCAAGGTCCTGGCGGACCGGGCGCGTTCACGCTGACCCGGCGGGCCGGTCCGACCGCTCCCGGGCGGTTCCGGGGCGCGGCGAGGCCGCCACGACCCGGGCCGCCCGGCCCCGCGACCGCGACACCGCCACACCCGCCAGGCACAGCGCCCCGCCCGCCAGCGTGAGCGGGCCCGGCACCTCGCCCAGCGCCAGCCAGGACATCAGCACGACCAGCGCGGGCACCGCGTACGTGGTCGCGCCCATCCGGCTCGCGGTGGTCCGGGACAGCGCGTAGGCCCAGGTGGTGAAGGCCAGCGCGGTCGGGAAGAGCCCCAGGTAGACCATGTTGAGGGTGGCCGGCAGCGGCGCGGCGGCGGCCTCCCGCGCCAGCTGCCCGGCGAACGGCAGGCAGAGCACGGCCCCGACCAGGCACCCGAATGTCGTCACCTGCACGGCACCGGCCCGGGCGAGCGCGGGCTTCTGCGCGACCACGCCGGCCGCGTAGGCGACCGCCGCCAGCAGGCACAGCAGCACCCCGAGGACGGACGACGAGCCGCCCCCCGACATCGACAGACCCACGGTCACCGCCCCGGCGAACGACACCGCCATCCCCGCCAGCAGGCGGGGCGGCATCGGGTCGCCGAGCAGCCGGGCGCCGAGCAGCGCGATCAGGATCGGGCCGATGTTGACGACCAGGGCCGCCGTGCCCGCGTCCACCTGCTGCTCGCCCCAGTTGAGGACGACCATGTAGACACCGAACCAGAGCACGCCGGACACCGCGATCCCGGGCCACGCCGCCCGCGGCGGCCGGCCCTCCCGCCGTACGGCGCACAGCACCCCCAGCGCCACGGACGCGGTGGCCAGCCGCCCGAGCGCCAGCGCGCCCGGCGAGTACACCTCCCCGGCGCTGCGGATCGACACGAACGCGGAGGCCCACAGCACGACGGTGACCACGGCGGCACCGGCGGCCAGGAGGGCGGGGCGAGAGGACGAGGACATCACGTTCCCGAGGCTAGGAGGGGCAGGGG
>NZ_MUND01000878.1:249-6258 GCF_002154375.1 Streptomyces glaucescens | reverse complement strand
TCGCCGTGACGGCGGTCACCGGCTGGGCGACCTGGACGGGGTTCGCCGAGCAGCCCGGGGTGGCCGTCTTCCTGTTCGTGACGGCGGCCTGGATCGTCTCGCTGTGCCTGCACGAGTACGCGCACGCGCGCACGGCCCTGCACAGCGGGGACATCACGGTGGGTGCGAAGGGCTATCTCACGCTGAACCCGCTGAAGTACACGCACGCGCTGCTGAGCATCGTGCTGCCCGTGCTGTTCGTGATCATGGGCGGGATCGGGCTGCCGGGCGGTGCCGTGTTCATCGAGCGCGGGCGGATCCGGGGCCGCTGGCGGCACAGTCTGATCTCGGCGGCGGGCCCGCTGACGAACGTGCTGTTCGCGGTGGTGTGCACGGCCCCGTTCTGGCTGGACGCGCTGGACGGGGTGCCGCGGGACTTCCGGTTCGCGCTGGCGTTCCTGGCGCTGCTCCAGGTGACGGCGGCGCTGCTGAACTTCCTGCCGGTGCCGGGGCTGGACGGCTACGGCGTGCTCGAGCCCTGGCTGTCGTACGGCCTCCGGCGGCAGGTGGAGCCCTTCGCGCCGTTCGGACTGCTGTTCGTGTTCGCGCTGCTGTGGATCCCGTCGGTGAACGGCGCGTTCTTCGAGCTGATCGACACGATCCTGCGCGGCCTGGGCATCAGCGACTTCGACACCTACTGCGGCTACGACCTCTACCGCTTCTGGCGCGGCGGGAGCGAGGTCTGCTCGGTCACCGGGTGACGCGGCGGCGCTTGAGGTAGTACCAGCACATGTTGGACGACAGGCCCGCCATCAGCACCCACAGGATCCCCAGCCAGCTGCCCTGCACGAAGGAGAGCACGGCCGCGACGACGGCGAGGACGCAGACGACGAGGGAGTAGAGGGCGAGACGGGGCATGTCGGTCGGCTCCTTGCGGGGGACACTGCGGGGTGGTGCCCCACCAGTGTCCCCCATGGCCTCATACGTCCGTGACGCGGAGCCCCGCGTGCGCCTTGTAGCGGCGGTTCACCGAGATCAGATTGGCGACCAGCGACTCCACCTGGTGGGCGTTGCGCAGCCGCCCCGCGAAGATGCCGCGCATGCCCGGGATGCGCCCGGCCAGCGCCTGCACGATCTCCACGTCGGCCCGGGCCTCGCCGAGCACCATCACGTCGGTGTCGATCTCGTCGATCTCCGGGTCCTGGAGGAGGACCGCGGAGAGGTGGTGGAAGGCGGCGGTGACCCGCGAGTCCGGCAGCAGGGCGGCGGCCTGCTCGGCGGCGCTGCCCTCCTCCGGCTTCAGCGCGTAGGCGCCCTTCCTGTCGAAGCCGAGCGGGTTGACGCAGTCCACGACCAGCTTCCCGGCCAGTTCCCCGCGCAGCGCCTGGAGGGTCTTGGCGTGTCCCTCCCACGGCACGGCGACGATCACGATGTCGCTGCGCCGCGCGCACTCGGCGTTGTCGGCGCCCTCGATGCCGTGGCCCAGCTCCTCGGCGGCGTCCCGGGCCCGCTCGGCGGCCCGCGAACCGACGATCACCTTCTGGCCGGCCTTGGCGAGCCGGTAGGCGAGGCCCTTGCCCTGCGGGCCGGTCCCGCCGAGCACGCCGACGACGAGACCGGAGACGTCGGGCAGGTCCCAGGGGTCCTTGGCGGGGGCCTTCGCGGGGGTCTGTGCACTGTCGGTAGAGGTCATGGGCCGACTCTACGTCCGCCCCCGCCGCCGGACCGGTCCGGGTGAGCCGCGTCACGGGCACCCCGGTGGCCCGCACGCCACCGGCCCGCACCGAAGTCCGCGGCTCCGCAACCGGGTCGGGCGAATTCGAGGTGAACGACCGGTCAACAGAGGCCGCTTGCGGCAGGATGCGGACATATGGACGCCGTACGGGTCGCGCTGCTGCGCGAAGTGCTCGCCGGAACCGAGTGGTTGCCGGCCACGCGGCGGTTCGCGGGTGTGCTGCGCGGGTCCGTGGTGGCGCACGGGGGCGGGCTGCTACTGGTGGGGACGCCGGAGTACGAGCCGTGGCACCTCGCCGCGCATCTGGTGGACGAGGCCGCCTGGTCGGGCACGCCGGAACTGGCGCCGACGCTCGTCCGCCACGACGCCCGCCCGTCCGATCCGGCGCACCTGGCGGTCGGACCGGGCCGGATCGAGGCGGCCCGGCGGGGCGAGACACTGCTCGTGGTGGCCCCGGACCGGGTGCGGGCGCCGTTGCTGGAGCGGGTGCACGACGCCCGGCGGGCCGGGGTGACGGTGCTCGCCCTCGGCCCCGGGGAGGACGACGACCTGGCCACCATGGCGCACGAGACGCTGGCCGTGCCGGACGGCTCCGAGCTGGACCTCGACGTCGTGCAGCACCTGGTCAGCGCGGCGGCCGGGGAGAACGCGCGGCCCGCGCCCCGGGGCCGCCGCCGGCTGCGCGACCGGCTCTCCCGGCTCGCCGACCAGCTGACGGCACCGCCGCCGACGCGCTGGTAGCGCGTCCCCCGCCGGGCCGCGGAAAAGTGGTTGCCCGGGTCGGCGTCCCGCCCGGAACATGGCCCCTCGTGACCGACGCCCCCTCCGCCGAGCAGCCCGGGTCCGCGCCGACCGGCCTGCGCGCCCTGCTTCCCGACCTCGCCCCCTGGCGGGCCTCCGCCGACTTCCGGCGGCTGTGGCTGTCGGGACTGATCACCAACTTCGGCAGCTTCCTGACCTTCGTCGCGCTGCCGGTGCAGATCAAGGAGCTGACCGGGTCGGCGGCGGCGGTGGGCGCGATCGGCGCGGTGGAGCTCGTGCCGCTGGTCGTGTTCGGGCTGTACGGCGGGGCCCTCGCCGACGCCTGGGACAAGCGGAAGCTGATCCTGTGGTCGGAGGCCGGTCAGGGGGTGCTGTGTGCGGCGCTGCTGGTCAACGCGCTGCTGCCGAGCCCCGCCGTGTGGCCGCTGTACGTGATCGCCGCGTTCGCCTCGGCGCTGACCTCGATCCAGCGGCCCGCCCTGGACTCGCTGATCCCCCGGATCGTCGCCCACGACCACCTGCCGGCCGCCGCCGCGCTGAACGCGCTGCGCTGGCAGGCCGGCGGCATCGCGGGCCCGGCGCTGGCGGGCGTGGTGGTGGCGTACGCGGGGCTGGGCTGGGCGTACGCCGTGGACCTGCTGACCTTCGTGGTGTCGGTCGCCCTGGTCGTCGGTCTCGGCCGCTCCCCCGCGTCGCACGAGGCGCGCAAGCCGTCCCTGAGGGCCATCGCGGAGGGCGCCCGGTACGCCTGGAACCGCAAGGAGCTGCTCGGCACGTACGCCATCGACCTGGCCGCCATGTTCCTGGCGATGCCGCTCGCGGTGCTGCCGTTCCTCGCGGACGAGCTGGGCGCCGAGTGGTCCCTCGGCCTGATGTACGCGAGCATCCCGGCCGGGTCGCTGCTGGTCAGCCTGACCAGTGGCTGGACCTCGCGGGTGCACCGGCACGGGCGGATGGTGGTGGTGGCGGCCGTGGGCTGGGGCCTGTCGGTCGCGGCGGCGGGGCTGGCCGGGAACGTGTGGCTGGTGCTGCTGCTGCTCGCCCTGGCCGGCGGGTTCGACATGGTCAGCGGGGTGTTCCGGAGCGCCATGTGGAACCAGACGATCCCGGACGAGCTGCGCGGCCGGCTCGCCGGGATCGAGCTGCTGTCGTACTCGGTCGGCCCGCAGCTCGGCCAGGTCCGCGCCGGCGGCATGGCCGCGTGGACGGGGGTGCGCACGTCGGTGTGGTCGGGCGGGCTGCTGTGCGCGGCCGGGGTGGCTCTGCTGGCGCTGTGCCTGCCGAAGCTGATGACGTACGACGTGCGGACCGACGAGCACGCGGTGCGGCTGCGCGAGCGGCGCGCGCCCGGCGCCGAGGCCGGGACGCCCGCGGTCTGAGCGGGTCAGTCCTGGTCGGTCCGGCCCGGAGCGGGCGCGTCGTGCCAGCGCGGGTCGTTCTCCCACTGGAGGTTGCGTTCGCGGGCGCTCTCCATGGCGCGTTCGGCCTCCGCGCGGCTGGTGTACGGACCGAAGCGGTCCTTGCCCGGGCAGTCCGGGCCCTCCTCGACCTTCTTGTGCTCCAGGCAGTAGTACCACTCGCCCGGCTTGCCCACCGTGCGCTTCTTGAACAGGGCCATGACCGGCTCCTTTCGCCACGGACATGGTGCCCCCATGCCCGCTGGTTAGACTCGCTGGCATGTCTGGCCAGTCGCTGCTCGTACCAGGGGAGCTGTCTCCCACCCGTTCCGTACCCGGAAACATCCGCCGCCCCGAGTACGTCGGCAAGCCCGCGCCGACCCCGTACACGGGGCCCGAGGTGCAGACCCCGGAGATCATCGAGGCGATGCGGATCGCCGGGCGGATCGCCGCGCGGGCGATGGAGGAGGCCGCGAAGATCATCGCGCCGGGCGTCACCACGGACGAACTCGACAAGGTGGCGCACGAGTACCTGTGCGACCACGGCGCCTACCCCTCCACGCTCGGCTACCGCGGCTTCCCCAAGTCGCTGTGCACGTCGGTCAACGAGGTGATCTGCCACGGAATCCCCGACTCGACGGTCCTGCGGGACGGCGACATCGTCAACCTGGACGTGACGGCGTACGTCGGCGGGGTGCACGGCGACAACAACGCCACGTACCTGGTGGGTGACGTGGACGAGGAGAGCCGGCTGCTGGTGGAGCGCACCCGGGAGGCGCTCAACCGGGCGATCAAGGCGGTCAGGCCGGGCCGGCAGATCAACGTCATCGGCCGGGTCATCGAGTCGTACGCCAAGCGGTTCGGGTACGGCGTGGTGCGGGACTTCACCGGGCACGGCATCAACTCGTCGTTCCACTCGGGCCTGATCATCCCGCACTACGACAGCCCGCACGCGACGACGGTGATGCAGCCGGGGATGACGTTCACGATCGAGCCCATGCTGACGCTCGGGACGCACGAGTACGACATGTGGGACGACGGCTGGACGGTGGTCACCAAGGACCGCAAGCGGACGGCGCAGTTCGAGCACACGCTGGTGGTGACGGAGACCGGGGCGGACATTCTCACGCTGCCGTAGCGCTCCTCCCCCGCTCACCGGGCCCGCTCTCTTCGGAGGGCGGGCCCTTTGGCGTGCGGCGTCGGGGCCGGTTTCGGGTGCGTCCTCGGGTGCGTCGGGTGAGGATGGTGGGTAGGGAGTTACCGACAAGACGTCGGCAAGCCGTTGACTTAGGTAAGCCTAACCAAGAGAATCCGGACCCATGGACTCGTTCTCGCATCTCATCCGCACCGCGTCCCACGAGCAGCACACGGAGGCGGAGACCTCGACCTTCATGAGCGACCTGCTCGGCGGGCGGCTCGGCGTGGACGCGTACGCGCGCTACACCGAGCAGCTGTGGTTCGTCTACGAGGCGCTGGAGGCCGGGGCGGAGCGACTGGCGTCCGATCCGGTGGCCGGGCCCTTCGTCCGGCCCGAGCTGTTCCGGCTGGCCGCCCTGGAACGGGACCTGGAGCATCTGCGCGGTCCCGGCTGGCGCGCCGCACTGAGCGCGCTGCCCGCGACGCGGGCGTACGCGGACCGGGTGCGGGAGTGCGCCGAGCGCTGGCCGGCGGGGTACATAGCCCACCACTACACGCGGTACCTGGGCGACCTGTCCGGCGGGCAGATCATCCGCGACAAGGCGGAGCGGACCTGGGGCTTCGAGAAGAAGGGCGACGGCGTCCGCTTCTACGTCTTCGAGGAGATCCCCAACCCGGCCGCGTTCAAGCGGGCGTACCGCGAGCTGCTGGACGCCGTGAACGCGGACGAGCTGGAGCGGCAGCGGATCGTCACCGAGTGCAAGCGGGCGTTCGCCCTGAACACGGCCGTCTTCCGGGCCCTGGGCGAGGAGTTCCCGCTGTCCGCGTGAGGCCGTGCCGGGGGCCGCCGCCCCGATGTCACCGTTCGAGGACGACGCGCCCTCCGATCTCCACCCAGCCGCCCGGCTGCGGCGCCGTCAGGATCTGGGAACCCGCACCCTGCGTGATGTTCAGGGCCCGGCCCAGTCGTTCGGTGAGCAGCAGGGCCGCCGCGCCGGT
>NZ_MUND01000878.1:0-156 GCF_002154375.1 Streptomyces glaucescens | reverse complement strand
AGGCGTAGACCCACTCCCCCTTCGGCGGCACCGCGAGGTCGTCGACCTCCGCGGCCGTCGCGTACCGCCGCAGCGTCCGCGGTGGCACCCACTCGGCGCGCGCCTCGATCCAGCTGAACTCCCCGTCCTGCCGGGCTCCCACCACCCCGGCCGGTG
>NZ_MUND01000088.1 GCF_002154375.1 Streptomyces glaucescens | reverse complement strand
GGGGCGGAGTGGGCCGGGGCGTCCCGTGCATACGTCCTCCAGCGCTGGGTGGTTGCCGGGTTGCGGTACGGGGCGGAAGTTACCGTCGGTCAGCGCCGGTGGCCAGGCCCTGTCCGACACGCGCGACTCGCAGGGGAAACCGGACAGAAGATGTCGGTTTTCGACGCCACACTCGTCGTATGGCAGGAATCGAGAACTGGGGAGCCTTCTCCCGTGCCGAGCCCGAACTCGCGAAGACCGTCGAGGGGCGCTTCGGCGCGTTCACCCATCACATCCTCGCGACGCTCCGGAGGGACGGGTCGCCCCGGACCACGGGTCTGGAGGTGCGCTTCCTCGACGGTGAGCTGTGGCTCGGGATGATGCCGAACTCGCTGAAGGCGCTGGACCTGCGCCGCGATCCGCGGTTCGCGCTCCAGGCGAACCCCGGCGAGGGCACCGGGATGGGCGGCGGTGACGTCCGCGTCAGCGGGCGGGCGTTCGAGGTGACGGACCCGGAGGTGAAGGCCGCGTACACGAAAGAGGTGGAACCGCCGGAGCAGTTCCACCTCTTCCGCACCGAGCTGACGGAGGTCACACGGACCTACGTGGAGGACGACAAGTACCTCGTCCTCCAGGTCTGGAAGCCCGGCGCTCCCCTGCGCACGATCAAGCGCACGTAGGGGTCAGACGCACGCGGGAGTCACTCCCACTCGATCGTCCCCGGCGGCTTGGAGGTGACGTCGAGGACGACCCGGTTGACGTCCCGGACCTCGTTGGTGATCCGGGTGGAGATCTTCGCGAGGACGTCGTACGGCAGCCGCGACCAGTCGGCGGTCATGGCGTCCTCGGAGGAGACCGGGCGCAGGACGATCGGGTGGCCGTAGGTGCGGCCGTCACCCTGGACGCCGACGGAGCGGACGTCCGCGAGCAGGACCACCGGGCACTGCCAGATGTCGCGGTCCAGGCCGGCCGCGGTCAGCTCCTCGCGGGCGATGGCGTCGGCCTCGCGGAGCAGGTCCAGCCGCTCCTTGGTGACCTCGCCGACGATCCGGATGCCGAGACCGGGGCCCGGGAAGGGCTGGCGCTGGACGATCTCGTCCGGCAGGCCCAGCTCCTGGCCGACCATCCGGACCTCGTCCTTGAACAGCTTGCGCAGCGGCTCGATCAGCTTGAACTCGAGGTCCTCGGGCAGGCCGCCGACGTTGTGGTGGGACTTGATGTTGGCGGTGCCGGTGCCGCCGCCGGACTCGACGACGTCCGGGTACAGGGTGCCCTGGACCAGGAACTCGACGGCCGGGCCCTCGTCGGCGATGATCTCGGCCTGCGCCTGCTCGAAGACGCGGATGAACTCGCGGCCGATGATCTTCCGCTTCTCCTCGGGGTCGGTGACCCCGGCGAGCGCCTTCAGGAACCGCTCCTCGGCGTCGACGACCTTCAGCTGGACGCCGGTCGCGGCCACGAAGTCCTTCTCGACCTGCTCGGTCTCGCCCTTGCGCATCAGACCGTGGTCGACGTAGACGCAGGTCAGCTGGGAGCCGATGGCCTTCTGGACCAGGGCGGCGGCCACCGCGGAGTCGACGCCGCCGGACAGGCCGCAGATCGCGCGCTTGTCGCCGACCAGCTCGCGGATCGCCTCGACCTGCTCCTCGATGACGTTGCCGGTCGTCCAGTTCGGCTTCAGGCCGGCGCCGCGGTACAGGAAGTGCTCCAGGACCTGCTGGCCGTGCGTGGAGTGCATGACCTCGGGGTGGTACTGGACGCCGTAGAGCTTCTTCTCGTCGTTCTCGAAGGCGGCGACCGGGACGACGTCCGTGGAGGCCGTGACGGTGAAGCCGTCGGGGGCGGCGGAGCAGGCGTCACCGTGCGACATCCACACCGCCTGCTCCTCCGGGGTGCCCTCGAAGAGGGTGGAGGACGAGCGGGAGACGTGCAGGCCGGTGCGGCCGTACTCACGGGCGCCGGTGTTGTCGACGGTGCCGCCGAGGGTCTGCGCCATCAGCTGGAAGCCGTAGCACATACCGAAGACGGGGACACCGGACTCGAAGATCTGACGGTCGAGCCGCGGAGCGCCCTCCTCGTACACCGACGACGGGCCGCCGGAGAGGATGATCGCCGCCGGGTTCTTGGCGAGGATCTCGTCGACGGGCATGGTGCTCGGGACGATCTCGCTGTAGACCCGGGCCTCGCGGACTCGACGGGCGATGAGCTGGGCGTACTGCGCACCGAAGTCGACGACCAGAACGGTGTCGGGGGCGGCGGCAGCGGGAGTCGCTGATGACACGGGGTGCCTTCCGGCGGTTGGGCTGGTCCTTGTGCTTGTCGATTCTACCGAGACGGCCGTGGACGACGCTCCGTCGCATGCTCCGATCACGACCGCGGGCGGGCGGGTGTGACGAACGCCGCTTGGAAGCGCGCCGCCGCACGTGCATACTGGGCGCCATGCTCACGCACCCGACCTTCCTCTTTACCTATGGCGACCGGCCCGCCGGCTGCCATGGTCGTGCTGCTTGAGCAACTGACAAGCGACTTCCCAGGCGCCCCGGGCCGACAAGGTCCGGGGCGCCTGTCGTTTCTCCGGTTCCTGTCGTCTCCGGGGCACCGCATCCCACCGCCACCCACCGTGATGAGGAGCCCCACATGACCGCGACCGCAGCGGAGAAGACCGGCGCGCGCACCACCGAGGCCGCCGATGTGATCACCGGCGCCCGTGAGCGCATCGACGCCCTGGACGACCGGATCATCGGTCTGATCCAGGAACGGATGGCCGTCTCGGCCGTCATCCAGCAGGCGCGGATCCACTCCGGGGGCCGGCGGGTCAACCTCTCCCGCGAGATGGAGGTGCTCGGCCACTACCGGGACGCCCTCGGCAAGCCGGGCACGGCCCTCGCGATGACGCTGCTGGAGCTGTGCCGGGGCAAGATCTGACGCGACGCTGCCGGCTCGGCCGCCTGGATCCGCGTTCCGTGTACGTACGTGCGCATCGGCTCTCACCTGTACGGCGCGTGACCGCACGCGGATCGCTTCGTTGGTCCCGGTGTCCGTGCCAGCCAGGGGCGGGCCCGAAGAGAACCACGCGTGGCTCGCTGGAGCGATGAGGCGTACGGATCATGCCGTATGTCGTGGGACCTCGCTCCAGGGAAGTGACCGGACGGCAGGGGACAGCAGCCCGGTCACCCAGAGAACGGCCGGCTCCGGGGACGCCCGGGGCCGGCCGGCGGGAACTGGGCAGTCCCACCCGTCCCCCAGCGGACCGGGCCTTTTGTCCCACGGGGCTCCCTGGATACCGCCGATCACGCGGATACCGCCGATGCCGCCGGATCAGGCGAGATTCCGCAGATCGCGCGTCACCCCGCACACGTGCGGCGCCCCCCGCCCCCGGCGCCGCCTCCCAGGCACCGGCACTGCGCTGACGCCGGTGCCTGCCGACGAAGGGCTCCGCGGCTCCGTCCCCGCGGGGCCCTTCACTTCGCCGGGGCAGGCATCCGGGCAGGCGCCGTGCACCCACGAGCATCGGGCATCCACATGTGACCCAGGCCACACAAGAATTCTGTGAATCCGAGGACAACCATTCACAGGACTCACCGATCAAACCTGCCGACCAACGGTCACACCGCGCCCCACACGCGGCCCGCCCCACGCATGCCGCGTCACCGCGGCACCGGACACCTCGAGGTCTTCATGAAGCTTCGCCGCGCCCTGACCGCAGCGGCCGCGACGGCGGCGATGGCCCCGCTGGCGCTGCTCTCGGCGCCGGCCGCGTTCGCCACCGGGGACACCGCGTCCCCGGCCGCGTCCGCGACGGAGACGGTGTCCGGGTCCCCGACGTCCACGGCTTCCGCCTCGGCCACCGAGACCGCGCCCGCGCCGAGCGGCTCCGTCACCGGGGCGCCGAGCGAGTCGGCCCCGGCGCCGACCGGATCCGACTCCGCCTCGCAGACCTCCAACCCGCTGGCGCAGTCCACGGCCCCGGCCCCGTCCGGTTCCCCGTCGGCCTCCCCCTCGCCGTCGGCGAGCCGGTCCGCCGACGCGACGGACCCCGAACTGTGCGCCGACCCGGACGACGACTCGGTCGGCCTCAGCGAGACGCTGCGCAGCGGTCTGTCCGGCCTGGCCGAGACGGTCGTCGCGGGCAGCGGCTGGGAGGACTTCTCCTTCGACGTCTCCAACCGCGGGGACGAGGAGATCGAGAACATCGTGCCGCTGATCGGCGTCGCCGCGGTCGGCTGGGACGAGGAGGACTACTCCGGCGAGATCACGGTCCAGGTGCGCGACAAGGCCAGCGGCTCGTGGAAGACCATCGCGAACACCGGTGGCGAGGGCGGCACGTTCCCGGCGTTCTCGCTGGGCGCGGGCCGGTCCGTCTCGTTCCAGATGCGGCTGAGCGTCAGCGGCGAGGTGCCCGACGCGCTCGGTCTGACCGGCGGCTTCGCGCAGTACGCGGACGACGAGGGCTGCTGGATCGCCGACGACCCGAACGGCTGGATCTACTTCTTCGACATCCTCGCCGCCGGCTCCGACGCCGGGGACCCGGGCGACGCCAAGCCGCAGACCGGTGGCATGGCCGAACTCGACGAGGTCAGCTCGGTCCAGGCCACCGGCAGCCTCGCCGAGACCGGTTCCAGCTCCGTGCTGCCGGTCATCGGCCTGGTGGGCGGTTTCGCCGTCGTGGCCGGTGCGGGCGCGGTGTACGCGGTGCGCCGCAGGAAGGCCGGGGCGTAGGCGCACCGGCCGTACCGACCAAGAGGGACCTGCGCTCGGAGGGGGGCGCAGGTCCCTCTTCATGTCCGGCGGGCCCGGACCGGGCTCAGACCCCCTGCATCATCGGCGGCTCGGGCTCCACCGGCGGCTCCGGCGCCTTCGGCTCCACCAGTACTTCCGGCTCCGCCACCACTTCCGGCTCCACCAGCAACTCCTGCTTGCCCAGCAGTTCCTGCTCCACCAGGGCTTCCGGCACCGCGTCCGGCACCGCTTCCTGCTTCTTCGGCGGCACCGCCGGGATGCCGAGGAAGGGCAGCCGCAGGGCGCCGAACGCGTGCGCGGGCACGGCCGGCCGCCGCGGCTCCACCGGCGTCAGCCGCCGGTACGCCGCTCCCGGCTCCGGCCGCGGGTCGGCCTCGCCCTTGTTCGGCCAGTACGACATCGCCCGCTCGGCCTGGGCGGTGATCGTCAGCGACGGGTTGACGCCGAGGTTGGCGGAGACTGCGGCGCCGTCGACGACCGAGATGCCGGGGTGGCCGTAGAGCCGGTGGTACGGGTCGATGACCCCGGTCTCGGGGGAGTCCCCGATCGGGCAGCCGCCGAGGAAGTGCGCGGTGAGCGGGGTGCCCATCAGCTCGCCGATGTTCGACCCGGCGAAGCCGTTGATGGATGCGGCGAGTGCGGAGGCGCCCTCCGCGGCGGCCTTGATCTGCTTGGGGTTGGGGGCGCCGTGGCCCTGCCGGGTGGTGAGCAGGCCCTTGCCGACGCCGGACGGCTTCAGATACGTCGTCAGGGAGTTGTCCAGCGACTGCATCACCAGGCCGATGATCGTCTTCTCCGACCAGCGGCGGTTGGACAGCGATCGCATGACCAGCACGGGATGGCGGACGGCGTGGCCCAGCCAGGCCAGGACGCGGGAGGAGCCCTCGGCGTAGGGGACCTGGACGATCGACAGGCTGCCCATCGAGTTGGAGCCCTTGCCGTAGCGCACCGGCTCGATGTGGGTGTTCTCGTCCGGGTGGATGGAGGACGTGATGGCGACGCCGCGGGTGAAGTCGGGTTTCTGCCCGCCGCTGACCTCGCGGTAGCGCCGGTCGGTGGTCTGGGCGCCGACCAGGGCCTCGGAGTTGGTGCGGGTGAGCATGCCGAGCCGGTCGGAGACGCGGGGCAGCCGGCCGCCGGCCTTCATCCGGTGCAGCAGGGTCTGGGTGCCGTAGGTGCCGGCGGCGAGGACCACCTTCTCGGCCGTGAAGACGCGGCCCTTGCCCTTCTTCTTGTTGTCGGTGGGCAGGGTGGCGACCGCGTAGCCGCCCTGGGAGTCCTCGGTGACGGACACGACCGTCGTCATGGGGTGGACGACCGCGCCCGCCTTCTCGGCGAGGTGGAGGTAGTTCTCGTTGAGGGTGTTCTTGGCGCCGTGGCGGCAGCCGGTCATGCACTCGCCGCACTCGGCGCAGGCCCTGCGGGCCGGTCCGGCGCCGCCGAAGTACGGGTCGGCGACCTCTTCCCCGGGCCGCGCCTTCACGCTGCCGTCGGCGTCCTTGCCGTCGCCGAAGAACACCGCGACGGGCGCGAGGTGGAAGGTGTCGCCGACACCCATGCGCTGCGCCGCGTCCTTGAGGTGGACGTCGGAGGGGGTCATCGTGGGGTTGATCCGTACGCCCAGCATGCGTTTGGCCTGGTCGTAGTACGGCCCCAGCTCGTCCTGCCAGTCGGTGATGTGCCGCCACTGGGGGTCGTCGAAGAAGGGTTTCGGCGGGACGTAGAGGGTGTTGGCGTAGTTCAGGGAGCCGCCGCCCACGCCCGCGCCTGCCAGGACCATGACATTCCCGAGCAGGTGGATGCGCTGGATGCCGTACATGCCGAGCTTCGGCGCCCAGAGGTAGTTCCTCAGGTCCCACGAGTTCTTCGGCAGGGTGTCGCGGGTGAAGCGGCGGCCGGCTTCCAGGACGCCGACCCGGTAGCCCTTCTCGGTCAGGCGCAGGGCGGTGACGGATCCGCCGAAGCCGGAACCGACGACGATGACGTCGTAGTCGTATGGCACGTGCTCTCCTCGTTGAGAACTGCCGGTGAGGGGCCCGGCGCGGCGGGCCGGGCCCCGGTGGCCGGGCTCTAGCGGAAGCGGAACGCCTTCATCAGGCGGAGGCTGCGGCTCATGAAGGCCGCGTACTGTTCGTCGTCCATGCCCAGCGACGGCGCCATCGGCAGCAGCCGCTGATGGGCGATCGTCTGGGCCTCCGTGTACTTGAGGATGCCCTCGGCGCCGTGGCGGCGGCCCAGACCGGAGTCCTTCATGCCGCCCATCGGGGCCTGGGCGCTGCCGTAGGCGGGTGCGTAGCCCTCGTTGACGTTGACCGTGCCGGTGCGCAGCCGGGCGGCGACGGCCCGGCCGCGGCGGGCGTCCTTCGTCCACACCGAGGAGTTCAGGCCGTACGGCGTGGAGTTGGCGTGCTCGATCGCTTCGTCCTCGGTCCGGAAGCGGTAGAGGGAGACGACGGGGCCGAAGGTCTCCTCGGTGCACACCGTCATCGGTTCGGTCACGCCGTCGAGGATGGTCGGCTCGTAGAAGTACGGCCCGACGTCCGGGCGGGCCACTCCGCCCGCCAGTACCTTCGCGCCCTTGGCCACGGCGTCCTCGACATGCCGCTTGACGGTCTCCAGCTGGCGTTCGCCGACCAGGGAGCCCATGTCGGCGCCGTACGCCAGTGACGTGCCGAGCCGCATGGCCCTGGTGCGGGCGGCGAAGCGCTCGGCGAAGGCGTCGGCGATCGACTCGTGGACGTACAGCCGCTCGATGGAGATGCACAGCTGGCCGGCGGAGGAGAAGCAGGCGCGGACCGCGCCCGCCGCCGCCTTCTCGATGTCGGCGTCCTCCAGGACCAGCATGGCGTTCTTGCCGCCGAGTTCGAGGGAGACGCCGACCAGCCGGGCCGCGGCGCCCTGGGCGACCTCGCGGCCGGTGCGGGTCGAGCCCGTGAACGAGACGTAGTCGGCGTGCTTGACGACCTCGGGGCCGACCACCGGGCCCTCGCCGAGGACCACCTGGAAGACGTCGGCCGGCAGTCCCGCCTCGATGAGCAGGTCACGGGCCCACAGGGCGGTCAGGCAGGTCTCCGTGTCCGGCTTCATCACCACCGCGTTGCCCGCGACGAACGCGGGGAGCGCATCACCGACGGACAGCTCCAGCGGGTAGTTCCAGGGGGCTATCTGGCCCACCACACCGCGCGGGTGGCGCAGTTCGACGACCTTCGTCAGCGTCGGTACGGCGCCCGCGTGCCGCTTGGGCTTCAGATAGGCGGCGGCCCTGCGGCCGTAGTGGCGGGCGGCGACCGCGACGGCCTGCACCTCCTCGTGGGCGTGCAGCCGGGCCTTGCCGGTCTCCAGCTGGATCAGGTCCAGCACCTCGGCCTGGCGCTCCAGCAGCAGGTCGTGGAAGCGGAGCAGGGCGGCGGCGCGGTCCCGGACCGGCGTCCGCTCCCAGACCGGCTGCGCGGCACGGGCCGCCTGGAACGCCTTCTCCACGTCCTCGGGCGTCGACTCGGGCAGGTCGGCCAGCTTCTCGCCGGTGAACGGCGTGTGGTTCGCGGTCCGTCCCGAGCCGACCACGCCCTTGGTGAGCTGGGCCACCAGCTCGGGCGTGACCACGTCGGCGGCGGTGCGCACGCCGGGCGGGGCGGGGGCGACGGGGTTGGTGCCGGTAGCGGCCTTCTCGAGAGCCTGCGCGTCGGTCATGAGCCGCAGGGTATGCCGCGCCGCACGCTTTGTGTACCCGTCGGTAACGCGGATTCACCGACCGCACACATGACGCCAGTGATCACTGGCAACAAACGTGCTGATCAGGAGCGTTGTGCGGCCGATGACGAAGCCGCGACGTCGAGGCGGTCGCGGGCGCCCGTGAACACCGCCATGCCCTCCCTCTCCTCCGCCCCGCCCTCGGGCATCTCGACACGCAGCTCGTACAGCCCGCCGTCGGCGGTGCGGACGAACAGTTCGACGACCCGCTTCCGCAGGCCCTCGTCGCCGAAGGTGCTGTCGGACCGCACCGCGTCCCAGCCCCTGAAGCGGGTGGGGGTGTGCCGCGTGGTCGCGTTGCCGAAGAACTCGAAGGTCGCCGCGTGCTGTTTCGCCTGGCTCAGCGGAGTTCCAGGGGCTCTGTCCCACTTCGTCAGGCGGACTTGGACGGGACCGTCGGCGGCGGCGTACTCCACCACACGGGGCTGGAAGGCGGCACTGCCCTGGCGGGCGAACTCCTCGTAGCCGGGAGGAAGGGCGAGCGTCACACCCATCTCCTTCTCCGGATGGGGGACCCAGCCCCCGAGAGCGGACCCGCCGGTGGGGCTGGGCTTCGGTGCGGGGGAGGCGGTCGAGCGGCCGGTCGTGGTGCTCTTCGCGTCGTCCGTGACGGCTCCCCCGTCCGGGCCGGTGAACAGCGAGACGCCGAGCCAGACGGCACCCGCCAGGAGACCGCCGAGGAGGGCGAGGGGAACGAAGGGGACGGTGCGGCGGTGCGGGGAGCGCCGGGCACGGGGATCCCCGGCGGGCTCGGTCCCTGCGACGGCCAACGGTTCGGGAGCCGCCCCCAGCGGCATCGTCCCGACGTCGTCCCCGAACTCCGCCAGCGCGGAGGCGTCCTGGAGTGCGGGCTCCTCCGACAGCGTCGGCCACCTCAGCTCCGGCAGCTCGGCCTGCCGTTCCTCGGGCCGCTCCCCCGCCCTCTGTCCCGGCTCCGCCGGGCGCGCCGCCGCTTCCAGCGCCACCGGTTCCAGCGCCGCCGACTCCAGCGCCGCCGCGTGCAGCGCCGCCGCGGTCTCCTCCGCGTCCGGGCGCAGAGCGGGGTCCTTCTCCAGCAGCCGGACCAGCAGCGGGCCGAGGGCACCGGCCCGCCGCGGCTCGGGCAGGTCCACGGTCAGGATGGCGGCGAGCGTCGCCGCCGGCGCCGTACGGCGGAAGGGCGACCAGCCCTCCACGGCGGCGTACAGCAGGACGCCGAAGGACCACAGGTCGGAGGACGGGCCCGCGCCGCGGCCGGACATCCGCTCGGGGGCGATGAACTCCAGCGAACCCACGAACTCCCCGCTGACGGTCAGGGAGTCCTCGCCCTGGACGTGCGCGATGCCGAAGTCGGTGAGGACGACCCGGCCGTGACGGCCGAGCAGCACGTTGGCGGGTTTCACATCGCGGTGCACGATCCCGACGGCGTGCGCCGCGCGCAGCGCGCCGAGGACCGCGAGGCCGATCCGGGCGGCCTCGGCGGGCTCCAGCGGCCCGCGCCGGAGCACCTCGTGCAGGGACTCGCCGCGCACCAGCTCCATGACGATCCACGGCAGTCCGTCCTCCTCGACGACGTCGTGGACGGCGACGGCGGACGGGTGGTCGACGCGGGCGGCGGCGCGGGCCTCGCGACGCAGGCGCTGGGCGGCCCGGCGATGGACCTCGTCCTCGGGATCGCCGGGCAGGCGGGGCTGTTTGACGGCGACCTCGCGGCCCACCAGTTCGTCGTGGGCCCGCCAGACGGTGCCCATCCCGCCGGAGCCGATCCGCTCGATCAGCCGGTAGCGCCCGCCGACCACCCGCTGCGCGCGCGGCCGCTGTCCGCCACCGTCACCGTCACCCATGCCTCATGCCTCATGCCCCATGCGCTGTTCCCCGTGCCCGCCCCGCACGCCGCCCTGACGCCGACGCGGCTCTCAGAGGCTGTCGATCTCCAGGTTCGCGATGGCCGTCCTGGCCACCTCACGTCCCCGCTCCGTGAAGTCGCCCTTGCCCGGGTAGCTGACGGTGAGCTTGTACATGTCGCCGCCCTTGGTCCGGTAGTAGAGGATCCGCATCTCGCGGTGCAGGGGATTCTCCGTGTCGTCGGTGAGGTAGGTGATCGTGTTCTCGGCCGCCGGACGGCCCTTGAACGTGGCGTCGTCGACCGGTGCGGTCCTGGGCCCCTTCGGCATGTCGACGTCGTAGTCGCCGATCTCCTCGAAGCCGGCCTCGTCCTCGTACATCTCCGCCTCGGCGGAGCCCGCGATCTCGCCGGTCGTGTCCTCCGCCTTCCTGTCGAGTCGGAGGTGGATCCAGATGGCGTCACTCGGGTCCGAGTACGTCACCCAGTGATCGTCGTCGGTCTCCTCCGGCAGGGTGCGGGTGTAGGCCTCCGGCACGGCGAGCGTGGCGTCCAGCTCCTTCACCTGGTGGGTCTTCCAGCCGTCCGGCAGCGGCCCCGCGAACGGCTCGGCGATCACCAGATACGCCGCCACCGCCGCCGCGACGACCGCCGCGCCGAGTCCGATCAGCGTCTTGCGGCCGATCCGTACGCCGCCCCGGCGGCCGGAGTCGCGGGTGACGGTGACGACCTGCGTCGGCGCGGGCGCCGGCGGGTTCGCCGCCGCCTCCAGCAGGGCGCGGACCTGTGCGGCACCCGGCCGGTGCGCCGGGTCCTTCCGCAGCAGGCCGTTGATGACCTCGGCGAGCGGGCCCTGCGCGGAGGCGGGCGGCGCCGGGGTGGCGTTGAGGACGGACTGGAGGGTGGCCGGGGTGTTGCTGCGGCGGAACGGGGAGACGCCCTCGGTCGCCGCGTACAGCACCACACCGAGCGACCAGAGGTCCGCCGCCGGGCCGGGACGCTGGCCGAGCACCCGCTCCGGGGCGATGTACTCGGGCGAGCCGACGAAGCCGCCGGTGTCGGTCAGGTTGGTCTCGCCCTCGATCTGGGCGATTCCGAAGTCGGTGAGCACGACCCGGTCGTGCCGGCCGAGCAGGACGTTGTCCGGCTTGACGTCGCGGTGCAGGATGCCGGCTGCGTGCGCGGCCTCCAGCGCGCCGAGCACCTCCAGGCCGATGCGGGCCGCGTCGCGCGCGCCCAGCGTGCCCTCCCGCAGGACGTCACCGAGGGAACGTCCCTGCACCAGCTCCATCACGATCCACGGCCGGCCGTCGACCACGGCCACGTCGTGCACGTTCACCACCGCCGGGTGGTCCAGCCGGGCCGCGGCGCGCGCCTCGCGGCGCATCCGCTCGAAGGCGTTGGCGCGTTCCCGCTCGGGAAGGTGGTCCGGGACGCGCGGCTCCTTCACGGCGACCTCGCGGTCCACCGTCTCGTCCTTGGCCCGCCAGACCGTGCCCATGCCGCCGTGCCCCAGTTTGGCCAGCAGGCGGTAGCGGCCGGCGATCAGACGCCCGGTGCCGGGCTCGGGGGCGGACTGCTGCGCCTGCTGGGCGGGGTGTTGCGGCTGCTGCTGCGGGCCTGCCGGGGCAGGTTCCGCGTAGGGATTGCCGGGGTGCGGGACGCCGGGGTGCGGCGCGCCGGGGTGCGGGTGCTGACGGCCGGCGGACGGCTGCTGCTGGTGCGGGTGCGATACGCCGGCGGACGGCTGGTGCGGGTGCGACACTCCGACGGACGGCTGCTGCGGGTGCGATACGCCGACGGACGGCTGCTGCGGATGCGGCGGTCGCGGCGGTTGCAGCTCGAAGCTGGTCGGCTCGTCAGCCCCGTGGCGGGCTCCCCCGTTGTTGCTCATGGGTTCATGCATATCGCGCCAGGCACTGACGCATCCACCGGGGAGGGTGGGCGGTCACAGAGCCGTGACCCACGGTGCGGCTTATCTCCCGTTCACCCGGATACTGGAGGAGACCGACGAGGTGACCGTCGCCGTCACCGTCACACTCGGCGTCGGACCGGGCGCCGGGTCACGGCCGCCGCCCCCGCCGGTCATCAGCAGCGCGGCGGCCGACACCCCCGCCGCCGCCATCGCGGCGACCAGCAGCGCGGTCACCAGCCGGTCGCGCGGGGTGCGCCCGGTCCCGCGCGGCGGAGGCACCCGCCCCGTCTCCCGGAACGCCCGCAGCATCCGCTCGGCCTGCGCCGCGTCCAGCCGTCGCTCCGGGTCGCGCTCCAGCAAGCCCGCCACGACGGGCAGCAGCGGCGCCGCCTCCTCGGGCGGCCGGATCTCGTCGTCCACCACCGCGTGCAGGATGCCGCCCAGGGTGTCCCGGTGGAACGGCGACCGGCCGCTGAGCGCCGTGCACAGCAGGACGCCCAGCGACCACAGGTCGGAGGACGGTCCGGTGCCGGCCCCGGACATCCGCTCCGGCGCGGTGTACTCGGGCGAGCCGACGAAGGAGCCGGACTCGGTGAGCGTGGTGGCGCCCGGCACCTGGGCGACCCCGAAGTCGGTGAGGACGACGCGGCCCGTGCCGGACTCGATCAGCACGTTGGCCGGCTTGAGGTCGCGGTGCAGGACTCCGGCCGCGTGCGCGGTGCGCAGCGCGCCGAGCAGATGCACACCGATCCGCGCGGCCTCGTACGCGTCGACGGGTCCCTGGGCGGAGATCCGGTCGGCGAGGGAGCCCCCGTCGATCAACTCCATGACGATGTACGGGCGTTCGTCGTGCACCACCACGTCGTGCACGACGATGACGTGCGGATGGCTCAGCCGGGCGACCGCGCGGGCCTCGCGCAGGATGCGGTCGCACTGGCGCCGTGACTCCTCCGGGGAGAGGGAGGCGTCCTGGGCGATCTCCTTCACCGCCACCCGGCGCCGGAGCAGCTGGTCCGTGGCCCGCCAGACGAGCCCCATGCCGCCGCGTCCGAGCAACGCCTCCAGCCGGTACCGCCCCGCGATCACCCGGCCGTCCGTCCGCTCGGTGCTCATGCGCCCATGATGCCCCAGCCGGAGCCACCCCCTCCGGGGATAAAGACGCAGGTTGGCCGACAACCGACGGTCCGTCAGCGGAGTTCGGTCACGGTGGCGGGGGCACGGCCGGCCGGTCAGCTGTGGCCCGGCCGCCAGCCGCGCAGCACCGTGTCGAACCGCTGCCGGGTCGTCTCCCAGTCGGCCGCCGGTCCGGACATGTAGATCGCGTACTCGACGCCGTCGCGGCTGAGGTACATCAGGTCGATGGCGCGGCGCGGGCCGGCATACGTGCCGGGGTCCGTCTCCAGCGCGGTCCAGGTGTACTCCCACAGGGAGCCTTCACGGTCCCGGTACACCTTGTCCGCCAGCGCGACCCGCCGGTACTCGGCGAGCCGCCGCACCTGCTGCTCCAGGTCGACCTGATGGTCGTAGGCGTTGTCGAAGTCCGGGGAGAGGTCGACGGCGACGCGCAGCAGATGCACTCCGCCGTCGGGCGAGTAGTCGATCTGGGTCAGCTGGCCGTCGTCGCCGTAGACACTGCGCTCCCAGTCATCGCCCGGCAGGGAGAGGCTGAAACCCACCGGGTCGTCGACCCGGACCCAGCCGTCGGGCAGCGACGCCGTGGAGCCGCCGCCGCTGTCGGTGGGGTGCGGGGACGCGGAGGTGCCGGTCCGGGCGCCGCCGCCCCAGGTCTGCCATGCCGCCGCGGTGCCGCCGCCGACGATCGCGGCGAAGGCGACGACCAGCGCCACCGTCCGCAGCCGGCGGCGCCGGGGCGTGGGGACGGCGGGCGCGGTGGCGTCCGGCCGGGTGTGGGCCCGCGTGTCGGCCACCGCCGGGCGGGGACCCACGGGGCGGGTCACCGCGTACGCCGCGACCTGCGGGCGGCGTCCCTCGGCCGCCTCGGCGAGCAGCCGCTCGGCCTGCTCCGAGTCGGGCCGGGCGGCGGGGTCCTTGCGCAGCAGCGCGGCGATGACGGGCGTGAGCGGTCCGGCCTGGCGGGGCTCGGGGAGTTCCTCCTCGACGACCGCCTGCATGGTGGACAGGGGGGAGGTGCGGCGGAACGGCGAGGTGCCCTCGACGGCCGTGTACAGCGTCGCGCCGAGCGCCCACAGGTCGGAGGCGGGGCCGGGGTCGTGGCCGCGGATGCGCTCGGGTGCGAGGTAGTCGACCGAGCCGACGACCTCGCCGGTGCGGGTGATGGTGGTGTCGCCCTCGATCTGTGCGATGCCGAAGTCGGTGAGCAGCACCCGGCTGTCGTGGGCGAGCAGGACGTTGCCGGGTTTGACGTCGCGGTGCAGGACTCCGGCGGTGTGCGCGGCGCGCAGGGCGCGCAGCACCCACAGGCCGATCCGGGCGGCCTCGGCGGGTTCGATCCGGCCGTCCGCCTTGACGGCGTCGGCGAGCGAGCGGCCCTCGACCAGTTCCATCACGATCCAGGGGCGGCCGTCGTGTTCCAGCACGTCGTGCACGGTGACGACCGCGGAGTGGTTGATCCGCGCCGCCGCGCGCGCCTCGGCGCGGGTGCGGGCCAGCAGGACGGCCCGGTCGCTCTCGGAGACGTAGAGGGCCGCGGTCAACTCCTTGATGGCGACGGACCGGTGCAGCACCTCGTCATGGGCGCGCCACACCCGGCCCATGCCGCCGCTGCCGATGGCGCCGTCGAGCCGGTAGCGGCCCCCGAGGAGCAGGCCCTGCATCTGATTCACGTTTCCCCGCAATGCTCTTGACAGGGTCAGCGTAAGGAGCGGTCCCCCATCGGGGAACCGCGGGGACGCCACGGAGACCGCACTGTGACGGTTGTCGCTTTCGGTGACGGGCGGGAACCGTTCGGCCGACCTCGGTGACACCAGGGCCAACACCGGTCCACGGCCGGGTGTTCAGCCGGTGACCTGGTAGGTCGCCGCCGCCTGTTCGTACAGCCGGGTCACCTCGTCGCGCTCCGACTCCGGGCCGCGCAGTTGCAGCACGTGATAACGGCCGTCGACGAGGATCGCGAGGTTGCGCACGAACAGCTCGCCGCCGTCCTCGCCGGTCCACGTGTACTGCCCCTCGGCCATGGTCCGTCCGCCGACCTGGATCGACTTCAGGCCGGTGGCGCTGGCCCACGTCGACTCCCGGTACGGCCGCAACTCCGGCTCGCGCTCGCGCTGGTACGCCATCGGGTCGTCACCGTACTCGTCGGCGGCGTCCCGCCCGGGGACGACGATCAGCTCGAAGTCCCCCTTGGTGTACACGACCTGGCCGCTGCCGTTCTTCGGGATGCGCTGCCAGCCCTCGGCGACGGCGACCCGGAAGCCCTCCTGGTCGGTGCGCAGCGCGAAGCCGTCCGCGGCCTCCGGCCCGGTGGTCTGGGTGTGGGTGGAACCGGCCGATCCGGACGGGTCGTTGGCGGACGGTTCACCGGAGGCGGGAGCACCCCCGTCGGGGCCGGGCTCACCGCTCGCGTCGGCCGTCCTGCCGGGCTCCTCGCTCACCTGCCCGGCCGCACCCGTGCGCTCGGTCCCGTCCGCCCCGCCGGTCTGCCCGGCCTTCGGCATGAACATCATCGCGTACGCGATCGCCGCGCCCAGACCGAGCAGCACCAGCAGCAGCAGGGCACGGCCGAGACTGCGTGGCGAACGATTCTTCTCCTTGCCCCGCTTGTGGCGCGCGTGGTGCACGGGCAGACCGGCGCGCCGCCTGCGCACCAGCTCGCCCCGGCGGCGTACGACGAGCAGCCGGCCGGTGCCGGCGGGGGGCGCCGCGACGACGTGCACGCCGGCCTCCGGCTCGGGTGCCGAGCGCACCAGGGAGCGCAGCCAGCCGCGCAGCTCCTCGAAGTCCAGCCGCTCGGTGGGGTCCTGCCGCAGCAGCGACTCGACCACCGGGCGCAGCGGGCCGCACTCCTCGGCGAAGGCGGGCGGCTCGGAGCACACCAGCTGCACCAGCTCGGCCGTCGATTCCTCGGGATACGGGGCGTGGCCCTGGACCGCGCGGAAGAGCAGCGCGCCGAGCGCCCACAGGTCGG
>NZ_MUND01000877.1 GCF_002154375.1 Streptomyces glaucescens | reverse complement strand
CGGGTCCAGCTCCCGGGCCAGCGCGGCGAAGTCACCGAGCCGCGGATACCGCTCCCGCAGCGCCTGAGGCCGCACCGTGAAGACCTTGCCCCAGTGCGGTCGCGCCCCGAAGCCGTCCAGTGCCCGCTCCAGCCGGCGTATCACCGGCAGCACGGCCGCGGTGTCCGGGATCCAGGTGAAGTGCAGGGCCACCGAGTCCCGGCCGTGGGCGGGGCTCAGCCACTGGTCGTCGGCGGCGACGGTGCGGATCTCGCAGGTCTGCAGCATGGGGGCGATCACATCCCGGATCCCGTCGACAGCATCCAACGCGTCGACCGCCGCCCCCAGCGGCAGCAGATACTCCGACTGCAACTCCGCCCCGCTGCTCGGCATGAACTCCGCCCGGAAGTGCGGCAGCCGCTCGTGCCACGGCCCCGGCACCCCGAACTGCCCGGTGCAGTTCACGGCCGGCATCCCCGGCACCGGGTGCATCGCCTCCGGTGCGGGCGCGGCCCGGTCGAACCCGGCGTACGGCTGGTCGGTGCGCCGCTTCACCCACACCTGCCGGAAGCCGGGCGCACCCCAGTCGGTGAACAGGCTGACGCTGTACGCCGCCCCCATCACCGCCTCGAACCCCGCCCGGTCCAGGCCGGCCTGCGGCAGTTCGGTGAACACGTACTGCTCCACCTCGAAGGCCGGCTCGAGATCGAGGGTGAGGGCGGTGAC
>NZ_MUND01000876.1 GCF_002154375.1 Streptomyces glaucescens | reverse complement strand
GCCCAGGAGAACCGCTGGACCGCGGAGCGGTAGGCGGCCAGGAGTTCCTGGCCGGCGGCGGCCAGGTGGTCGAAGACGTCCGGGTTGCGCTCGATGACCGGTTCGACGGCCGCCTTGGCCTGCTCGACGACCTGCTGCACCACCTGCTGCGCGGCGGGTCCGGCGACCGCCCCGAGCAGCGGGGACTGCAGGCCTGCCAGCTTGTCGAGGGCGGTGTCGACGAACTTGCGCAGCTCCTCGGCGGCGGAGCCGGGCGGCGGCTGCTGCTGCCGGGTCCGGCGCCGGGCCTTCTCGGCCTCCAGGTCCTCGGCGCAGGCGGTCGCCCAGGCGTCGGGGTCGCCCGGCGGACGGGGGTCGTCGGCCGCCTGCTCGTGAGCCGCGTCGTGGGTGGGGCGCTCTTCGCTCATGGCGGCCTCCTGACTACGTTTCGTCCCTCCGACGTTACCCGAACGGGCGTGGCCGCTTCACCGGCTCCGCGGCCACTGCCGGGGGTCCGGGGCGAACCGGACGCGCAGCTCGCCCTCGCGCAGGCCCGCGCCGTCGACGGTGCAGCGGCGCAGCGCGGACGGCAGCGGAACGATGCGGCGGAACGGCCCGGCGGTGAGGACGAGTTCGTCGCCGCGGCGGATGAGGTCGAGGTCGTCGCGGACGGCGCCGGGCAGCGGGATGTGCCAGACGAGCACGCCGTCCTCGGCGAGACGGTCGGTGACGGGCCACTCGACGGTGGTGGTGCCGGACTTGACGGCCGGTACCGGGAGGGCGGCGAGATCGTCCGCTCCGCGCGGGTCGCGACCGAGGTGCGGCACGGCATGGACGTCGTACGTCTCCTCCCACTCCGCCAGGACCTTGCGCTGCTGGGCGAGCGGCCCGGCCAGCCAGCCGTCGGCCTCGCCGCCCGGCTCCGGGAACGCCCGGTTCGCGAGCAGCGCCTCCGGACGGTGGCCGCGCAGGGCGAGGCCGAGGGTGGCGTGGCGGACGGCGTCGGCGCCGGCCGGGGTGGGGGCGGCGACGCCGTCCGCCACGCCAC
>NZ_MUND01000875.1 GCF_002154375.1 Streptomyces glaucescens | reverse complement strand
CCCCGCCGGCCGGCGGGGTCAGCGACCAGGGCCGCAGTCCGTCGAAGACCTCCGCCAGGATGTCGAGCAGGTCGAACGAGACCTGCACCGCG
Organism: Streptomyces glaucescens; assembly: GCF_002154375.1. Taxonomy (GTDB): domain Bacteria; phylum Actinomycetota; class Actinomycetes; order Streptomycetales; family Streptomycetaceae; genus Streptomyces; species Streptomyces glaucescens. The sequence continues at coordinate 5,693 of NZ_MUND01000875.1, read as the reverse complement.
CACAGGGCGTCGACGAACACCGGCTTGCGCAGCTCGACGAGCCGGCGGGCGGACGAGATGAACCGCCGGACCGGTTCGAGGTGCGGGTAGAAGGTGTTCACCATGTACTGGGTCCCGGCCCGGCGCGCCACCCGCAGGCAGTCCGCCAGTTCGGTGGGGTGCAGCGGGTGCTCCTGGAGCACGTGCACTCCGCGGTCGAGCAGGGCGCGGGCCAGCTCGGCGCCCCGGCCGCCGCCGACCGCGGTCGACACCACGACACAGGCCGCGTCGATGTCGTCGGGCAGTTCCTCGACGGCGCGGTACAGCGGAACGCCGTACTCCTCGGCCAGGGCGACCGAGCGGTCGCTGCCCCGGGCGACGATGCCGGCCAGCCGGTAACGCTCCGGGGCGGCCCGGGCCAGCGCGGAGAGATACACCTGGCCGAAGCGCGTACCGCACACGACGACCCGCATCGGGCCCGGCCGCACGCCCGTCATCGGGCGTCCGCCTCGGGTGTCGCGATCGCGGCCGCCGTCCGCGTCACGTGCGGGGGCCGGAGGCAGCCGAAGTGGTCGCCCGGGATGTCGACGACCGTCAGGTCGCCCAGGCACACCTCGCGCCAGAAATCGGCCGTGTCGTCCCGCGGACCGGGCAGCAGGGGCCCGGGTCCGGCCGGGCGGAGGAAGGTGATGTCTCCCGCGTACGGCTCGGGCTCGTAGCGCGCCACCGCCTCGACGGTCCGGGCGAAGGCGGTGTGCAGCGCCGCGATCCGCTCCGGGCCGCCGTGCGCCGGGTCGGCGGCGGCGAGCGCCTGGTGCAGTTCCGCTCGCCGTTCGGCGGTGTCCCGCTGCCCGAGGGCGCGGAACCGCTCGGCGACCGACTCCAGCGCCTCGTCGCCCGTCACCTGCCCGAGGGTGCCCGGCGAGCCGGCCGGCGCCGCGGCGAGGGCCCGGCCGACGGCCGTCTCGTCCTCCGGCCAGCCGAGGGCTGCCGGGTCGGCCCCCATCGCCCGGGTGAAGGCGTAGTCCAGCACCAGCTCGTCGTGCGGCGGGTCCGGAACGCGGTGGCTGGAGACGAGGGTCAGCCGGCGCACCGTCACGCCGGCCTCGCCGAGCGCCCGGGCCAGTTCGAGGGCGACCGGGCCGCCGAGGCAGTAGCCGACGATCTCGACGTCGTCGAGTCCGGCGGCCTGCACCTCGCGGGCGTAGCCGACGGCCCGTTGCTCGACCAGGCCGGATGCGGTGAGGCCGGCATGCGGGTCGGTGTCGGGCGCGGCGAGCCCGAACAGCGGTCCGCGGGCGGTGAGTTCGGTGATGAGGGACCGGTGCGGCGCCAGGGTGCCGGTGCCGTCGTGCACGAGCAGCCGCACCGGACCCCGCCCGGAGCCGCCCAGCGGGATCAGCGACGACCGCGGGGCGGTGGCCGCCGGCGTCTGCGGGGTCCGTGCCGGGGCGGCGGTGGACTCCAGCCACTGGGCCAGTCCGGCGACCGTCGGCGTGTCGAGCAGCGCGCGCAGCAGGACGTCGAAGGTGACGTGCGCGGCCTCGGCGACCCGTTCCCGCACCTGGCCGACGAACTGGGCGGCGAGCAGGGAGTTGCCGCCGGCGTCGAAGAATCCCCTCTCCCGACTGGGTGGTTCACCGCCCAGCACCTCGGCCCACAGCTGCGCGAGCCGCTGTTCGAGGCCGGGGCGCGGCGGCTCGGAGTGCTCGGTCCGCGGCGCGCCGGGTGCCGGCGCGGACTCCAGCAGCCGCTTGCGGTCGACCTTGCCGTTCGCGGTCAGGGGCAGCGTCTCGACGATCCGCACCCGCGCCGGGACCATGTGCGACGGCAGCCGTTCGGCCACCCAGCCGATGAGTTCCTGAGGATCCGCGGCCCCGGCCTCCTGCGCCGGGATCACGAAGGCGACCAGGGCCCGCTCGAAGGCGTCGCTGCCCGCCGCCAGCACCACCGGGGTGCCCACCGCCGGGTGCTCGCCGAGCACCGCCTCGATCTCGCCGAGTTCGATGCGGTGGCCGCGGATCTTGACCTGCTGGTCGGCCCGGCCGAGGAACTCGATCTCGCCGTCGGGCAGGTAGCGGCCGAGGTCGCCGGTGCGGTACAGCCGCTCGTCCGTCTCCGGGTGCCGCAGGAACCGCTCCGCGGTGCGCTCGGGGTCGTTGAGGTAGCCCGTGGCCAGGCCGATACCGGCGATGTACAGCTCGCCGGTGACCAGGTCGGGCCGGTCGCGCAGCGCGCTGTCGAGCACATGGAAGCGCTGGTTCGCCAGCGGGGTGCCGTACGGGATGCTGCGCCAGTGCGGTTCGACGGCGCCGATGCGGTGGTGGATCGACCAGATCGCCGCCTCCGTGGCCCCGCCCAGGCTGATCAGTTCGGTGCCCGGGAGGTGCCGGCCGGCATGGGCGGGCAGCGACAGCGGGATCCAGTCGCCCGACAGCAACGCGAGCCGGAGACTCGTGAGTTCGGCGGGCTCGGCGTCCAGGTAGTGCATCAGCATCTGGAGCTGGGCGGGGACCGAGTTCCACAGGGTCACACGGTGCTCGGCCACCATCGCGGCCCAGTGCGAGGGGTCGCCGCGGCGGGCGGGGTCCGGCAGGACCAGGGGGGCGCCCAGGGCCGGCGGGCCGAACAGGTCGTACACGGACAGGTCGAAGCTCAGCGCCGCCAGGCCCAGCACCCGGTCGGACTCGCCGACGCCGAAGCGCTCGTTGATGTCGTGCACGGTGTTGGCGGCGGCGAGGTGGCTGATCATCACGCCCTTGGGCACCCCGGTCGAGCCGGAGGTGTGCATCACGTAGGCCAGTTCCCCGGGTGCCACCGGGCGCTCGTCGGGGACGTCCGCCACCGGGACGGGCCGCACGCCCCCCACGTCCACCGCCCGGACACCGGCGGGCAGTTCACCGGTCACGGGGCCGGTGACGACCGCGAAGCGGGTCCCGCTGTCGGTGAGGATCCGGTCCCGGCGGCTCCTCGGCTGGCCGAGGTCGACCGGGACGTAGACCCCGCCCGCGAGGAGCACGCCGAGCACACCGACGGCCTGGTCCCGGCACTTGTCGATGAGGGCGCCGACGAAGTCGCCGGGGCGGCAGCCCGCGGCCCGCAGCTGCTCGGCCACCCCGGCCGCGCGCCCCAGCCACTGCGCGTAGGTCAGCGAGCCGGCGGGGTCGATCACCGCGACCCGGTCCGGGTTGCGGCGGGCGTAGGCGACGAGCGGTTCGTGCAGCAGGCGGTCCGGCGCGGGCGCCTGAGTGGCGTTCACCGCGGTCCGCACGGCGCGCTGCCGCTCCGGCAGCGGCTGCGGATCGACCGCCGACCACGGCTCGTCCCGCTCCGCCAGCCGATGCAGCAGCCCCTCGAACGCGGCGAACATGTCGTCCACCAGGCCGTCCGGGAAGACGCCCTCCCGCACGTCCCAGTTCATGTCCAGGCCGCCGAACTGGTCGCCCACCTGGCAGTCGATCCACACCTGCGGGGTCTGGCTGATGCCGTACACCGGCCGCGGGTCGCGGCCCGCCGGGGACACCGTGGTGCCGCCGACCCCGATGCTGCCGGTGAAGACCACCGGCAGCGCCGCCGCCTCCCGCCCGCGGCGCCGGGCCAGCTCGCGCAGCACCTCCACGCCGCTGTACAGCCGGTGGTCGAGGTCGTCGAAGACCCGCTCGCCCAGGGCGCGGGCCCGGTCGGCGAAGCTGTTCCTGCCCTCGCGGTCGACGGCCAGCAGGCTCAGCGAGGTGAAGTCGCCCAGGAGCCGGTCGACGTGCGGGTGCAGCGGCATCCGGTTGAGCACGGGCAGTCCCAGACAGAAGCGTTCGACGCTGCTCCAGCGGCCGATCGTCTCCGCGTACGCCGCCAGCACCGCGTTGGCCGGTGTGATGCCGTGGGTACCGGCCCGCGCCTTCAGCGCCTGCCACACGCGCTGGTCCAGGGTGGCCGTCAGACGCCGGAAGCGGGGCGGGGTGGTCGCCGGGTCGTGGTCGTCGCGCAGCGGCAGCACCGGGGCGCCGGGCAGCTCGTCGACGCGGTCCAGCCAGTAGGCGCGGTCGCGCGCGTACCGTTCGGTCTCCCGCAGCCGGCGCTCGGCGAGGACGTAGTCCCGGAAGGTGGCGTCCACCGGGGGAAGTTCGCAGTCGGGCTGCCGGTAGCGGCGGTCCAGCTCGGACAGCACCTGCTGCATGCTGAGCCAGTCGAGCGCCATGAAGTCCACCGACACGTGCAGCACGCTGCGCCCGGTGGCCAGGGTCAGGCGCAGCTCGTGCATGGGGCGCTCGCCCGTGGGGTGCACCTTGTGGGACAGCTCGTCGCGCACTCCGGCGATCGCCTTGCCGACCGTGTCGTCGGGTGCTCCGCGCAGGTCGGCGACGGCGATGGCGGTGTCCCGCAGTTCGGGCAGGACCCGCTGGGTGCCGTCCTCGGAGATGACCGTGCGCAGGGTGTCGTGGCGTCGCACCAGACCGTCCCAGGCCTGCTGGAGGCGCCGCGGGTCGAGGTCCGCCGGGTACTCGAACTCCAGGTAGATGTGGCAGGAGACGCCGCCGTAGTCGAAGGCCGGGTTGCGGCCGAAGAGATAGGCCGACTGGATGTCGGTCAGCGGGAAGGGCTCCTCGCGGGCCTCCGGCCGGTCCTGCCAGATCTTCTCGCCGCCCTGCGGCCGGCCCGGGTCCGGCTGCGCGGCGGTGTCGGCCACGAGGGTGAGGAGTTCCGCCTTGCGGCGGCGCAGTTCCGCCAGCCGCTCGTCGGTCATGGCGCCGCGGGGCGCGCGGAAGCGCAGCTGCTCCCCGTCGCGCCACAGTCGGATACCGGCGCCCCGGAAGTCGTCGAGCAGATCGTTGGCGTTCACACCGCACCCTCTTCGCAGTCGTCCCCGCTGTCCCAGCCGCCGTCCCCGTCGGCCGGCCCTCGGCCGCCGGCCGGGGCGAGCCGGTCGATCAGCGCACCCAGTCCCGCGACGGTCGGGGTGCGCATCACCTCGCGCATGGGCAGCTCGACGCCCCATGCCTCGCGTACCTCGGCGACGAAGCGCGTCGCGAGGAGGCTGTCGCCGCCGAGCCGGAAGAAGTTCTCGTCGCGGCCGACCGAGTCCAGCCCGAGCAGCTTGGTCCACCGTTCGGCGACGAACGTCTCGGTGGCGCCGCGCGGCGGGTCGCCCACGTCGCGGGGCCGGTCGGCGGAGTGTTCGAGCACGGTCCGGATCCGGCGCCGGTCGACCTTTCCGTTGGCGCTGAGCGGCAGTGCCGGCAGCACGGTGAGATGCGCCGGGACCATGTGGTCGGGCAGCCGGTCCGCGGCCCAGCGGCGCACCTGCTCCGGGTCGATGCCGCGAGCGGTCCCGGGCCGGTCGGCGCACAGCAGGATCTCGCCGGTGGCCTCGGTGCGCAGGACCCGCACGTCGTCCAGTCCGGCCTCGGCGCAGGCCCGCGCCCAGCGCTCGGGGCCGTACAGCCAGTCGCCGGCCGGCCGGCCGTCCTCGAACCGTCCCGCGCGTGCCTCCAGCGGCAGCGCGGTGACCAGCGCGAGGGGGGTGGGATACGCGCGTTCGAGGAGGTAGAGGCGGCCGCCCGGGGCGAGCAGCAGGGCCATGGTGGCCACGGCCGTCTCCGGGTCGGGCATCCGGTGCAGGACGTTGTTGGCCACGACGGCGTCGTAGGCGTGGAGGTGCTGCGCGAAGATTCCGGCGGCGCCCTGCACCGCCGTGTCCGTCTCGTGCCCGCGCTCGC
>NZ_MUND01000874.1 GCF_002154375.1 Streptomyces glaucescens | reverse complement strand
CGCACGAACTGCGCACCCCGCTCGCCGGGATGCTCGCCGTCACCGAGGTCCTCGACGAGGACGCGGGCCGGCTGGACCCCGACACCGCCCGCGCGGTCCGGCTGATCAGCTCCGAGACGGGGAAGCTCGCCGTGCTCGTCGAGGACCTGATGGAGATCTCCCGCTTCGACGCGCGCGCGGCGGAGCTGCACACCGACGAGATCGACGCGGCGGAGGCCATCCGCAAGACCCTGGAGAACCGGCACTGGACGGACGGCCGGGTCCGCGCCGAACTGCCCCCCGGCATTCGCGCCCGGCTCGACCCGCGCCGCTTCGACATCGTGGTCGCCAATCTCGTCGGCAACGCGCTGCGGCACGGCGGCGCGCCCGTCACCGTACGGCTGCGTCTCGAGGCGCGGTCCCACGGTGTGCCCGTGCTGGTCACGGAGGTCGCCGACAGCGGGCCCGGGATCCGGCCGGAGGTGCTGCCACACATCTTCGACCGCTTCTACAAGGCCGACGCGGCCCGTACCCGCTCGGCGGGCAGCGGACTGGGGCTGGCGATCACCCTGGAGAACGTCAGGCTGCACGGCGGGACGATCCGCGCGGGGAACCTGCCGCGCGGCGGTGCCGTCTTCACCGTCGAGATACCGCTGCACGCGGAGGAGGACGACGGATGAGGCGGGGGCGGACGCGCGGCCGGACGGCCGGTGTCGCGGTGCCGATGGCGGCTGCCCTGCTGCTCGGTGGCTGCGGCATCCAGGAGACCGATGTCATCGAGGCGGGCGGCCCCGCCTCGGTCCAGGCCTTCGTCAACCCCGGGTACGACGCGCTGCTCTTCTTCCGCGCCCCCGACGGGGCCCTGAGTCCGGTGAGCCGGTCGGTCACGGAATCGTCGGGATTCGGGGCCGGCTACGGGGGACCCGACGGCCCGACCGAGCCGGTCACGACGGAGAAGGCGATCGCCGCCCTGCTCACCGGTCCCGGACCGGCCGAGAAGTCCGCGGGGCTCGGCACCTCGCTGCCCCGGGTCACCGCCGGGGGCATCGGGGTCGAACTGTCCCCGAACGCGGAAGTCGCGGTGACCCTTCCGCTGGCCCTCGGCGCACTGGACGCGACCGCGCTGCGCCAGCTGGTCTGCACGGCCGCCTACAGCCAGGACCGCGACGGCCGGACCACGGTGCGGATGGCGGGCAAGGACGGTGTGACGGCGACCGGCACCTGCGGCCTCGACATCGCCGCCGAGCCCGCTCCCGTGGCCGTCGAGACCCCCGCCCGGCGTGAACGGGCCGACAGGACCGGCCAGTCGTCGCCCTCTTCCTGACGGGCGTGCGGCTGCGCGACAGCGCACGGACGGGCTCGACCGACCTGGGCGGGGGTCTCGCCTCACCGG
>NZ_MUND01000873.1 GCF_002154375.1 Streptomyces glaucescens | reverse complement strand
GGGCGAAGGCCTGTGCGGGTGGGTTCCTGTGCGGTGGGTGCGGCGGCGGTCAGGCGCCGTCGTCGCCGGTGCGGCGGGACAGGTGGTACGCGGCGCCGATCGAGCCCGAGATGAGCAGGGCGCCCAGTCCGATCTCCCGCAGGTCGAACCCGGCGACGGTGCCGCCCTCACCGGCGTGCGCGCCCCGGCTGGGCACGATGGGCGCCGGGGTGGAGGAGTGGCCCTGCCGGCCGCCCGCGATGGTGACGTTCGACGTCTGCCAGAAGGTGCCGCAGTAGAACGTGATCTCGTAGCTGGCACCTGCCTTGACGTCCCAGTCGACGACGGCCTTGGCGTGCGACTCGCCCCTGCGGATGACGACGTCCTGGAAGATGCCCGAGCTGATGCGGACGTCCGTGGCGCAGCCGACGGCCCGGAGTGTCACCTGGCCGCCGGCCGCGATGGTCTGAGGCAGCACGGTGCCCTGGAAGCCGGTCTCGTCACCGCGCGCGTGCGCGGCGGGGGCGGTCAGGCCGAGGGCGGTGAGGCCCAGCAGTGCGGCCGAGGCGACGCGTATCGCGCGCATGGTGAATCCTCCGGTCCCCGAGGAGCAGCTGCGGACCTTTTCCGCTTGCGCCAGAAATGCACCTCGATGACCGAAACGCTAGGAACGTCGGTACGGG
>NZ_MUND01000872.1 GCF_002154375.1 Streptomyces glaucescens | reverse complement strand
GCGGCGCGTCGCCCGCCCACTACGACGAGGAGACGCGCCGCGATACCAGCTGTGGGCCCCGGCGAGGGGACCGCCCGTGGGATCGCAGCGCTGCAGGGCCAGAACGAACTCGGCGACGTCGGTGGCGAACCGGGCCATGTCGGCGATGCGTCGGGGCGTAGCCGTTTCCCCGGGAAGCCAGCCGCGTACGGACCAGGGATGGGGATATCCCTCGCCCGGGACTCCCTTGGCCAGGACCGGGGGGACGGCCACGGGCAGGGAAGGCGCCAGGCGGGGCAGCCACTCGCATTCCTTGTCGACCGCGGGCGCGTAACCGGCGGCGGTGGGCAGCCGGACCGTCATCCCCTCACCGAGCCGGTAGGTGCGGTTGTCCCAGCCGTCCACCTCCACCGGCACCACCGGCAGACCGCTCCACTCGGGGAACTGAGCGGCGATCAGACGCTTCACCAGGCCGGCGTCGATACCGGCACGCCCATCCGGCACAGGAACCATGCGCCGATCCTCACGCCTGTGGGCATGCCGGACAAGCGAATAAGCGTGTCGACGGACGTGGCCCCCGACTCCCGGCTCCCGGCTCCCGG
>NZ_MUND01000871.1 GCF_002154375.1 Streptomyces glaucescens | reverse complement strand
CAGGCCGTCGGCGTGGACCCGCTCCAGTGGGTGCTGACCGGGGGCGAGGACCACGCGATCGTGGCGACCTTCCCGCCGGACGTGAAGCTGCCCGCCCGCTGGAAGGTCATCGGCGAGGTGCTGAACCCCTCCGCGCTGCCGCAGGTGACGGTGGACGGGGCGCCCTGGACCAGCAAGGGCGGCTGGGACCACTTCGGGGACATGGAGTCGTGAGCGCGCCACCGAGGGTGCTGACCGTGGCCGGTTCGGACTCCGGCGGCGGCGCCGGCATCCAGGCCGACCTGAAGACGATGCTCGCGCTCGGGGTCCACGGGATGAGCGTGATCACCGCGGTGACCGCGCAGAACTCGCTGGGCGTCCAGGGTGCTTGGGAACTGCCGGTGGAGGCGGTGCGGGCGCAGTACCGCAGCGTCGTGGACGACATCGGCGTCCAGGCGGTGAAGACCGGGATGCTCGCCTCGGCGGAACTCGTCGAGACGGTCGCCGATCTGATCTCCGTTACGGACGCCCCGGCGGTGGTGGACCCGGTGGGGGTCTCCAAGCACGGGGACGCGCTGCTGGCGGCCTCCGCGCTGGAGTCCGTCCGTACCAAGCTGCTGCCGGTCGCCACCGTCGCCACGCCCAACCTGGACGAGGTCGCCCAGTTGACCGGCGTGCGGGTCGAATCCGAGGCGCAGCTGCGGGAGGCCGCGGCGGCCGTCCTGGCGTACGGTCCCCGCTGGGTGGTGATCAAGGGCGGCCACCTGGCCGGTGAGGCCGTCGACCTCCTCACCGACGGCTCCGAGGAGCACTGGCTGCGCGCACCCCGGCACGACAACCGCCACACCCACGGCACGGGCTGCACCCTCGCCTCGGCGATCGCCTCCCACCTCGCGCGGGGGCACACCGTGCCGGAGGCGGTCAGGGCGGCCAAGGAGTACGTCACCGGGGCCATCGCGGCTGGCTTCGCCCTCGGTGGCGGCATCGGCCCGGTGGATCACGGCTGGGCCCTCTCGCG
>NZ_MUND01000870.1 GCF_002154375.1 Streptomyces glaucescens | reverse complement strand
CCGCGCCCCCGGGTACCGGGGGATCCGGGACCCGGGGGCGCGGTGGCTCAGCGGCTCCGTCCGCGCTCCTGGCGGCGGGTTTCCATGGGGCGCTCGCGGCGGTAGCGGCGCTCCCACTTGGCCTGCTGGTCGCGCCGGGCGCGGTACGCCTGGTAGGTGGTGGGGGCGGACGCCGGTCCGGTGGGGGGCGGTGCGGCCGGTTCCCGGCCGTGGCGGACGTACAGGAGGAGCAGTGCGACGGCGGCCAGCCAGTAGAGGGGGTTTCCGAAGCCCAGGACGACCAGGACGACCGCCCCGGAAAGCACGATGGTGCCCATGACAGGGCCTCCTTCCCTGGGACGTGGGTTTGGGGTGATGTCCTTGAGAATGCCCGGTGCCGAGGGGGCGCCGCATCCGCTTTTCCGGGCCGTCGGCACCGACTCACACGTCCGGCGCGGCCGCGACCACGCCCGCCGCGACGGCCGCGCCCAGGGCGGTGTGGTCGGCGGCGGTCTGGTCGGCGTAGGCCAGGGCGAAGTCGGCGATCGCGCGGTCGAAGGTGTCGGCGCCGCCGAGGTAGGCGGCGATCGCGATGCGGTCTCCGGAGCGGGCGTGCGCGCGGGCCAGGGCGGTGCCGCACAGAGCGGCGTAGGCCCGCAGCTCGGCGGGGCTCATCCCGGCGACGTCGGCGGTGCCCTTCATGTCGCGCAGCTGCCGCCAGTAGTAGGAGCGGCCCTGGGGTCCGGTCATCCAGCCGAGGAAGATGTCCCCGGCGGCCTGGAGCAGCCGCTGGCCGGCGACCACCCGATGGCCGGGATGGTCGTACGGCCCGCTCGGCAGATGCTCCTCCAGGACGGATGTCCCGGCTTCCTTGACCTGGAGGAACAGCGGGTCGTCGGCATCACGCCCCTCCAGCAGCACGATGAAGCAGCGGGTGCCGACGCTGCCCACACCGACCACCTTGCGGGCGGCGTCGACGTACCGGTAGCGGTCGAGGAGGAGCCGCCGCTCCTCGGCGAGGGTGGACCGGTAGTCGCTGAAGATCTTGCGCAGGGCGGCGGCGTCGGGGGCGCCGGCCGGTTCGAGCAGCGGCGGGTCGTGGAGGATACGGCGGCGGCCGTCGACGATCTCGGTCAGTTTGTCCAGGGCCTGGAGGCTGGTGCGGCGGCGGGCCCGGGTGAGGCTGGCCTCGACCCTACGGCGGCTGCGCGCGGACCGGACCAGGGGCAGCAGCCGGTCGGCCTCGATCCGCTCGTACCAGGCGTCCAGTTCGCCCATCAGGGCCAGCCGCCGCATGGCGGTGCGGTAGGCGGCGGCCGACTCCAGGGCGGCGCGGTGCGCCTTGGGGTCGGTGTGCCCGTTCTCCCGGGCGGCGACCGCGACGCTGGCGGCGAGCCGTTTGACGTCCCACTCGAAGGGACCGGGGTAGGTCTCGTCGAAGTCGTTGAGGTCGAAGAGCAGGGCGCGTTCCGGGGAGGCGTAGACGCCGAAGTTGAGCAGGTGGGCGTCACCGCACAACTGCACGGTCAGCCCGGTGTGCGGCCGGGTGGCGAGGTCGGCGGCGAACACGGCGGCGGCGCCGCGCAGGAAGGCGAACGGGGAGGCGGCCATGCGTCCGTACCGGATGGGCAGCAGCTCCGGCAGCCGGTCGCGGCCCTGTTTCTCCAGTACGGCGATGGGGTCCTGCCGGTCCACGGGCGCGAGCCAGCCGGCGTGTGCGGTGCGGGTGACGCGTTTGCGGGCGGCCCTGCCGCGGTCGACACGGACGGCGGGGCTGGCGGGGCCGGTGGGGTTGCCGGAGTTGCCGGGACTGGTGGGGCCCGTCGGGCCGGGGGTGGCCGTCATGGTGTGGCGGCGGCCGATGGCCGTATGCGGTGGTCGTTGCCGTGGCGCTGCATCGCTCGCACATCTCCCTGGGTCGCCGCCTCCTGTTGGCAGTGAACGGCCGTGGGCAGGGGTGGCGCATGCCCAGTACGGCGAACGGGTGACCCGGGCGAGGTGCCGGGCGCGGGCCGGTTGTCAGTGGTGTCGGGCAGGATCGGCAGCGCGGTGCCGCGGGGCGGATCGACGGGGACGGATCCGGCGGTAAGGACCGCGGTACGGACCGGCGGTAAGGACCGCGGTACGGACCGGTGGTACGGACCAGCAGTACGGATCGACGGGTGTGAGGTCGGTATGAGCGGAGGGGCGGCGCGGCGGCAGATCGGCGTGGCCGAGCGGCGGGCCCGGCTGGGGATACGGCACCGGCTGGCGGCGGGGACCAGGGCCACGCGCCCCGAGGACGTCGCCGAGGCGCTGGTGGCGCTGCACGGCACGGATCCGGCGACGGTGTATCTGGCGGTGGGGGCGCGGCTGGCGGAGCCGGTGAAGACGGTCGCGGAGACCGAGCGGGCGCTGTACGAGGACAGGTCCCTGGTCCGGATGCACGGCATGCGCCACACCGTGTTCGTCCTCCCGGTGGAGCTGACCGCCGTGGTGCACGCCTCGACGGGCATCGCGGTCGCCGCCCGCGAACGCGCCTCGCTGGTGAAGGACATGGCGAAGGCGGGCGCGCCGGACGCGGCGTGGCTGGCCGAGGTGGAGGCGTCGACGCTGGCGGCGCTGGCCCGGCGCGGGGAGGCGACGGCGGCGGAGCTGGCCACGGACGAGCCACGGCTGCGGGAGCAGTTCGTGTACGCGGCCGGGAAGAGCTACGAGGGTGTGCACACCGTCTCCGGGCGGCTGCTGCGGGTGCTGGGCGTGGAGGGCAAGGTGGTCCGGGGCCGGCCGCTGGGCTCCTGGACGTCGTCGCAGTTCCGCTGGGCACCGGCGCCGGACCATCCCGAGCTGGACGTCGCCGGGGCCCAGGCCGCCCTGCTGCGCCGCTGGCTCACCGTCTGCGGACCGGCCGGCGAGGCCGACCTGAAGTGGTGGACGGGGTGGCGGGTGACGGAGGTGCGCCGGGCGCTGGGGGCGATCGGGGCGCGGGAGGTGGCACTGGACGAGGGCACGGGGTACGTCGTCGAGGGCGACGAGGAGCCCGTGCCGGAGCCCGCCGAACCCTGGGCGGCGCTGCTGCCCGCCCTGGACCCGACGGCGATGGGCTGGCAGCAGCGTGACTGGTATCTCGCGCCCGAGCTGCGCCCGGCGCTGTTCGGG
>NZ_MUND01000869.1 GCF_002154375.1 Streptomyces glaucescens | reverse complement strand
GGTCCGCCCCTCGTACCACGCACTGCGGCTCCAGCACCTGCTGCTGGCCGACTTCGGCGACCGGATCGCGGCGACGGAGTCCGTGCTGCCCGAGCGGCAGCCCGACGGCCAGCACGACCGCGACACCCTGCGCTGGGCCGTGCGCGCCGACGGCGACTCCGGCTTCCTGTTCGTCACCAACCACCAGCCGCACGAGCCGCTGCCCGCCCACCCGGACACCGCCTTCACGGTGGAGTTCCCCGACGCGCCCGCCCTCACCCTGCCCACCAGCCCCGTCACCGTGCCTCCGGGCGCGTACTTCTGCTGGCCGCTGCGCCTGGAGATCGGCGGGCTGCGGCTCGACTGGGCCACCGCGCAGCCGGTGTGCACGGTCGAGGACGACGGCCGCACCGTTCTGGTGCTCGCCGCCACCGACGGCATCACGCCCGAACTCGCCCTGGACGCAGGCACGGTGGCCTCCGTGAGCACACCGTCCGGCGAGGTCGTCACCGTCGGCGGCCGGACCCTGCTCACCGGGCTGCGCCCCGGTACGGACGCCCTGGTCGAGGTCGCCGCCGCCCAGCCCTCGTTCGCCGTGTTGCCCGCGCCGGAACGGGACCCGGCGGGGACGAAGGCCACCGAGGACGGGGTGTTCACCCGCTACACGCGGCTCGGCGAGCGGACCGCGGGGGAGACCGCCGTACCGGTCACCCCGCTCCGGGCCGCCGGTCCCGCGCCCCGGCCCGTCACCGGCGTCCAGGGCCGGGCGAGCGCCCCCGCGGACGAGTACTTCGGCACCGTCGCCGCCGAGTACCGCGTCGACGTACCGGACGCCCTCCTCGCGGAGGAGGGACGCACCCTGCTGCGCCTCGACTGGACCGGTGACGTGGCCCGCGCCTACCTCGGAGACCGCCTCGTCGCCGACCAGTTCTTCGCCGGACGCCCCTGGGAGATCGCCCTCGACCGGCTCCCGCCCGACGCGCTGCGCGCCCACGGGCTCACCCTGAGGGTCCTCCCGCTGGCCGCCGACGCCCCGGTGCACCTGCCGGGGCGGGCTCCCGGGGAGTCCGTGGCCGCCGAAGTCCGGGGGGCCGTCGTCGTCACCACCCGCACCTGGACGCCCGGCACCGGCTGAGGCCCGGCCGGCCGGGC
>NZ_MUND01000868.1 GCF_002154375.1 Streptomyces glaucescens | reverse complement strand
AAAGTCCCGTCTGCCCCGCGACGCCTGGCACGCACTCTCGCCGCGCCGGGCGAAGCCCCAAGTACATCCAGTACGAGGGACTCCGCCCGGCGCGCCGAGAGCACGCACCAGACGCCGCGGGGCCCGCCCTTCGGGCGGACGACGGGACTTTGCGGACACGACCTAGGTGTGTCCGCAGCGCCGGAGGCCGGCGGTACGCGGGAAAAGGCCGCGGCCCCCGAGCGGCTGCGGCCCTTTCCACGGTGTCGAGCGAGGGCTCAGAGGACGCGCACCGCGCCCGACGCCGGGTAGCCGGAGAGGTCCTGGATGACGACGCCCTTGGAGGGGTTCGCGGCGTCCAGGTACTGACCGCCCCCGATGTACACGCCCACGTGGTACGCGGAGCCCTTGCCGCCCCAGTACAGGATGTCGCCGGGCTGGAGGTTGGACAGGGAGACCTCGGTGCCCATCATCGACTGGTCCTGCGACACGCGCGGCAGGTCCACACCGACCTCGCGGAACGCGGCCTGGACGAGGCTGGAGCAGTCCCAGGCGTTGGGGCCGGTGGCGCCCATGACGTAGGCGTCGCCCAGCTGGGCCTTGAGGAAGGCGATGACCGTCCCGACGCTGCCGCTGGCGGGCGCGGTAACGGACGGGGTGGAGGCGGAGGCGGACGGGGCGGAGACGTCGGCGGACGCGGCGAGCGTGACCCGCTCGGCGTCGCGTGCGGCGCGCTCGGCGGCGGCCTTGCGCGCGGCCTCCTCGGCCTTCTTCTTGGCCTCGGCCTTCTTCTTGGCCACGGCGAGGTCGGCCTTGGCCTCCTTGGCGGCCTGGGCGGCGGCCGCGTCACGCTCGGCCTGCAGCTCGTAGTTCGCGGCGGCCAGTTCCGTGGCGTCCGCGGACTCGGCGACCTGGGCGGCCAGGTCGGCCGTCAGGGTGGGCAGTTCGAGCGTCTGCGTCACCGGTTCGGCGGCGTTCGCCGGACCCGACGCACCGGCGACTGCCACGGTGCTGAGGATGCCACCGGCAACTCCGGCCCGCATCGCGATCTTCGACGCGCTGCGACGGGGCTTCCGGTGGCTGCGTATGTGAGCGGTGTGGGACATGGGAACAACCGGTATCAGGGCCTCCTCCATACCTTCAAGAAACGTGGTCTGCGCCACAGTTGTTCAATTCGGCCCCCGAAACCCTCCCCGCAGACTCCTTATTGACGCCGTAACGGACATTGCGGACCCACCCCCTCAAGCCTGTGATCATGGGTTTTCGTCGTTACGCCCGAATTGCCCGCGGCCTACCACCGGTTGGGGTGGTTGGCCAAGCCCGGTTCCCAGGGCCCTCTCATGAATGTGGCGGAGGTCACGGAACGGTTGCGGCGACGGGTGCGTCTGGCGCGCGTTCCGGTGGCCGGCGAGTTCGTGAACGCGTGCACACGTCCACACCGGCTCCCGAACCTCCTTCCGAGGTGTGAACGGGGGCCACTATCAAGAGATCGACTGCAAAGCCAATTTGCATGCACGGGAACTCTCTTGATATGGAGACGCCCCTATCGACCTGCGGCGACGAGTGAAAATGTCACCAGTAGTGATCACTCTGACGCTTCGCGTGTGAAGATCACCGCTCATACGACTTCATGATCCTTCGCCAGGTGGTGGAGATCACAAAGCTTGTGCAATACCCCGTGTCGCAGATCACAGAGCGGCAGGCATAAGATGCGAGGCAGTTGGGCTTGTGACCTGCTTCACATGTTCTCGATCTTCGCCGGGACGAACGGGGTTGGTGAGACCGGTGAGGCAGATGTGAGCCCGATGCAAAACCGCCAGCAGTCAGTGCCGACTGAGAGGAGCGAGGAGCGGTGAACGCGTATGCGCCCATCCTCGTACTGGGAGCCCTCGGGGCAGGCTTTGCGATCTTCTCCGTGGTCATGGCCACGCTGATCGGTCCGAAGCGGTACAACCGCGCCAAGCTCGAAGCCTACGAGTGCGGTATCGAGCCGACCCCCACGCCGGCCGGCGGCGGGCGCTTCCCCATCAAGTACTACCTGACGGCGATGCTCTTCATCGTCTTCGACATCGAGATCGTCTTCCTCTACCCCTGGGCCGTCACCTTCGACGCCCTGGGGGTCTTCGGGCTCGTGGAGATGCTGCTCTTCGTGCTCACCGTCTTCGTCGCCTACGCCTACGTGTGGCGGCGCGGCGGCCTGGAATGGGACTGAGGGGCCTTAACTCATGGGACTCGAAGAAAAGCTGCCGAGCGGCTTCCTGCTGACCACCGTCGAGCAGGCAGCCGGGTGGGTGCGCAAGGCGTCGGTCTTCCCCGCCACCTTCGGCCTCGCCTGCTGTGCCATCGAGATGATGACCACCGGTGCCGGGCGCTACGACCTGGCGCGCTTCGGCATGGAGGTCTTCCGCGGCTCCCCGCGCCAGGCCGATCTGATGATCGTCGCCGGGCGGGTCAGCCAGAAGATGGCCCCGGTGCTGCGGCAGGTCTACGACCAGATGCCCAACCCCAAGTGGGTGATCTCCATGGGCGTGTGCGCCTCCTCGGGCGGCATGTTCAACAACTACGCCATCGTCCAGGGCGTCGACCACATCGTCCCCGTCGACATCTACCTCCCCGGCTGCCCGCCGCGGCCCGAGATGCTGATGGACGCGATCCTCAAGCTCCACCAGAAGATCCAGGGCACCAAGCTCGGCGTGAACGCCGAGGAGGCGGCCCGGGAGGCGGAGGAAGCGGCGCTCAAGGCCCTGCCGACGATCGAGATGAAGGGGCTGCTGCGGTGAGCGACGCGAACGGCACCCAGGGTGCGCACGGGCCTGACCAGCCCAACCCCGAGCAGGACCTCAGCGCCTCCAACCTGCCCGGCCAGCGCGGCCAGGGCGGCGAGGAGATCCGCGTCCAGCGCGGCATGTTCGGCGCGAACAACGGCGGCGACACCTCCGGGTACGGCGGCCTGGTCCGCTCGGTCCGGCTCCCGGGACCGGCGAGCCGCCCCTACGGCGGATGGTTCGACGAGGTCGCCGACGAACTGGAGGGCGCCCTGGAGGAGCAGGGCCTGCTCCCGGAGAACGCCATCGAGAAGACGGTCGTCGACCGCGACGAGCTGACCTTCCACATCGAGCGCGAGCACCTGGTCCGCGTCGCCCGCACCCTGCGCGACGACCCGGCCCTGCGCTTCGAGCTGTGCACCGGCGTCAGCGGCGTCCACTACCCGAACGACAAGGGCCGCGAGCTGCACGCCGTCTACCACCTGCGCTCGATCACCCACAACCGGCTGATCCGCCTGGAGGTCAGCGCCCCGGACGCCGACCCGCGCATCCCGTCCCTGGTCCAGGTCTATCCGACCAACGACTGGCACGAGCGGGAGACGTACGACTTCTTCGGGATCGTCTTCGACGGTCACCCGGCCCTGACGCGGATCATGATGCCGGACGACTGGCAGGGCCACCCGCAGCGCAAGGACTATCCCCTCGGCGGCATCCCCGTCGAGTACAAGGGCGCCCAGATCCCGGCTCCGGACCAGCGGAGGTCGTACTCGTGAGCACTTCCCACGCCTCCCCCAGGGAGACCACCGAGGGCACCGTCTACACGGTCACCGGCGGCGACTGGGACGAGATCGTCCAGTCCGCGGCCAAGGCCGACGACGAGCGCATCGTCGTCAACATGGGCCCGCAGCACCCCTCCACCCACGGGGTGCTCCGCCTGATCCTGGAGATCGAGGGCGAGACGGTCACCGAGGCCCGCTGCGGCATCGGCTACCTCCACACCGGGATCGAGAAGAACCTCGAATACCGGACCTGGACGCAGGGCACCACGTTCGTGACGCGCATGGACTACCTGACGTCCTTCTTCAACGAGACCGCCTACTGTCTCGCCGTCGAGAAGCTGCTCGGCATCGAGGACCAGATCACCGACCGCGCCAAGATCATCCGTGTGCTCCTGATGGAGCTGAACCGGCTCTCCTCCCACCTGGTGTGCATCGCCACCGGCGGCATGGAACTCGGCGCCACCACGATCATGATCTACGGATTCCGTGACCGGGAGATGATCCTCGACATCTACGAGCTGATCACGGGCCTCCGGATGAACCACGCGTACATCCGCCCCGGCGGACTCGCCCAGGACCTGCCGCCCGGCGCGGTGGACCAGATCCGCGAGTTCGTGAAGAAGATGAAGAAGAACCTCCCGGAGTACGACAAGCTCGCCACCGGGAACCCCATCTTCAAAGCCCGCATGCAGGACATCGGCTACCTCGACCTGGCCGGCTGCATGGCCCTCGGCGCCACCGGCCCGATCCTGCGCTCCACCGGCCTGCCGCACGACCTGCGCAAGGCGCAGCCCTACTGCGGCTACGAGACGTACGACTTCGACGTCCCGACCGCCGACAGCTGCGACGCCTACGGCCGCTTCCTGATCCGCCTGGAGGAGATGCGCCAGTCGCTGCGGATCGTCGAGCAGTGCCTGGACCGGCTCCAGCCCGGCCCGGTCATGGTCCCCGACAAGAAGATCGCCTGGCCCGCCCAGCTGGCGCTCGGCCCGGACGGCCTGGGCAACTCCCTCGACCACATCAAGAAGATCATGGGCACCTCCATGGAGGCCCTGATCCACCACTTCAAGCTGGTCACCGAGGGCTTCCGGGTCCCGCCGGGACAGGCGTACGCGGCCGTCGAGTCGCCCAAGGGCGAGCTGGGCGTGCACGCCGTCTCCGACGGCGGCACCCGCCCCTACCGGGTCCACTTCCGCGACCCGTCCTTCACCAACCTGCAGGCCATGGCGGCGATGTGCGAGGGCGGCCAGGTCGCCGACGTCATCGTCGCCGTCGCGTCCATCGACCCCGTGATGGGAGGCGTCGACCGGTGACCACCTCATCCTCGGAGCGGGCGGAGCGAGGCGTCAGCCTGGGCATGCCCGAGCTGCCCGCGCCCGACTACCCGGACGACGTCCGAGCCCGGCTCGAGCGGGACGCGCGCGAGGTCGTCGCCCGCTACCCGGACTCCCGGTCCGCCCTGCTGCCGCTGCTGCACCTGGTGCAGTCGGAGGAAGGCCATGTCACACGCACCGGCATGCGGTTCTGCGCGGAGACGCTCGGCCTGACCACGGCCGAGGTCACCGCGGTCGCCACCTTCTACACCATGTACCGGCGCAAGCCCTCCGGCGACTACCAGGTGGGCGTCTGCACCAACACGCTGTGCGCGGTGATGGGCGGCGACGCCATCTTCGAGGCGCTCCAGGAGCACCTGGGCGTCGGCAACGGCGAGACGACCGACGACGGCAAGGTCACCCTGGAGCACATCGAGTGCAACGCGGCCTGCGACTACGCGCCGGTCGTGATGGTCAACTGGGAGTTCTTCGACAACCAGACCCCGCAGAGCGCGCGGCGCCTGGTCGACGACCTCCGCGCGGGCACCCCGGTCTCGCCCACCCGCGGGGCGCCGCTGTGCACCTTCAAGGAGACCGCCCGGATCCTGGCGGGCTTCCCCGACGAGCGCGAGGGCGCCGTCGAGGCGAGCGGCAGCGCGGGACCCGCGTCGCTGGTGGGTCTTCGCCTGGCGAGGGGAGAGACCGCACCCGCGCGCGTGGTCCACCCACGGGAGGGCGGACCGCACGACGCGCCGCAGGCCACGGGCCACGAGCCGTCGCCCGCACAGCACCTCAGCTCGCACGACGCGCCGCAGGACACATCGGCATCCGACTCTGCCCACCCGGCAGGGCCCACCGCCGAGGAGGGGGAGTGATGACCTTGGCAGCCGAGCTGAAAGACACCAGCCCCGAGAAGCTGCTCGCACCCGTGCTGTCGGCCTTCTGGGACGAGGACCGGTCCTGGTCCCTGGACGTCTACCGGAGGCACGAGGGGTACGAGGGGCTCCGCAAGGCGCTCGCCATGTCGCCGGACGACGTGATCGCGTACGTCAAGGACTCCGGTCTGCGCGGGCGCGGCGGCGCGGGATTCCCGACGGGGATGAAGTGGCAGTTCATTCCCCAGGGAGACGGAAAGCCGCACTATCTGGTTGTCAACGCCGACGAGTCGGAGCCGGGGACCTGCAAGGACATCCCGCTCCTCTTCGCGAACCCGCACAGCCTCATCGAGGGCATCGTCATCGCGTGCTACGCCATCAGGTCGTCGCACGCCTTCATCTATCTGCGGGGCGAAGTCGTCCCCGTCCTGCGGCGGCTGCACGAGGCCGTGCGCGAGGCCTACGCGGCGGGCTACCTCGGCGAGAACATCCTGGGCAGCGGACTCGACCTCGAACTCACCGTGCACGCCGGCGCCGGCGCGTACAT
>NZ_MUND01000087.1 GCF_002154375.1 Streptomyces glaucescens | reverse complement strand
CCGCCGCGCGGGCGCAGGAGGCGCTGGACAAGGCGCTCCAGGAGGTCGAGGAGCTGGCCGAGCGGCTCGCCGTGGCGGAGGAGATGCCGGTCGA
This sequence comes from Streptomyces glaucescens, assembly GCF_002154375.1. Lineage (GTDB taxonomy): Bacteria > Actinomycetota > Actinomycetes > Streptomycetales > Streptomycetaceae > Streptomyces > Streptomyces glaucescens. The sequence continues at coordinate 3,807 of NZ_MUND01000087.1, read as the reverse complement.
GGAGGAGCCGGACACCTCGGCCAGGGACCGGCTCGCCGCCGACGGCGCCAACGCGCGGCAGACCGAGATGGAGGCCCGCCTCCAGGTCCGTACGCACGAGGAGCGGGTCAAGGGGCTGGCCGGACGCGCCGACTCGCTCGACCGTGCCGCGCGGGCGGAACGCGAGGCACGCGCGCGTGCCGAGCAGCGGCGGGCCCGCCTGCGTCACGAGGCGGCCGTCGCCGAGGCCGTGGCCTCCGGCGCCCGGCAGCTGCTCGCGCACGTCGAGGTCTCGCTGGCCCGCGCGGAGCGGGAGCGTTCGGCCGCGGAGGCGGCGAAGGCCCGGCGCGAGCAGGAGCTGGCCGCCGCCCGTACCCAGGCCCGTGACCTGAAGGCGGAGCTGGACAAGCTGACCGACTCCGTGCACCGGGGCGAGGTGCTGGGCGCGGAGAAGCGGCTGCGGATCGAGCAGCTGGAGAACAGGGCGCTGGAGGAGCTGGGCGTGGAGCCCGCCGGGCTCGTGGCCGAGTACGGGCCGCGTCAGCTGGTACCGCCGTCGCCGCCCGCCGAGGGCGAGGAGCTGCCGGACGACCCCGGGCATCCGCGCAACCAGCCGCGGCCGTTCGTGCGGGCGGAGCAGGAGAAGCGGCTGAAGGCGGCCGAGCGGGCGTATCAGCAGCTCGGCAAGGTGAATCCGCTGGCGCTGGAGGAGTTCGCGGCGCTGGAGGAGCGGCACAAGTTCCTCAGCGAGCAGCTGGAGGACCTGAAGAAGACCCGCGCGGATCTGCTCCAGGTCGTCAAGGAGGTCGACGAGCGGGTCGAGCAGGTGTTCACCGAGGCCTACCGGGACACCGCGCGGGAGTTCGAGGGCGTGTTCGGCCGGCTCTTCCCGGGCGGCGAGGGCCGGCTGGTGCTGACGGATCCCGGCAACATGCTCACCACCGGTGTGGACGTGGAGGCGCGTCCGCCGGGCAAGAAGGTGAAGCGGCTGAGTCTGCTCTCCGGCGGGGAGCGGTCGCTGACCGCCGTCGCCCTGCTGGTGTCGATCTTCAAGGCGCGGCCCAGCCCGTTCTACGTGATGGACGAGGTCGAGGCCGCGCTGGACGACACCAACCTCCAGCGGCTGATCCGGATCATGCAGGAGTTGCAGGAGACCTCGCAGCTCATCGTCATCACGCACCAGAAGCGGACCATGGAGGTCGCCGACGCGCTGTACGGCGTCTCCATGCAGGGCGACGGTGTGTCGAAGGTCATCAGCCAGCGGCTGCGTTGATCGTCCGCTTCCGGGCACCGGTCTACACCAGTAATGACCTGCCCCTCTGAAGATCACTTCAAGAATTGAACACAAGCCGCTACGTCATGGCTGAAAACTCACAGGTCTTGGCCTATTGACTTCGAAACCTGAAGGCATAGTCTCTGCAACGTTGCTTTTACCTTCAGGTGTGAGCGGCGTGAACGCCGCACCCCTGGAAGGGCTACGCCCCCAGCCGGCAGCGTTGCCGGCGGCCCGAGGAGTTACCCACGTGACCAGCACAGCGCAGGCACCCCAGTCAGGAGCCAAGTCGGCGCACCCCGAACATCTCGGGCACGTCGTCTTCATCACGGCGGCAGCCGCCATGGGCGGTTTCCTGTTCGGCTACGACAGCTCTGTCATCAACGGCGCGAACGGCGGCATCCAGGCTCGGTTCGACCTCAGCTCCGGTGCCACCGGAACGGTCGCCGCCTGCGCCCTGCTCGGCAGCGCCGTGGGTGCGGCCGTCGCGGGCCGGATCGCCGACCGCATCGGCCGTATCCGCGTCATGCAGATCGCCGCGGTCCTGTTCGCGGTGAGCGCGGTGGGCTCCGGCCTGCCGTTCGCCGCCTGGGACCTCGCCGCCTGGCGTGTCCTCGGCGGCATAGCCATCGGTATGGCCTCGGTGATCGGCCCGGCCTACATCGCCGAGGTCGCCCCGCCCGCCTACCGGGGCAGGCTCGCCTCGTTCCAGCAGGCCGCCATCGTCATCGGCATCGCCGTCTCCCAGCTCGTCAACTGGGCCATCCTGAACCTGGCCGACGGTGAGGAGCGCGGGAAGATCGCGGGCCTGGAGGCCTGGCAGTGGATGCTCGGCGTGATGCTGGTGCCGGCCGTGATCTACGGTCTGCTGTCCTTCGCCATCCCCGAGTCGCCGCGCTACCTGATCAGCGTGGGCCGCACCGACGACGCCAAGAAGGTGCTTGGCGACGTCGAGGGCGACATCGACCTGGACGCCCGTGTCGCCGAGATCGACGAGGCGATGCGCAGCGACCACAAGTCCACCTTCAGGGACCTGATGGGCGGCCGCTTCGGCCTGCTGCCGATCGTCTGGATCGGCATCGGCCTCTCCGTCTTCCAGCAGCTGGTCGGCATCAACGTCATCTTCTACTACTCGAACCTGCTGTGGCAGTCCGTCGGCGTCGACCCGTCGAGCTCGTTCTTCTACTCGTTCGAGACCTCGATCATCAACATCATCGGTACCGTGATCGCGATGATCTTCGTCGACCGCCTCGGCCGCAAGCCGCTCGCGCTCATCGGCTCGGTCGGCATGGGCGTCTCGCTGGCCGCGGCCGCCTGGTCCTTCTCCTTCCAGAACGGCAACGACCCGCTGCCCACCGCGCAGGGTTACGTCGCGCTGATCGCCGCCAACGCGTTCGTGCTCTTCTTCGCCCTGTCCTGGGGTGTGGTCGTCTGGGTCATGCTCGGTGAGGTCTTCCCGAACAAGATCCGCGCCGCCGCGCTCGGTGTGGCCGCCTCGGCCCAGTGGATCGCCAACTGGGTGATCACCATCACCTTCCCGGACCTCTCGGAGTGGAACCTGTCGCTCACCTACGTCATGTACGCGGTGTTCGCCTTCCTCTCCATCCCCTTCATCCTCAAGTTCGTGCCCGAGACCAAGGGCAAGAAGCTGGAGGAGATGGGCTGAGCCTCACCGAGGCTCCCTGGACTCGAGGAGACGGGCCAAGTCCCCGCTGCCCGCTCCTCGACACCCGGAAGACGTACTGCCCCGGCTCGGACACCGAGCCGGGGCAGTACGTCTTCCAGCAGTGCGCGTGTTCAGACGCCGGTCGGCTGAAGCTCCTCGGCGGGACCGGCCGGCCGCGCCGCCGGCGTGGTCACGACCGGCTTCGGCAGGGCCAGGTACAGCAGGCCCGAGATCACGACCGTGGCGACCCAGCCGAGGCCGTACTCGCCGATCACGTTGTTGTCGGCGAGCGGGCCGGTGAACCAGTCCGACGTGGTGAAGAGCAGGCCCGAGACCAGGCCGGCCGCCCAGGCGGTCACCGCGGCGGGGGAGAAGCCGCCCCGGTACCAGTAGGCGCTGGTGCGCGTGGTGTCCGCCATCGCCTCGCCGTCGTACTCCGTGCGCCGCAGCATGTCCGCGCCGAACACGCCGACCCAGGCGGAGAACGCCACCGCCAGCAGGGACAGGAACGCGATGAAGGAGCCCATGAAGCTCGTCGCCACCAGCATCAGCACCCCGCCGAAGACCAGCGAGATCAGCGCGTTGACGGACACCGCCCAGTGCCGGGGCACCTTGATGCCGAGGGTCTGCGCGGTGAAGCCCGCCGAGTACATCGACATCGCGTTGATCAGCAGCATGCCGATCAGCGCGATCAGCAGGTACGGCACCGCGATCCAGGTCGGCAGGATCTCGCCGAGGAAGGAGACCGGGTCGGCGGCCGAGGCCAGGTCCGGCGTCGACACCGCCATCACCGCGCCCATCAGCACCATCGGCAGCACGACGACACCGGCGCCGCCGACCGCCGTGCCCACGATCGCCTTGGAGGACGCCGTGCGCGGCAGATAGCGGG
>NZ_MUND01000867.1 GCF_002154375.1 Streptomyces glaucescens | reverse complement strand
CGGGCGGGGGCGGTGCCGGTGGGCAGGGCGAGGCGGCCGAGGACGGGGTCGACGGCGACCTGGTCGCCGACGGGGCGGTAGCGCCAGTCGGAGAGGTCGGCGGCAACGATCCGGCTCATCGGCACCGGGTCGTGCTCGGGATCGGGGCCGGTCCAGACGCACAGGCTCTTGCCGGGACCGTAGAAGTCGTACGGCCGTTCGGCCAGGGCGCGGCGGCCGATGGGCTCCGGGACGTTGGTCTCGTCGGCGACACGGCCGCTCGACGGCTCGGGCACCGGCGCGGTGAACAGGGGGGTGTCGACGGCGAGCACGTTGAAGGTGTAGCAGGCGTCGTCCCGGTCCAGGCAGTACGCGGGGGCGCGTGTCACCGAGTAGGTGCGCAGCCGCCACACGTGCAGGCCCACGGACTGGATGCCGTACCGGCCGGAGCGGCGCGGGGAGCCGGCGCGGGGCGCCTCGACGGTGCGGGCCAGTTCGTCGAACGGGCCGCCGGTGCCGGCCGGTGGCGCCGCCCTGCGTACGTCGACGAGCGCCCCGCGGGCCCGGCGCCGGCGGGCGTCGAGGTCGTCGGAGGTGTACCGGCGCACCGGCTGGGTGACGGCGAGGGCGCGGCGGTACTCGACGACGCGGGCGGGCCAGCCGGCCACGCCGGACGCCAGGTCCTCCAGGAGGGCAAGGGTGCCTTTGCGGCGGCGGTTGGCGACGGTGTCGGCGACGTCGCGGCGGGGCACGGCGGCGGCCGGGAGACCGGTGGCGCGGACGGTGTCGTCGAGCAGGGCGGCGGCGATGCCCGGCAGCACCTGGTAGCCGACGAGGTCGCCGATGTAGGGCGCCACCCAGTCGTCGCAGGTCTCGATGAACCAGTTGTCGTAGAGGCGGTCGATGTCCTCCTCGATGACCCGGGCCTGTTCGGCGATGACGGCGAGCAGCGCGTACAGCGGGCGCCCGC
>NZ_MUND01000866.1 GCF_002154375.1 Streptomyces glaucescens | reverse complement strand
TTTCCGATCCGATTTCCTCGGTGCTTTCCAGGTTCTCGCTCTCGCGTTTCCCTTTCCGGCGGTTCCGACTTTATCAGAAGTTCTGAGTCGGATTTCCCGCCCCCTTGAGGGGACTGGATCCGGTGCACGAGGCGGCCGGGTTCCCTCTGGGGCAGGGCCGTAAACGTACTGGAGCGGGGCGCCCCGATGCAAATCGAGGTGCCCCGCTCCCAGTTCACGCGGACGAGAGGCTGTCCGACGGTCAGACCTCCACGACCACGGGGAGGATCATCGGCCTGCGGCGATAGGTGTCCGCCACCCACTTGCCCAGCGTCCGGCGGATGAGCTGCTGGAGCTGGTGGGGCTCGACCACGCCGTCCTGGGCCGAGCGCTCCAGGACCTCGGTGACCTTCGGGAGGACCACGTCGAAGGCGGAGTCCTCGATGCCGGAGCCACGGGCCTGGACGTGCGGGCCGCCGGTGATCTTGCCGGTGGAGGAGTCGATGACGACGAAGACCGAGATGATGCCTTCCTCGCCGAGGATCTTCCGGTCCTTCAGTGCCGGCTCGCCGACGTCGCCGACCGAGAGACCGTCGACGTAGACGTATCCCGCCTGGACCTTGCCGGAGATCTTGGCCTTGCCCTCGACGAGGTCGACGGCGACGCCGTCCTCGGCGATGACGATGCGGTCGTGCGGGACGCCCGTCAGGGCACCCAGCTCGGCGTTGGCGCGCAGATGGCGCCATTCGCCGTGGACCGGCATCAGGTTCTTCGGCCGGCAGATGTTGTAGAAGTACAGCAGCTCGCCCGCGGAGGCGTGGCCGGAGACGTGGACCTTGGCGTTGCCCTTGTGGACGACGTCGGCGCCCCAGCGGGTCAGGCCGTTGATCACGCGGTAGACCGCGTTCTCGTTGCCGGGGATGAGCGAGGACGCCAGGATCACCGTGTCGCCGTGGACGATGCGGATCTGGTGGTCCCGGTTGGCCATGCGGGACAGGGCCGCCATCGGTTCGCCCTGGGAGCCCGTGCAGACCAGGACCACCTCGTGGTCCGGGAGGTCGTCGAGGGTGCGGACGTCCACGACCAGGCCCGGCGGGACGCGCAGGTAGCCGAGGTCCCGGGCGATGCCCATGTTGCGGACCATGGAGCGGCCGACGAAGGCGACGCGGCGGCCGTACTCGTGGGCCGCGTCCAGGATCTGCTGGATGCGGTGGACGTGGCTGGCGAAGCTGGCCACGATGATCCGCTTGCGGGCGTTCGCGAAGACCTGGCGCAGGACGCCCGAGATGTCCCGCTCCGGCGGGACGAAGCCCGGGACCTCGGCGTTCGTGGAGTCGGAGAGGAGGAGGTCGATGCCTTCCTCGCTCAGCCGGGCGAACGCGTGCAGGTCGGTGAGGCGGTTGTCCAGCGGCAGCTGGTCCATCTTGAAGTCGCCGGTGTGGACCACCATGCCGGCGGGGGTGCGGATGGCGACCGCCAGGGCGTCCGGAATGGAGTGGTTGACCGCGATGAACTCGCAGTCGAAGGGGCCGAGGCGCTCGCGGTCCCCTTCCACCACTTCCAGGGTGTACGGGCGGATGCGGTGCTCCTGGAGCTTGGCCTCGATCAGGGCGAGGGTCAGCTTGGAGCCGATCAGCGGGATGTCCGGCTTCTCGCGCAGGAGGAACGGGACGCCGCCGATGTGGTCCTCGTGGCCGTGGGTGAGGACGATGCCCTCGATGTCGTCGAGACGGTCCCGGATGGACGAGAAGTCCGGCAGGATCAGGTCGATTCCGGGCTGCTCCTCCTCGGGGAAGAGCACGCCGCAGTCGACGATCAGCAGGCGGCCGTCGTACTCGAAGACCGTCATGTTCCGGCCGATCTCGCCGAGGCCGCCGAGCGGAGTGACGCGCAGGCCGCCCGCGGGCAGCGGCGGGGGCGAGCCGAGTTCAGGGTGCGGATGGCTCAAAAGACTCTCCTCAAACACGCGCGCCACGTACCGGTGGGGCACGTGGCGCGCGTGACGTTCGTGCAGAAGCAGTTGTCGTTGTGGGTGCAGGCACCGGTGGCCTGCGTTATTCAGTTGTGGAGCTCATTGCTGCGAAGCGGCGGCTTCGCGAAGTCTGTTGTCAGAGCTGTACCCCGCCGGCGGCAAGATCGATCTTGAGTTGCTCGATCTCCTGGGCGGTGAGTTCGACCATGGGCGGGCGCAGCGGTCCGCCGGGCAGTCCCTGGAGGGTGAGCGCGGCCTTGGTGGTCATGACGCCCTGGGTGCGGAACATGCCCGTGTAGACCGGGAGCAGCTTCTGGTGGATCTCGGTGGCCTTCTGGACGTCGCCGGAGACGAAGGCCTCGACGAGGGCGCGCAGGTCCGGGGTGACCACGTGGCCGACGACGGAGACGAAGCCGACCGCGCCCACGGAGAGCAGCGGCAGGTTCAGCATGTCGTCGCCGGAGTACCAGGCGAGGCCGGACTGGGCGATGGCCCAGCTGGCGCGGCCGAGGTCGCCCTTGGCGTCCTTGTTGGCGACGATCCGCGGGTGCTCGGCGAGGCGGACGAGCGTCTCGGTGTTGATCGGGACGCCGCTGCGGCCGGGGATGTCGTAGAGCATGACCGGCAGCCCGGTGGCGTCGGCGACCGCCTTGAAGTGCCGGTAGAGGCCTTCCTGCGGGGGCTTGTTGTAGTAGGGCGTGACGAGGAGCAGGCCGTGTGCGCCGGTCTTCTCGGCGGCGCGGGCCAGCTCGATGCTGTGGTGGGTGTCGTTGGTGCCGACGCCGGCCACGATGTGGGCGCGATCGCCGACCGCCTCCAGGACCGCTCGTACGAGGTCCGATTTCTCCGCGTCGCTGGTGGTCGGGGACTCGCCGGTGGTGCCGTTGATGATCAGGCCGTCGTTGCCTGCGTCCACCAGGTGCGTGGCGAGCCGCTGCGCGCCGTCGAGGTCGAGTGCGCCGTCCGCCGTGAAGGGCGTGACCATGGCGGTGAGGACCCGCCCGAAGGGGGTCTGCGGAGTGGAGGTCGGAGCCATGGGTTACACGCTACTCGTTGCTCAAGGCGCGGTCTGCCCTCGGGGGGAGGGATACGTCAGGACAAAGATGGATCCCGGCACTGCCTGCTCGGGGGTTCAAGCAGTGCCGGGATCCATCTTT
>NZ_MUND01000865.1 GCF_002154375.1 Streptomyces glaucescens | reverse complement strand
GGGGGTTCAAGCAGTGCCGGGTCCGTTTGATCAGGCTAGATGAACTTCACTAAATGCCGCAATACGGACACTTCACTCGGCTGACCGTACATCTGTGCCCGCTCGCGGGGAACAGGTGCGCTACGGCGCCACACGTCCGTTCNNGACCATCTCGATCTCCCGCTGCGGGAAGGACGGCACCTTCGCCAGCTCGTGCTGGGTGCGCAGACCGAGGAAGTGCATCAGCGAGCGCGCGTTGCAGGTGGCGTACATCGAGGAGAACAGGCCGACGGGGAGGACCGAGCGGGCGACCTCGCGGGCGACGCCCTCGGCGAGGAGCTTCTGGTAGGCGGCGTAGGCCTGCTGGTAGGACTCGTCGAGCACCCGGTGGACCGTGTCGTACTGCGCCGGCGTTCCCTCGACGAAGGTGTACTTGCCCGGGCGGCCCTGCTGGACCAGCTTGCGGGAGGTGTCGGGGACGTAGAAGACCGGCTCCAGCTCGCGGTAGCGGCCCGATTCCTCGTTGTAGGACCAGCCGACGCGGTGCCGCATGAACTCGCGGAAGACGAAGATCGGGGCACTGATCAGGAACGTCATCGAGTTGTGCTCGAAGGGGCTGCCGTGCCGGTCCCTCATCAGGTAGTTGATC
>NZ_MUND01000864.1 GCF_002154375.1 Streptomyces glaucescens | reverse complement strand
TCGCCCTCACCGGGCGTACCGAAGGAGGTACCGCGGGCGACGGCCTCCTGCACGGCGGCGATGACCTCGGGGTGCGAGTGCCCGAGGATCATGGGCCCCCAGGAGCACACGAGATCCACGTACTCCCGGCCGTCCGCGTCGGTCAGCCAGGCCCCCTTCCCGGACACCATGAACCGGGGCGTTCCGCCCACGGCGCGGAAGGCACGCACCGGGGAGTTCACGCCGCCGGGCGTGACGGCCGCCGCACGGTCGAACAGTGCCTGCGAGACAGGCGCTTCGTATGAATAGGGCAGTTCGCTCATGACCTGCGACTTCTCCGACTTCTCGGACTCCGGTTGCTGGGTGACCTCATCAGGGTAGGCGGCCGGAGAACCGAGCGTCGGCCCCACCCATCTGCGAGACTGGGCCTGGCTTGGTCAGAGGGGCCGACTCCCACCGCGAGGATCGCGCGGACCGGCGCGTCCCGGCACGTTTCGCCGCGCGGCCGTGGGGGAGGTCACTGACACGATGATCGGGTTGCGCGGCGGGGGCCACGCGTCCTAGAAAAGCAGTCGGGTGGAGATATGCATCGCGGTGGCGGACTGGGCGAGGGGACTGACGACCTGGGTCCTCGACGTGCCCGGCGGGGAAGGCACCGACGCGACGCGGAGGACACGACCGAAGCACGGCAGGCACGGGATCTACCGAGTGAACCCGAGCGGATCGACCGACGTATGGACGGACGGATCGATCGTCTCGGCGCGGGGAGCAGGAATGGTGGTCGGGTGGGGGTGACGTACAAGTACTTCGGCGCGCCCGACGGCGCGACCGCGGCCCGCGTCCCCATCTCGATGCGCCCCGAGGAACTCGGCGGCGACGAGCTGGGCATGAACGGCATGTTCACCAAGATCAAGCCGGAGACCATGGCCGCGATGGTCCTCACCGGCATCGAAGGCGTCCCGCTCCACAAGGTCCCGCCCCTGGAACTGGTGGTCCTCCACCCCGACTACGCCGTCGTGAAGCTCCCCATGACGGTCGTCGACCCCCTCCGC
>NZ_MUND01000863.1 GCF_002154375.1 Streptomyces glaucescens | reverse complement strand
TTGCGGACACGGCCTAGGGCGTGCCCCCGCGTCAGCCCCTGGGTGCGGCCCACCAGGAGGCCGAGGCGTCGCGCAGGGTGTTGGTGCCGCAGTGCACCTCGCCCATGCCGAGGTGGTACGTGTACCAGTCGTCGATGTAGGACACCTTCAGGCCCGCCCGCCGGTAGACGGTGCCGACCGCCTCGGTGAAGATGTCCTTGCCGCCGATGACGGGACCCCACTGGCGCGGGGCGAGGTAGCGGTCGCGGCCGAGGAGCACGCCGTTGACCGCGCCCGGAACGTACGCACTGGTCATGACCGTCGCCCGGGCCGCCTTGGCGGTGGCACGGTCACCGTCCTCGGCGAGCCACTTCTGCTGGCCGTGGTCCTGGAACGTGTCGGCGAGGGAGGAGCCGCCCAGCCGCGTCAGCCGCGGCAGGGGGACCTCCGTACCGTCGGCGGCCCGCGTCTCGGCCTCGCGGGTGTAGAGGGCCGGCACCCGGACGATCTCCGCGTCGGTGACCCCCGTCTCCCGCTTGAGGATCTCCAGGTTGGCCGCGATCCGCTCCGCCGCCATGGTGTTGTCGGCGACGAAGTACCGCGAGGCCAGCGCCTGGTCGATGGTCTCCTTCGGGGCCGGCGCACCCGCGAGGCCGGGGACGGAGAACATCCTGGTGGTGCCGTGGCCGTCCCGCTGGGCGTCCCTCAGCAGTCGCAGCCCGGCCTGCGGGTCGGCGATCCCGATCCGCCAGCCGCGCGGCGTGCCGGCGGGCAGGAACTGCACGAACTCGTCGACGTGCCCGACGCCGAGCCACGAGGTGTCCAGCAGCAACGGGTCCTGCAATCCCTGGGACTTCAGCAGGGTGCGCATCGCCGGCGACGGCTTCTCCCCGCTGTCCTTGCGCCAGCCCATGATGATCCGCCCGGCGGGGAAGGAGCGACCGCCGTGCGCGTACGGCGGGACGGTCTCCAGGTTGCCCATGGAGTTCAGCGACCAGTCGTCCGGCTGGGCCCGGTCGGCGACCTGGACGACGCCGACGTCCCGGCCGCGCACCTTCTCGAACAGCTCCCGGCCCGCCTCGCGGTCCAGCTGGGCGGAGCGCAGCAGCACCCGCATTACGTGCCGCTTGCCGCCGGGCCCGGTCATGCTGACGTAGGCGGGCTCGACGAAGTCCTGCGCCCAGACGTCCCCGTACTTCTCGAAGGTCACCAGCGGCTTGGTGATGCCGGCCGCCTTGACCTCCTTCGCCAGGTCGGAGACGAACTTCCGCTGGAGCCGGCCGTACTCGCCCGCGCCGCGCACCTGGGTGACCATCACCTGCTGGGTGTTCTGCAGATGGTGGTGGGTGAGGAGCGGGGCGACCCGCAGGGTGACCGAGTCGGAGGTGGTCCGGCCGCCGGACGTCACCGACAGCCGGATGACCGTCCGGCCGTCCCACGTGGCGCGGTCCCGGATCACATCGGTGGCCTCGACGCCGAACTCCACTCCGGAGCGCAGCTCGGCTGCGGTCAGCCGGGTGGCGGACGTGACCAGGGCCCACTTCCCGGAGCGCTTGACGAAGACGTGGGTGTGCTTGGCGCCCGCGGTCACCTTCACACCGCCCTTGGCGTCCGCCGGCAGGCCGGACATCGGGACCGACCGGACCCGCGCGAGGTCGGCGGCGTCGGCGGTGCCGTTGACCTTGGTGTCCGAGGCGTCCTTGCAGGCGGCCAGCCTGGCGTCGGACAGCGGTCTGCCGTCCGGGCCGGTGACCGGGCAACGCTTGGTGTCGTCGTCGAGGTTGGGCAGGGCGACGGCTCCGCGGCCGACGGTCCAGGTGTCCTCACCTGCCGTGTCGGTGGTGCCCTCGACGTCGACGCGTCCGTCGCGGTTCACATCCGCGCGCAGGTCGGGCGCGGGAGCCGGAGGCGCGGCGAAGGCCGGGGTCAGCGGGGTCGCCAGCACCGATCCCGCCGCCGCGACGGCGAGGACGGCGCGCCGTACCGGCGCGGGGTGTATGCGCGTACGTGAGCGCACGGCGTTCTTCCCTTCTCGTGGGGGGTCTCGCCGTACAAGATGGGAAAGAACGCTGGTGCGTTGACTGTGCCGCGCGGAGTTCCTACCTCGGTCTGACACGACCGCGCAGACCGAGGCGAATGATCATCCCTGGAGGTGATGGAGAAGACGCCGGTGGTGCGGTAGAGGGCGGTCCCGGGTCACAGCTCCGGCGCGCGGTGCGTGGGCCGGCCGTCCACCACGGTGAGCAGGACCGGAAGTTCGGCCAGCTCGGTGTCGGACACGTCCAGCGGGTTCTCGGCGAGCACGGTGAGGTCGGCGCGGTGCCCGACGGCCGGCCGCCCGGCCGTGTGCTCCTCGCCCGCCGCCCAGGCCGGGTTGACGGTGACGCCCTGCAGCGCCCGCAGCGGGGTCAGCGCCTGCTCGGGGCCGTGCGGGGGCAGGGAGAGGTCGGCGGGGCGGCGATGGCGGGCGCCTGCCATGACCCCCAGCGGCGGGAAGGGCGCGATGGGCCAGTCGGAGCCGAGCACGACCCGGGCCCCGGCGTCCCACAGGTCGCGGCAGCGGAAGGCGCGCGCGGCGCGCTCCTCACCGAGCCGGCGGGACCAGTTGTCGGTGTGGTCGGCGCGGGTGAACTCGCAGCAGTGGGTGGGCTGCATGGAGGCGGCCACCCCGAGCGCGGCGAACCGCCTCACCGTGTCGTCGGGCACCGTCTCGATGTGTTCCACCCGGTGCCGCACCGGCCGCTCGCACGCGGCCCGCGCCTTCTCCACCGAGTCCAGCACATGGCGTACGGCGGCGTCTCCGATGGCGTGGGTGGCGGTCGCCACCCCCGCCTCGTGCAGTTCGGCGACGACCTGCGCGTACCGCTCGGGGTCCGGCCAGAAGGCGTGGGTGGACTCGCCGTGGCAGTCGGGGCGTTCCAGCCAGGCGGTGCCGTTGTCGATGGTGCCGTCCATGAAGAGCTTGACCCCGGCGACCCGCCACAGCCGTCCGCCGGTGCCCTGAAGCCGTATGAGTTCCCGTACCGCCTCGGCGTCGGCGCCCGGCTGGCACCACGGGGCCACCCGCAGCCGCAGCGGCAGGGCGTCCTCGTCCTCCAGTGCGGCGAGGGTCGCCAGGCTGTCGCCGTTCGCGTCCATGGCGTGTCCGCCGGTCAGCCCGGCCGCCGCCATCGCGTGCAGCACTTTTGCGGTGCGGGCCCGCAGTTGCGCCTCGGTGGGCCGGGGCGCCACTGCCTCGACGACCTCGCAGGCGGCGTCCTCCAGCAGCAGGCCGGTGGGCCGGCCGTCGGCGTCGCAGACGATCTCGGCGGCCTGCTCGAACCGGCGGGGGCCGGTCACACCGGCCAGTTCCAGGGCGCGGGGGCTGGCGATCAGGGAGTGCGCGTCGAACAGGTCCAGCAGGGCGGGCACGCCGTCCAGCACCGGGCCGATGGCGGCGAAGCCGACCGGCGCGCCGCCGAAGGCGTTGGGGTCCAGGCCCCAGCCGCGCAGCCAGGCGCCGGGTTCCAGCGTCGCGACCGCCTCGGCGAGGGCGGCCCGCACGGCGGGCAGGTCGCGGCAGGCGGACAGATCGACGCCCATGGTGCGCTCGGCGCCGGAGACCGGGTGCAGATGGCCGTCCGTGAAGCCCGCGGTGACCACCGCCTGCCGCAGGCCGAGCACCGTCGTGCCCGGTCCGGCCAGCGCCCGGATCTCCCGGTCGTCACCGAGGTGGGTGATGCGTCCGCCGCCCGCGGCGAGCGCGGTGTGCGGCAGCAGCTCACCGGTGCCCGGGTCGAGCAGCCGGGCGGAGAGCAGGACGAGGTCGGGGGTCACGAGGGCTCCTCGGAGGGCGGGACGGGGGATGCGTGGACAACTCAGCCGGATGGCTGCCCGGATTCGGCGACGCGGGTCAACGTGCCCTGTCGCAGACCGAGTTCGCGCTCGGCCGTGCGGAAGGCCATACAGGTCACGGCCTCCGGCAGATCCTCTTCGCCGACGTTGACGTCGACACCGAGACCGTCGAGCACGACCAGGATCTGAAGGGTCGTCACCAGTGGGTCACCGGTGCGGAACTCGCCCGTCTCCACCCCCTGCCGGATCAGCCCTTCCAGTCGTGCCCGCCAGGCGGCCTCCTGTACGGCGACGCGCTCGCGCAACGCCTCCCGGTAACGGCTGAGATGGCGGGCGTTGATCCACAGGCGGCTGATGGCGTCGTAGGACTCGCCGGTGGTGCGGGCGAGGAAGCGGGCCAGGTGCTCGGTGGGGGTGCCCTCCGGGCCCTCCTCGGGCAGGAGGGCGTCGGTCTCGGCGGTCGCGGCACTGCCGAAGGCCTCGGCGACGAGGTCGTCGGCGGACGGGAAGTAGTGACTGATCAGGCCCGGGCGGACGTCGAGTTCCTCGGCGACCCGCCGCAGGGTGACGCACTCCAGGCCCTCTCGCAGGGCCACGCCGGCCGCGGCGTCGACGATCTCCGCACGTCGGGCGGCCGGGTCCTTGCGGGTTCTTCTGCGCGGAACGCTTGACGGCATACCCCGGATGCTATTGAGTGTGCGGCCAATAAGCAACTATTGAGTGCGCGACCAATAGCAGGCTCACTGCCACGGGTCGGCACGAACCAGCTCCCCGGAGGACGCATGGTGTCCACGACCCCCGACCCGCGGCAGGCGGCAGCGCCCGGCCCGGCCCGCCATCCGCGGCAGGCGGCAGCGCCCGACGGTCCGGTCCGCATCGAGGCCCACGGCATCGACCTGATCCCCGACGGCGAACGCCGCGGTCACCCGCGCGAACTGTTCTCCGTATGGGCCGCCGCCAACGTCAACTACCTCGGCTTCGTCATCGGCGGCGCCCTCGTCCTGATGGGGCTGAGCCTGTTGCAGGCCGTCGCCGTGATCGTCGTCGGCAACCTCTTCTGGCTGCTCACCGGCCTGCTCGCGATCTCCGGGCCGGCCGCGGGCGCCCCCAGCGAAGTGATCACACGCGCGGTCTACGGCATCCGCGGGAACCGGGTGAACAACGCCGTCACCGGCTGGCTGATCTCGGTCTGCTACTTCGCACTCAACCTCGCCGCCGCCGCGACCGCCGCCTCCGCCCTGGCCGGGAAGGCGGGTCTCCCGGTCGGCACCGGCGTCCAGGTGGCCGTCGTCGTCCTCATCGCCGCGCTCACCCTGCTCATCGGCGTCTACGGCCACGCTCTGATCCTCCGGCTCTACCTGCCGATCACCCTGGTGCTCACCGCCGCCTTCGCCGTCGTCGCCGTGGCGGTCGTCGACCACGCCGACTTCGGCCACACCCCCGTCGCGCCCCTCACCGGCAGCGACCTGTGGGCCACCGTCCTCGCCGGCATCACCCTCACCGCGTCCGGTCCGTTGTCGTACACCACGAGCGCCGACTTCTCCCGCTATCTGCCGCGCACGGCCTCCGCGAAGGCGATCGCCGGCTGGACCGCGTTCGGCGCGTTCCTGCCGAGCGTCGTCGTCTGCTCGCTCGGCGCCCTCGCCGCCACGGCGGTCGACATGACCGACCCGCAGACGGCCCTGGGCGGCATACTCCCCGGCTGGTTCGAACCGCTCTTCCTGCTGGCCCTGGTCCTGGGGACCATCGCCATCAACGCGCTCACCGCCTACAGCGCGGGTCTCGCCCTCCAGGCCGTCGGCCTGCGCGTGCGCCGTACCGTCAGCGTCCTGGCCGACGGCGCCGTGGCCGTGGCCCTGACGCTGTACGCGCTGCTCGTCTCCGACTTCCTCGACACCGTCTCCGACGTCCTCCAGCTGACGGTCGTCCTGCTCGGCCCCGCGACGGCCGTCTACGCCGCCGACATCCTGCTGCGCCGCAACCGCTACGACGGGCCCGCGCTCACCGACGAGACGCCCCGCGGCCCCTTCTGGTACACCGGCGGCGTCAACCGGGCGGGCGCCGCCGGTGTACCAGAAGG
>NZ_MUND01000862.1 GCF_002154375.1 Streptomyces glaucescens | reverse complement strand
ACTGCGCGGCGTCGGACGCCTGGGGGACATCGCCTTCGAGGCCGCGCACGGCACGGTCAAGCTCGACGAAACCGCGGGCGCCCGCCTCACCCTCGCCGCCGGCGACGTCTCCGTCGGCCGCCTGGGCGGCCCGGCCGAGATCAGCACCCAGAAGGGCGACCTGCACGTCACCGAGGCCGTGACCGGCACGGTCACCCTGCGCACCGAGCACGGCGACATCACCGTCGGCGCCGCCCGGGGCGTGTCCGCCTCCCTCGACGCCGGAACCGCCTACGGCCGGATCAGCAACGCACTGAAGAACACCGACGGCACCCCCGCCCTGAGCATCCACGCGACCACCGCCTACGGCGACATCACCGCCCGCAGCCTCTGACCAGCGGCCTGACAGAAGGAGCGTTCCTCATGACCGACTTGGCCATCGCGGCGAACGGGCTGCGCAAGTCCTACGGCGACAAGACCGTCCTGGACGGCATCGATCTGCACATCCCTGCCGGGTCCGTCTTCGCACTGCTCGGACCCAACGGCGCCGGCAAGACCACCGCCGTGAAGATCCTCTCCACCCTCATCACCCCCGACGGCGGACAGGCCCGCATCGCCGGCCACGACCTCACCACCGACCCCCAGGCCGTACGCGCCGCGATCGGTGTCACCGGACAGTTCTCCGCCGTCGACGGCCTGATCACCGGCGAGGAGAACATGCTCCTCATGGCCGACCTCCACCACCTCCCCAAGCGCGAAGGCCGCCGGGTCACCACCGAACTGCTGGAACGCTTCGACCTCACCGCCGCCGCCAAGAAGCCCGCCGCCACCTACTCCGGCGGCATGAAGCGCCGCCTCGACATCGCCATGACCCTCGTCGGCACCCCCCGCGTCATCTTCCTCGACGAACCCACCACCGGCCTCGACCCCCGCTCCCGCCACAACATGTGGCAGATCATCCGCCACCTCGTCTCCGACGGCGTCACCGTCTTCCTCACCACCCAGTACCTCGAAGAAGCCGACCAGCTCGCCGACCGCATCGCCGTCCTCCACAACGGCC
>NZ_MUND01000861.1 GCF_002154375.1 Streptomyces glaucescens | reverse complement strand
CCCGCCCCACTGCGCACCCCGCCACTTCGCCGCCGCCAGCACCGCGCCCCTGGCCAGCAGCGCCCCCGTCGGGGTGCTGAGGCGATGCGCGAGTCCCCTGTGCTCGCGCAGCGCCCACAGCGTCACGATCCACGCGGCCGTCCCCTGATACACCTGCCCGGCGTCCCCGATGACGGTGATCTCGTCGAGGGTGGCTCCGTGGTCCAGGCCGGGGAAGCGCCGTCGGGCCTCGGCGGAGGCCGCGGGCAGCAGCTCCAGCGGGACCAGTTGCGGCTGCCGCACCAGCCAGTCCCGCAGGAAGGCGCACAGGCCGCACCCGGCGTCGTACAGGACGGTGAGCCGGCGGACCGGGACGCGCGAGGCGTCCCGGTCGGCGGCGGTGGCGGCGGTGTTCACCGCTCCCCCCGCGGCGGCGGTCACCGCGCTCACACTCCGGCCGTCGGGGCGGCCCAGCCCTGCGGGGGGACCGGCGGGAACTGCTCGCGCTCCATCACCCCGCGCCGCCGGATGCGGTTGAGCACGTACACGTTGCCCAGGTGCATGACCCCCAGCACCAGCAGCACCACGCCCAGCTTGGTCGACAGCGCCTCGAAGACCCCGCGTGTGTCGGTGAGGGTCTCCTCGTCGCCCAGGTAGAGGGCCACGAAGCCCAGGTTGACCAGGTAGAAGCCGACCACGAGCAGGTGGTTGACGGCGTCGGCGAGCTTCTCGTTGCCGTGCAGCACATCGGCGAGGAAGACCCGCCCGTTGCGGCTCAGCGTGCGGGCCACCCAGACGGTCAGGGCGATGCTCACCAGCAGGTAGATGACGTAGGCGACGACCGTACGGTCCATGTCCCCCACCCTTTCTTGAACGCGTTCAAAACGCTGACAGGCGAGACTCTAGACCCGTTTTTGAACGTGTTCAACCAAGGGGGACGGCCCTGCCGG
Organism: Streptomyces glaucescens; assembly: GCF_002154375.1. Lineage (GTDB taxonomy): Bacteria > Actinomycetota > Actinomycetes > Streptomycetales > Streptomycetaceae > Streptomyces > Streptomyces glaucescens. Next base: position 7,797 of record NZ_MUND01000861.1, on the reverse strand, counting down.
TGTGACCCCCGCCTCAGAGGTGCCCTCAGAGGCGACTCGGGGGCGGCTCAGGGGCGGCGCCCCAACTCCGGCCGCTTGCTGTAGTCCGTGAACCCCAGAACGTTGCCCCACGGATCGGCGATCTCCACCGTCCAGCCGGTGGCCACGGGGGCGGGCTCGTCGAGCGGTGCGATGCCCGCGCAGGCCAGTGCCCGTGCCGCGACCCGCGCGTCCGGCACCTCCAGCCACACCCGCGGCGACGGCCACGGCGGCGGCCGGTGCCCGAACCCCTCCTCCAGGCGCAGCAGCAGGCCCGGCGTCTCACCCCCCACCTTCAGCAGGGCGATCCCGGCCTCGTCGAGCCGGAAGGCGGGGGTGAACCCGGCACGCTCGTAGAACGCCACCGCCTCGGCGAGGTCGCCGACGGGCAGCAGCACGTTGTCGAAGCCGAGCAGCTCGTACGACTGGTCATCTGACATACCGTCAGAATAGGTCGGTGGGCAGCCGGATCCCGGCATTGTCAGTGGTGGCCCGTACTGTCGTCGGCATGGCAGTGGTGACGTTCGTCGACGAGACGACAACGGGGGAGCGGAGCGCCGCACGGGCGCTCGACATCGCCGAGGAGCGGCTGACCGTGCGGGCGCTGATCGGGCGCCGGGTGGCCGCGGAGACGGCCGCGCACAACGCCCGCACGACCCGCGGGGAGGACCGAAGGGACCCCGCGCGTCAGACCGAGCTGGCCCTGCGGGCCTTCGCCGGGAACGGACTGCTCGTGCTGGTGGGGGACCGTCAGGTCACCGACCCGGACGAGGAGATACGGCTGGTGCCCGGCACCGAGGTCACCTTCCTGAAGCTCGTCCCGCTGGTGGGCGGATGATGATCATTTCACCCGCCGAGTACGCGCGGCTCATGCGCGAGGTGGTCGCGCTGATCGCCGCCGAGGACATCGAGCCGCTGGTGCCCGGGCTGGTCGCCCTCGGCGAGATGATCGACGGGACGTGGGGCCTCCCGGAGGGCCGCCAGACCGTCGAGGCTCTGCGCACCACGTCCGTCCCCTTCCGGACCGCGCTGCTGCGCACGCTCCTCGACCGCTGCCACGCGCCGGACACGCCCCCGGCCGCCCGCCGTTCCCTTGTCGTCCTGCTCCACAACATCGCGAGGATGACACCGGCCACGAGCGGTTCGCCCGAGACCCGCGCGGCGCTCGTCGACCTGTACTCCCGGCAGGACACGGAGCACGACACCCGGCAGCTCATCCACCTCGCCGAGGGGGAACTCGCCGACGGCCGGGACCTGCCGGGCGAGTTCGTCGCCGTGCTGCGCCGCTCCCAGATGGTGGCGTGGCGCAGGTCGAGCGAACTGGACGCCTTCCTGCGGCGGATCACGGCCCCCGCCCTGAACCCCGGCGAGGCCTGGGCGGACCGGGCGCTGGCCGACCTGGCCGGGCTCGGCCCCGACTGGCAGCGGCTGCTCGCCCACGCCGCCACCGCCACCGCCCCACGGCCGCCCGCGACGTGGGAGCGGACCGGCCGCGCGCTGATCGACGCCCTCGGCGCCGACGCGGTGCGTGAGCGACTGCTCTCCTGGCTGTCCCTGGTGGGCCGGCCGCGTACCCGCCCCCTGCTGGTGGCGTACGAGGGCTCGCACGTCAACGACACCTTCGACGCGTTCAACGCCACCGCCCTGCGCGGCCTGGCCTGGCTGCTGTCGTTCCTGCCCGCGCACCCCGACACCGCCCGCGCGCTCGGCGCCCTGGCCGAGACGGCCCTGCGCAAGGTCCCCGGCCACGGCCCGGTCAACCCCAAGGTCGCCAACGCCGCCGTCACCGCCCTCGCCCGCATCGACGCGGAACCCGCCCTCGCCGAGCTGGCCCGGCTCGCCACCCGGGTCACCTACAAGGGCACCCTCAAGCTGCTCGACAAGGCGCTGGAGGACCGCGCGCGGGCGCTCGGCCTGAGCCGGGGGGAGATCGAGGAGCTGGCCGTGCCGGTGTACGGCCTGACCGAGGTGGGCCGAGCCGAGCACCGGTTCGGCGGGACGACCGCCCGCCTGGAGGTGCGCGGCACCAAGGCGGTGCTCACCTGGACCAACCCGGCCGGAAAGCCGGTCAGGGCCGTGCCCGCCGCCGTCCGCCGCGACCACCCGGACGAGCTCAAGGAGCTGAAGGCGGCCGTCAAGGACGTCGAGAAGATGCTCGTCGCCCAGAGCGAGCGCCTGGACCGCCAGTTCCTCGCCCGCCGCACCTGGCCGTACACCGCCTGGCGCGAGCGCTGCCTGGACCATCCCCTGGTCGGCACCCTCGCCCGCCGCCTGCTGTGGACGGTCGACGGCACCCCCGCCGGGTACGCGGACGGCGCGTTGCGCACCCTCACCGGCACGCCCGTCACCGACGGCGGCGAAGTGGAGCTGTGGCACCCCGTCGGCCGCGATCCCGCCGAGATCGCCGCGTGGCGGGACTGGCTGGAGGAGCACGGCATCACCCAGCCGTTCAAGCAGGCCCACCGCGAGGTGTACGTCCTCACGGACGCCGAGCGCGCCACCGGCACCTACTCCAACCGGTTCGCGGCCCACATCCTGCGCCAGCACCAGTTCCACGCCCTCACCGCGGTCCGCGGCTGGCGCAACAAGCTCCGCCTGTACGTGGACGACGAGGCCCCGCCGGCCACCCGCGAGCTGCCCGAGTGGGGTCTGCGTGCCGAGTTCTGGATCGAGGGGGAGGGCACGGCCGAGACGTACGACACCGACTTCACGGACAGCGGAAGCCATCTGCGGCTGCGCACCGACCAGGTCCGCTTCTACCCGATCGACGCCCCGGAGAACTCCGCGCACATGTGCGGCGGCCCGTACCGCATGCGGCTGCGCGACGGGACGGCCCCGGCCGGCCCGGTCCCCCTCACCGACATCCCGCCCCTCGTCCTCTCCGAAGTGCTGCGCGACGTCGATCTGTTCGTCGGCGTGACCAGCGTCGGCAACGACCCGGCCTGGCAGGACGGCGGCCCCGCGGGCCGCTTCCGGGAGTACTGGACGTCGTACGGCTTCGGCGAGCTGAGCCAGAGCGCCGAGACCCGGCGCGCACTGCTCGAGCGGCTGATACCGAGGCTCGCGACGGCCGGTCGCTGCACGATCGACGGCCGCTTCCTCCAGGTCAGGGGCGACCGGCACACCTACCGGATCCACCTCGGCTCGGGGAACGTCCTGCGCACGCCGAACGACCAGTACGTCTGCATCGTTCCGAAGGGGGACCCGGCCGCCCCGCGGGCGGGCTATCTGCCCTTCGAGGGCGACCGCATGCTGACGGTGATCCTGAGCAAGGCGCTGCTCCTGGCGAACGACACGCAGATCACCGACCCGACGATCCTCAGCCAGCTCTGACCGGCCGGCCGTGACACGCCGCGGGCCCCGCACTCCCCAGGGGGAGGCGGGGCCCGCGGAAGGGGTCCGACCGAAGGGTCAGTAGCGGCGCGTGATCAGCGCCCGCTTCACTTCCTGGATCGCCTTGGTGACCTCGATACCGCGCGGGCAGGCGTCCGTGCAGTTGAAGGTCGTCCGGCAGCGCCAGACGCCGTCCTTGTCGTTCAGGATCTCCAGACGCTGCTCGCCCGCCTCGTCACGCGAGTCGAAGATGAAGCGGTGCGCGTTGACGATGGCGGCCGGGCCGAAGTACTGGCCGTCGTTCCAGAACACCGGGCACGAGGTGGTGCAGGCGGCGCACAGGATGCACTTCGTGGTGTCGTCGAAGCGCTCGCGGTCCTCGGCCGACTGCAGCCGCTCACGGGTCGGCTCGTTGGTGTCCTTCGTGATCAGGAAGGGCATCACGTCCCGGTACGCCTGGAAGAACGGCTCCATGTCGACGACCAGGTCCTTCAGGACCGTCAGGCCCTTGATGGGCTCGACCGTGATCGGCTTCTCCGGGTTGATGTCCTTGATCAGCGTCTTGCAGGCCAGACGGTTCTTGCCGTTGATCCGCATGGCGTCCGAGCCGCAGATGCCGTGGGCGCAGGAGCGGCGGAAGGTGAGCGTGCCGTCCAGGTCCCACTTGATCTTGTGCAGCCCGTCGAGGACGCGCTCCTTGGGGTCGATCTCCAGCTGGAAGTCTTCCCAGGTCGCCTCGGCCGAGAGCTCCGGGTTGAACCGGCGGACCCGGAAGGTGACGGTGATGTACGGGGAGGCGGCGGAGTCCGCCCCGACCTTGTCCAGAACAGGGGTAGCCATCAGTACTTACGCTCCATCGGCTGGTAGCGGGTCTGGACGACCGGCTTGTAGTCGAGACGGACGGTTTCGGACCCGTCGGCGCCGACCTCGCGGTACGCCATGGTGTGGCGCATGAAGTTGACGTCGTCACGGTTCGGGTAGTCCTCGCGGTAGTGACCGCCGCGGGACTCCTTGCGGGCCAGGGCGGAGACCGCCATGACCTCGGCCAGGTCGAGCAGGTTGCCCAGCTCGATGGCCTCCAGCAGGTCCGTGTTGAACCGCTTGCCCTTGTCCTGGATCGCCACGTTCTTGTAGCGCTCGCGCAGCTCGGCGATCTTCTCGACCGCCGTCTTGATCGTCTGCTCGGTGCGGAACACCATGACGTTGGCGTCCATGGTCTCCTGCAGCTCGCGGCGCAGCTCGGCCACCCGCTCGTTGCCGGTGGAGTTGCGCAGCCGCTCGATCTGCTCGACGACGAACGCCTCCGGGTTCTCCGGCAGCTCGACGAAGTCCGCCTTCTGCGAGTAGTCCGCCGCCGCGATACCGGCCCGCTTGCCGAAGACGTTGATGTCCAGCAGCGAGTTGGTGCCCAGGCGGTTGGCGCCGTGCACCGACACGCAGGCGACCTCGCCGGCGGCGTACAGACCCGGGACGACGGTGGTGTTGTCCGCCAGGACCTCACCCTCGACGTTGGTCGGGATACCGCCCATGGCGTAGTGCGCGGTCGGCTGGATCGGGATCGGGTCCGTGTAGGGCTCGATGCCGAGGTAGGTCCGCGCGAACTCGGTGATGTCCGGGAGCTTGGCGTCCAGCTGCTCCGGCGGCAGGTGGGTGAGGTCCAGGTAGACGTGGTCGCCCTCGGGACCGCAGCCGCGGCCCTCCCGGATCTCGGTGTAGATGGAGCGGGACACGACGTCACGGGACGCCAGGTCCTTCATGACGGGCGCGTACTTCTCCATGAAGCGCTCGCCGTCCTTGTTGCGGAGGATGCCGCCCTCACCGCGGGCGCCCTCCGTCAGCAGGATGCCCATGCGCCAGATGCCGGTCGGGTGGAACTGGAAGAACTCCATGTCCTCCAGCGGGATGCCCCGCCGGTACACGGCCGCCTGGCCGTCACCGGTCAGCGTGTGCGCGTTGGAGGTGACCTTGAAGAACTTGCCGCAGCCGCCGGAGGCGTAGATCACGGACTTCGCCTGGAAGATGTGGATCTCACCCGTCGCCAGCTCGTACGCGACGACACCGGCGGACTTCTTGACGCCGCCCACCTCGGTGATCAGCTGGTCCAGGACGTAGAACTCGTTGAAGAACTCCACGCCGTGCTTGACGCAGTTCTGGTACAGCGTCTGGAGGATCATGTGGCCGGTGCGGTCGGCCGCGTAGCAGGACCGGCGGACCGGGGCCTCACCGTGGTTGCGGCTGTGACCGCCGAAGCGGCGCTGGTCGATGGTGCCGTTCGGCGTCCGGTTGAACGGCAGGCCCATCTTCTCCAGGTCGAGGACGGAGTCGATGGCCTCCTTCGCCAGGATCTCGGCGGCGTCCTGGTCGACCAGGTAGTCACCGCCCTTGACCGTGTCGAAGGTGTGCCACTCCCAGTTGTCCTCCTCCACGTTGGCCAGCGCGGCGGCCATGCCGCCCTGCGCGGCGCCCGTGTGGGAGCGGGTGGGGTAGAGCTTGGTGAGCACGGCGGTGCGGCTGCGCTTCGTCGACTCGATGGCCGCGCGCATACCGGCGCCACCGGCGCCGACGATGACGGTGTCGTACTTGTGGATCTTCATGATTCTCGCAGCCCCGTGCCTAGCGGATGTTCGGGTCGAAGGTGAAGATCACCAGCGTGCCCAGCAGGATGGTGAACACCGTGGCGGTGTAGAGGAGGCCCTTGAGCCACAGCCGGGTGTTCGCGCGTTCCGCGTAGTCGTTGATGACCGTGCGCAGGCCGTTGGCGCCGTGCAGCATCGCCAGCCACAGCATCAGCAGGTCCCAGACCTGCCAGAACGGGGAGGCCCAGCGGCCGGCCACGAAGGCGAAGCCGATCTTGGAGACGCCGCCGTCGAGCACGAGCTGGATCAGCAGGTGGCCGATGACCAGGACGACCAGCACCACGCCGGACAGGCGCATGAAGAGCCAGGCCGCCATCTCGAAGTTGCCCCGGGTCGACTTCGGGGTCTTCCTGGTGCGCTGGCGCGGGGCCTCGATGTAGGGCGCGGGGTTGTCGACGCTGTAGCCGCCCTCGACGGGGCCAACGCCGGAAGCGGTGGTCTCAGTGGTGGACATGGGCGTCAGCTCCCGAACAGTTCACGAGCGGCGTGACCGAGGACGGGGTAGATCGCCCCGAGCATCAGCACGACCCAGATGCCAACGACGGTCCAGAGCATCTGCTTCTGGTAGCGCGGTCCCTTCGACCAGAAGTCGACGGCGATGACGCGGAGGCCGTTGAGCGCGTGGAAGAGGATGGCGGCGACGAGGCCGTACTCCAGCACGGCGACGATCGGCGTCTTGTAGGTGGCTACGACCTTGTCGTACGCCTCGGGGGAGACACGGACGAGTGCAGTGTCCAGCACGTGCACGAACAGGAAGAAGAAGATGAGGACGCCGGTGACTCGGTGAGCCACCCAGGACCACATTCCTTCCCGTCCGCGGTACAGCGTTCCAGCCGGCACGGAAGAACCCTCCGGGAGCGGGATTGGGGCCTGCCGGCTTCGGTGTCGGACGGGCCCGGCCGGGTACGGTCCACCGGCCCCCAGCATCGTAGCGACGGTTGCCTGTGGCGCTTACACGGGGCCTGTCGGTGTGATCAAACTGGCACGCGTAAGGGTGAGGTTTGCGGCATTTGCGGTGAGGAGTGCCGCTCTGCGTCGGGTGGGGTGCCGTTGTGGCTGGTCGCGCGCTTACGCGGCGGTGGCCGCACGCCGATCACGGCCCCACGCCCGCGAGCAGCTCCACCAGGCGCCCCTTCGCCAGGTTCCGGAGTTCCTCCGCCGTCACCTGGCGCTCGTCCTCCGGATCGTTGGTCAATCGTGACCGGATGGTCGCCAGGACGTGGTCGAGGGCTTCGTCCGGCGATACGTCGTTCACGGAGATGACGAAGACATGCCCGAACTTCGCCTCGTATGCGGCGTAGGCCGCGTTCAGTGCGGTGTGGGCGACCTCGTACGTTCCGTCCGGAAGGTCCGGCAGGGACTCCATCGCCAGCGCCTCCGCCACGTCCTGCGGCGACAGGTCGTAGGCCGCCTCGTCGGCCGCGGCCAGGAGGGAGGGCAGGTCCGGATAGGGGCGGTGGGCGGTGACGCGGTCGGCCCAGCGGAGACTGTGCAGGCAGGTGAGGAGCGTGTGCCGGGCGGATTCGGCGGGGGCGGTGTTGAAGGCGTCCAGCGGGGCACAGGTGCCGCGGGACAGTCCGGGTATGAGCCGGTCGGGGAGACGGTGCGCGGGCAGCGTGAGTCCTCGAAGGAAGGTGTGAAAGTTGTGCCCTCACGTTATCGAGAGTGGTCACGGTGTGTCCGACGGATGCCCGAGTTTCACCCGGACGGGGAGGTTTGAGGACCTCTCGCCGACGCGCGGCGCCTGTGCTGGCTCACGCCGCCAACGTAAGCCCGAAGCGGACGACGGGCGTCGGCGAGAGGTCCTCAA
>NZ_MUND01000860.1 GCF_002154375.1 Streptomyces glaucescens | reverse complement strand
GGTCGACCAGCTGGTCGACCTCGCCGAGACCGTCGAAGGCGTGCTCCGCGCGGTCGTCGCCCTCGCCCTGATCCTCGTCGTCGGCACCGTCTCGGCCCGCTTCGCCCGCCGTCGGCTGGCCTACGAGACCTGGCACTTCCTCCACCTCTACACCTACCTCGCGGTCGTCCTCGCCTTCACCCACCAGGTCGCCGTCGGCACCACGTTCGTCGCCTCGCCCGCCGCCACCGCCTACTGGTGGACCCTGTGGAGCGTCGCCCTGGGCTCGGTGCTGCTCGGCCGACTGGTGCTGCCGCTGTGGCGCAACCTGCGCCACCGGCTGCGGGTCTCGGCCGTCGTCCCCGAGAACGACGACGTCGTCTCCGTCTACATCACCGGCCGCGACCTGGACCGGCTGCCCGCCCGGGCCGGCCAGTTCTTCCTCTGGCGGTTCCTCACCCGCGACCGCTGGTGGCAGGCCAACCCGTTCTCCCTGTCGGCGGCGCCCGACGGCCGCACCCTCCGGCTCACCGTGAAGGCGGCCGGCGACGGGAGCGCCGCCCTGCGCCACCTCCGGCCCGGCACCCGGGTCTTCGCCGAGGGCCCCTACGGGGCGTTCACCACGCTGCACCGCACCCGTCCCGACGCCGTCCTCGTGGCGGGCGGCGTGGGCGTGACCCCCATCCGGGCGCTCCTCGAGGAACTGCACGGCCACGCCGTCGTCATCCACCGGGTCGCCACCGAACGGGACGCCGTGCTCCACGACGAACTGCGCGAACTGGCCCACGCCAAGGGCGCCGAGCTGTACCTGGTCACCGGCCCCGCCATCCCCGACCAGCTGGCCCCCGCCGAGCTGGCCCGGCTCGTCCCCGACATCGCCGGCCGGGACGTCTACCTCTGCGGGCCGCCGGGCATGACCGCCGCCGTCCGGCGCAGCCTGCGCGAACTGGGCGTACCGGGGACGCAGATCCACTTCGAGCGCTTCAGCCTGGCCGGCTGAGCGGCAGGGGGAGACACCGTGAAACGAGCACTGCCCGTCCTGGTCCTGACGGTCGCCGGACTGATCCCCGTCTGGCGGTACGCCCCGTCCCAGGAGGCCTCGTCGTCCCCGGACGGGACCGTCGCCGCCCCGACCCCGTCCGCGTCGGCTCCGCCGTCCTCTTCCTCCTCTTCCTCCCCGTCCGCCTCCGCCGTGGTGGCGGGCTCCACCGTCGCCACCGAGAAGGGCGATGTGCAGGTGGAGGTGACGTTCGAGGGGGAGCGGATCACGTCGGTGCGCATGCTGCGGCAGCCGAACCACCCGCAGACCACGAACGCCGTACCGGTGCTGATCGAGGAGACCCTGGAGGCGCAGAGCGCGGACATCGACTCGGTGACGGGCGCGACCGTCACCAGCGAGGGCTACAAGCAGTCGCTGCAGGCCGCACTCGACGCGAGAGGAGCCTGAGGTGCGGCGCGTCGAGCACGTCATGGGCTTCCCCGTCTCGCTGCGGATCGACGACCCCGAGATCCCGGAAGGGCTGCCCGACCGCGTTTACGCGTGGCTGCGCGAGGCCGACGAACGGTTCAGCCCGTTCCGGCCGGACAGCGAGGTGTCCCGGCTGGACCGGGGCGAGATCGCGCCCGGGGAGGTCAGCGCCGGCCTCGCCGAGGTGCTGGCCATCGGCGAGCGGTACCGGGCCGCCACCGGCGGCGCCTTCGACGTCCGGGTGCCCGGCCGGGGCCTCGACCCGTGCGCGGTGGTCAAGGGCTGGTCGGTGCAGCGGGCGGCGGATCTGCTGACCGGTGCCGGGGTACGGCGGTTCTGCCTCAACGCCGGGGGCGACGTGGTCGTCGCGGGCGGGCCCTGGCGGATCGGCGTACGCCACCCCGAGCAGGCCGGCCGGGTGTGCGCGGTGCTGGAGCTCACCACGGGCGCGGTCGCCACCTCCGGCCGCTACGAACGCGGTGACCACATCCTCGACGCCCGCACCGGCCGCCCCGCGGCCGGCCTCCTCGGCGTCACCGTCGTCGCCGCCACCCTCACCGAGGCCGACACCGTCGCCACCGCCGCCTTCGCCCTGGGCCCGGCCGGTATCGCCTGGGCCGCGGGGCAGCCCGGCTGCGAGGTGTACGCGATCGACGCGGAGCGCAGGGTGCGGCGTACGGCGGGGATGCCGCTGGCGGGCCCGGCGGCGGCCTGAGGCCTGCGCCCCGGTGACCGGACAGCGCTCGGCGCCGGGAGCGGAAACGGTTCCGTGCCGGGGCGGAAATGGTCTGATGCCGGGGCGAGAGGATCTCGATGCCGGGG
>NZ_MUND01000859.1 GCF_002154375.1 Streptomyces glaucescens | reverse complement strand
GCGTGACCGAACGCCGTGAGGGCAGCCGCATGCTGGGCGACGACGGCCTCGCCGACGTCCTCACCACCTGCACCGGCCTCACGGCGGGCGCGGTGGCGGCCCGCATCATGCGCGCCGTGGAACGCTTCGCCTCCGACGCCCCGTCCGACGACATGGCCATTCTGGCGATGCGCGTTCCCGGCCTGCACAACGGCTGACCCGGCCCGGGCCGGGCCGGGCTGGTCCCGGACCCGTCCCGGGCCAGGGCAAACAAAAAGGCCCCCGCCCGTAAGGGCGGAGGCCTTTTCTCTTGAGCCCCCAAACGGAATCGAACCGTTGACCTTCTCCTTACCATGGAGACGCTCTACCGACTGAGCTATAGGGGCCTGTCGCTTTTCCGAGGTTTCCCTCGCGGCAACGGAATAGATCATACCCCGAACGGAGCCGTGCTCCAAAACCGATCAGAAGGCGGGCTGGAGAAGGCCCCCGAGCGCGTTGCATGCGGTCACGATCCGCTGCATCTCCCGCTTCGTCAGCGAGGCGTCGACCGGCAGCGCCAGCGTCTCGTCGGCGGCCCGCTCGGTCTCCGGCAGCGACACACACTGCCGGAACCCCGGCAGCCGGTGCACGGGCGTCTTCACCGGCACCCGGGCGTCAACTCCCTTGGCCCGTACGGTCCGCGCGAAGGCGTCCCGGTCCGGACGCCCGTTCCCCGGCACCCGCACGACGTACTGCTGATACGTGTGCCCGACTGCGCCCTCCGGGGTCCGCAGCCCCTTCAGCCGCGCGTCGAGATAGCCGGCCCGCTGCCGCCGCTGAGCGATCTCGTCGTACGGAGCCTCGGACTCCCCCTGCTCCAGCACCAGCAGCCCCAGCCGCTGCCCAAGAGCGTGCAGCCGTACGACATCCGCCGGCCGCCCGAAGCGATGTACGGCAACGACAGCCGCTGTCCGGTGAGTTACGGCGGCCTCGACCGCGGCCGGGTCTAGGCAGTAGCTCACCGGGTCTATGTCGACGAACACCGGCAGCGCACCGGCCAGGGTCACCGCTTCGGCGACTTCGACGTTGCCGAAGGCCGGTACGACGACCTCGTCGCCGACGCCTATGCCGGCGGCCCTGAGCATTGCAGCAGTACCCATGCCGGGAATGGTGGTTGCGCAACGTGAACTTCAAGTGACGGAAAACAAAAAAGGGTTGGACCCGGAACCGAAGTTCCGGGTCCAACCCTTTGAATGATTGTTCGGCGGCGTCCTACTC
>NZ_MUND01000858.1 GCF_002154375.1 Streptomyces glaucescens | reverse complement strand
CCAACGGCCTGCGCCGCAGGCGGCCCCGGCCCGGGGACATAGTGGCATTTGGACGAGGTCTTCCTCAGGGTCAACGGCGAGCAAAAGTACCTGTGGCGGGCCGTCGACGCCGACGGCACCGTGCTCGTCATCCTGGTCCAGAACCAGCGGGACACCGCTGCGGCCCGGCGGTTCTTCCGCAGGTTGCTCAAGAAGGCCTGCTCGGTGCCGCGGGTGGTGGTCACCGACAAGCTGCGCTCCTACAGTGCGACCCACCGCGAGGCGATGCCCTCCGTGGAACACCGCTCATACAAGGGCCTGAACAACCGGGCCGAGAACTCCCACCAGCCCACCCGGCAGCGCGAGCGTGCCATGAAGGGCTTCCGCAGCGTCGGCGGAACACAGCGGTTCCTGTCCGCGTTCAGCGACATCTCACCCCATCCGGCCCCGCCGCCATCTGATGACCGCCGCCCACTACCGCGTCGAGATGACCATCCGCTTCGCCATCTGGGACCAGATCACTGGCGCCACCACCCCGCCCACCGCAGCGTAATCCAGGCCC
>NZ_MUND01000086.1 GCF_002154375.1 Streptomyces glaucescens | reverse complement strand
CTGCGGCAGGCGCACGTGCTGGCGTCCCCGGAGGTGGCCGGCGTGCTGCGGCCGGTGCTGGACTGGCCGGCGGATCTGGTTGCCGGGGAGTTGCGGAAGCACGGGCTGTTGGCGTCGCCGGTCACGGTGCGTGTGGCGCTGTGGTGGGCTGGCGGGAAGGGCGGTGTGCTCCGTCCCCGGCAGGAGGGCGACGGCCGGTATCTGTGGGAGCGGGTCCGGGATGAGTCCCGGGAGGTTGTGGAGCAGCTGCGCGGTATGGGGTTCGGTAGGCGTGATGTGGCCGCCTACCTGATGGTGTCGGAGGACGCGATCGGCAAGGCCGTGCATGCGTGGCGCGCTGGCGACGCGGCGACCGTTGAGGGGGTCGCGGCATGAGCCCCCTGACGCCGGAGCAGCGTGGTGATCTCGCTGAGCAGATGCTGCCGCATGCCGCGCACCTTGCGGTCCTTGTCCACGGTGACGGCGGCCCGGAAGACGTTGCCGAGGTTCTGGCCGGGCTGGATGAGACGCAGAAGAACGCGCTGATCGTTGTCCTGGCCGGGCTGGTCGATCCGGACCAGTCGGTGGGAAAGGCGTTGGGCTGGCTCGACTACAACGAGCACGGCGCGCTGACTGTCCCGTCGTGGTCCGAGCAGCGTTCGGTACGCGACCTCGTCCCCGAATCCTGCGAGGAGCTGGACGACGACTTCGTGGACCAGGTCGCGGTCGCCAAGTTCGTGCAGGGCTACCGCGTGGACCGGATCACGGACGCGGAGTTCCTGGAGGCGGTGAGGCAATGCGTGGCCTCGGGGATGACTCTGCCGGAAATCGACCGGCTGCGCCGCTGGCAGGCGAAGACGACTGAGAAGTGGGTGAACAAGCTGCGGAAGCAGTACCAGCGCAGCGGTCGCGAGTTTCCTTCGCTGGCGCAGCCGGGGCTGCGGTCGTTCACCGAGTCCGACGTCGTCGCGATTCGGGAGCGGTCGGCGGATGGTGTGTCTGACCGGGAGATCGCGATGTCGTACGGGGTGACGCGGGAGACGATCCGTTCGATCGTCACCGGCCGTCGGTACGCCCGGTTTGGTGGGCCGATTCGCGGCCGGCGGGAAACGCAGCCGTCGAAGGCGTCGCGCGAGTACATGTGCGGGCACGCTGATGACTCGCTGGCCGCGGGGTTCCAGGCGTCGAACGCGGCCCTGACTCCGGAGCAGCGTGACGCTGTCTGGGAGAGAAGCGCCGATGGTGAGGACGTGAAGGTGCTCGCTGCCGAGTACGGCGTCCACACGAGCACGATCCGTAAGTACGCGGCTTAAGAAGGGGATGAAGATGGCTGGAGAGACGGTCGTGACGATCATCGGCAATGTGGTGGACGAGCAGGTGTCCCTGCGGTTCACGCCCTCGGGTGCGGGGGTCTGCAAGTTCACGGTGGCGTCGACGCCGCGGACGTACAACCGGGAGAAGCAGGCTTGGGAGGATGGGCCGACGCTGTTCCTGCCGGTGTCGGTGTGGCGGCAGCAGGGGGAGAACTGCGGGGAGACGCTGGCGCGTGGGATGCGTGTGATCGTGCAGGGGCGGCTGTCGCAGCGGTCGTACGAGGACAAGCAGGGCGTCAAGCGGACGGTGTACGAGCTGGAGGCCGACGAGGTGGCCGTGTCCCTGCGCAACGCGACGGCCCAGGTGTCGAAGACCGGGGGCCAGGGGCAGGGGGGTCAGCAGTATGAGCGGGCTAAGCAGGCGTCGTCGCGGGAGGGTCGGGAGGATCCGTGGGGGTCGGGTGTGCCGGGTACGGGGCAGGCCGGCGGGTGGGGTGGTGACGAGCCGCCGTTTTGATCTTGGTGGTGTGTGAGGGGTCTGGCCTTCGGGTTGGGCCCCTTTGCCATGCCCGGACGCTATGAGCATTGCCATGTAATGCTGAAGCGGGTAGTCTGGTGAAGCCGACAACGACCCATCCTCTTGGGGGACCCATGCGACTCCAGACCTGCCGCCGCCACCCCAACGCCGGCCCCTTCATGAACACCTGCTCCGGCTGCGCCCAGGAGTTGTACGACATCGAGCAGCGCAACCGCGCAATCGCCGCAGCATCGAAGGCCCTCGCCACCATCGGCGCCCCCGCGGACGCCCAGATCCTCGACGCCACCTGGGTGCGCGGCGCGCTTGTCGTCGCCACCCGTCAGCCGTCCAGCATCGCGGCCGAGTTCGCGGTCGACACGTTCCGGCTCCCCACCCCGGACGAAACCGACCCCGACCAGACCGACCCGTACAAGCCGGGCCAGTGGATCCTCATCGACCAGTACGGCGACCACACGGAGGACGCCGTGCCGAGCATGGTCGGCGAGGCCACCGCGTACGTGCGCAGCCTGCGTCCGCTCCGGGCCCTGGCCGCCTGACCGGCTGGGAACCATGCGTACCTGCGACTGCGACGCCACGCCCGAAGAGATCGCCCGCGGCATCCACGGCGACCCCTGCACCAGCAGCGACGGGCCCGCCGACGATCCGTCCGACCACTACGGCCAGTAGGAGCCCACGATGAGCAACACCCCCACCCTCTACGCCATCACGGCCACCCGCGTCGAGCAGGGGAAGACCGTCGACCTGCTGGCCCACCGGACCGTCCGCTCCAACCAGGTGGACGACACCTGCCAGGAACTGCGCCGCGAACTGCGACCGGCACACGGCGAGTCGCTGAGGCTGTCTGTGACGCGCCACTAGCCGCCCTCCGGCCCCCAGGACCCTCCCCGGCCGCGCACCCCCCAGCGCGGCC
>NZ_MUND01000857.1 GCF_002154375.1 Streptomyces glaucescens | reverse complement strand
ATCAGTGCTCCGGCCGGAGCAGCGCCGCACGTCGGCGTGCCGTACTTCAGCCGGTGACCGCGGCCCGGTTCCGTGCGCAACGTGACGTACTTGATGCTCTCATTGCCGCAGTCGGTGGCGCAGTTCGGCTTCCACGTCACGTTCGAGCCGCGCCACCAGTACTTCTCGTAGCACGCGGCGTCGGGGCAGTCCGGTGGGTTGGCGGCGTCGCAGTTGTTGGTGGTGTTGCAGAACGCGTCCAATGGTGGCTTGACCCGGTCGCGCTGGCCCGGGTTGACCCACCAGGCGGGGCGGAATCCGGCGCTGGAGAAGCCGGACTCGCCGGGCCAGTCCTGACGCCCGTCGCTGGAGTAGGAGTAGCCGGTGTCCATGGACCAGGCGGCCCAGCCCATCACCTTCTCCTGGTAGGGCCAGTTCTGGGGCTTGGCGGCGTCCCGCGGGTCGGTCATGAAGGGGTGCCGTGAGGGCGGGTAAAAGGGGTTGGCTGGGTTGTTGTACCAGCCCAGGCCCCAGGGCTTGCCGTCGCCCTTGTTCTCGTTGAAGCCGAGGTTGTAGTTCCACAGTGCGGCGAACCAGTTCTCCGGCTTTGACGGGTCGTCGTTATTGACGGTGATGGTCTGCCCGGCGGTGTGCACCTGGTTCCACTTGTCGGCGAGAATGTACATAGAGGCGGCGATGTTGACCGCGTAGTCCAGGGCCACGGCCTTCTGCTTCGTCGGAGGCAGGGACGTTTCGCCGGGTTTTTCTAAGCCGGCGAGGCGCATGCCGTCGGTGACCTGTCCGACTCCGTAGCCGCAGTCGGACAGGTTCCAGTTGATCCTCCAGTACGCTTCAGACGTCTCCCCCTTGTGCCCGTAGAACCCCGCGATCGCCGCTTGCGGGTTGCCCATCTGGCCCGGGATGGCGCCGCCTTCGGCCTGCCACAGGTTCGATTCCTGGGCGAGCACGCCCAGCAGCACTTGGGCGGGGATACGCCCGCCACCCTTCAGAGCAGGGGCCGGGAAGAGCCCTTGCGGGTCGACGGAGACCAGACCCAACTGGGAGCGCCAGCCTCCCTGCGTGATCCATTTGGAGCGCAGTTCGCCGCGAATCGCCATGTTGACGGCCCACTCGACCTGGTTCGGGGTCGGCTGGAGGGCGAGCGCCTTGACGTCGTTGCGGGGGATGGAGCACCACCGGTCCGTGTCGACCGGATTGTGCGGGTCAGCCGCCGCCTGTGCCGTCCGCCCGCTCTTCCCGGCTGTGAGCAGGGCCGGAGAGAAGGACTCCTTACCCGTGTCGCTGGTGGTGTCGGCAACCTTTTGGGTGATCTTCTCGCCGGTTACCGTCGCAACACTGGTGATGGTGGGCGCCGTGGGATCCCCGTCCGTGGAGTCCTGGGTCGTGTGCGACCGGGACGAGGGTTCGGCCCTGGTGAAGCCCTTGCCCGCGTTCCCGATCCGGTCCAGGCCCGCACGCACGCCGGGCATGAGCACGGGGTCGATGGCCAGTCGGCCGTGGCTGGACACATCCGCATCCGCCCGAACGTCCAGGCGCGTCACCGCGGTACCTGAAAGCTTCGAGTCCGTCGTGTTCCCGGTGAGGAACGCCCGGCCTTCACTGCCCTGTTCGAGGGCCAGGTCTCCTAGCTTGCCCGATGCGAGCGTCGACGGCGTGCCCCGGCCGTTCCACAGCTTGGCACGGGCCGTGCCGCCGCTGCGGTCCAGGAAGGCGATTCCCGTGCGGGTGGGGCGAATGTCGAACGGCACACCCTTCGCGGCAGTGAGCCTCCGGATATTTTTGTTCCCGGGGTCGACGTGCACCAGATGACGGCCGTGCGCTGCGACGAGACCGTCCTTCGTGGGGACGGCGGAGGTGATTTGACCAGTGACCGTGGTGTCGGTGGTCATCTTTCCGCTGGTGTCGACCGTGATGAGCCGGGTCTTGCTGTCGCGGAACGCGGTGAACGCGGCCGTCCGGGTCTCGGGGTTGCAGGAGGGGGTGAAATACGCCAACGAGGCGGTGAAGGGCAGTTTCGTCACCTGGCCCGACTTCAGGTCGACGACCGCGGTGAACGCCCCGCCCTGCATCAGATCCGGCTCGTTCGTGAACGTGCGCGGGGCATACACGACCGCAGCATGATCACGGTCGATGACGCAGGAATTGCCAATCCAGGAGTCCGCCGGCATGCCGGGTTCCGCCAGGGTGGCGACAGTGTGCCACTGGTAAGCGTCCTTGCTGTCCGCTACGAGGACCTTCAGGCCTCCGCTGTCCGCCGCGGTGGTCACGGCCCGGTCCGCTGAGGTCTTCCAGCTCTTGCCGAGGTTGTGACCAGGATCCGGCACACGCGTCGGCGGCTCGGACGACGGATTGACGGATGGTTTCGGCGTCGGTTTCGAGCCGGGAGGGCTGGTATCTGCGACCGCCGGCGCTACGTGTACGAGCCCGGTCAAGACCGCGGTGGCCGCCAGGCCAGCGATCCCACGAGCTAATCTGTGGACTCTCAACTACCTACTCCAGTGGTGGGTTGCAGGCTGCAAGAGGGCGAGCCGACTCGGTCTTCACAGGACTGAAAGGCTGCGGCGGTCGGCTCGAACGTGATGAAGCGCATCGGCGAGGACTGCCCGCGCCCACCGCAGAAGGGCGGCCCCGGCGGTGGCACCGTTGGCCTCAGGGAACTGGAACGCTGAGGCCGACCGGGAGTGTTGGGCCGCAGCTTGAAGCAGCCCGAACACTTACCTCTCAGGCACCCTCGAGCAGGGCGTGTGAGTGCGAGGCGACTTCGCCCTTTGGCGGGTCACATGGTGATGTAATCGACCTTGTCGTTGAAGGTGCCACCGGTCGGGTAGCTGGCGGTGGAGAAGTTGTAGCAGTAGCGGGCTGCCAGGGTCATGTACGGGTCAGGCAGGCCCGTTCGGGCGTCGTAGGCCAACACACCGCCCTGATAGCGGGTCACGCAGCCCGAGCTGGCCTTGTCCCGGAAGTCCCAGTCACCAAGCTGCTTCGTCCCACTGGCGGACCATTGGAGTCGACGACCTGTGAAGTCCGAGTGCTCCCACAGGCAGACCCACCCCTGATAGCAGTCGGTGTAAGCCATGGGACCGAACTCGCCGCTGGCCTGCGCTGACGCCACGCTACCGCTGGTACCTCTCGTCACTGCGGGGGCGATCTCAGCCAGTGCCTGATCTGCTTCTTCGGCGGTGTCGAAGCAGTAGACCTCACCGGTCGGCACTTCAGAACAGGCCTGCGCCCCTTGCCAGCCGTCGGCCAGGTTGATCTCCTTGCCGTTGTAGGTGGCGATCACCGGCTTGGTCTCAGCGAGCTGCTGCTGCAGCGCAGCTTCTGCGGCCGGCGTGGCGAGCCCGACCTCAGGTATGGCGGTGGGCTCAGGTGCTGCAGTCGCGGTCGTCCCGCTCATGGCTAAGGCACAGAGGGCGGCAACGACCGGGACGAGGATGCCTGCACGGCGCATACTGTTACTCCTGCGATGGTTGTGTGTTGGTGCATCACAGGGATCCCACAGCATGCTGCGAGACTTGAGTGCGGGTGCGATCGAGGATGTCGAATTCCCGATCATACTCGTCCGGATGTTCGACCTTGCATGCTCGCTGTAACCGGTGTACTGCGCTGCGTTGCAGAGTCGTGCGGACTCAGGGAGTTCGCCCGGCTTCGTCGACGATGCCGCTGTTGGTGATGGCGACGGAGGTGACGACGGTGCCGGCTTCGCCCCAGGCGTTGTCCTCCACGAGGACTGTACGCTCCCCCAGCAGTCGGGCCGTGCTCTTGTCGAAGATCCACTCAGTGCGTTCACCCTCGTGTGTTCGGGCGACGGCGATTCCCTTCCGGCCTGCCGCGTCGACGACGTCGGGGACGACGTCGACTCCAGGAATAAGCGCAGCAGCCCGGTAGAGGGAGGCAGCGGTATCGGGGGGAGTCACCCCGCTGCGCAGCAGGTCGCCGATCGTTACGAAGGCTTCCTGGTCCGGTCCCGTCGTGGAGCCGGAACCGGCTCCGTGATTCTTCCGGGCGTCGTCGCGGATCTGTTCCAGCAGCGCGTCAGGGTCGGTCGGCAAGGCAGCCAGAAAGTCGTAGGTCGGTGCGTTCAGACTGCCTCGGCCAGGAGTTTCCGGCAGCAGGCTGTCGCTGCCGTCCTTGCGCTGCAGGGTCCGCTCACTGCCGTCGACCGAGGTCCACTGTTCCATGGCCCCGCTCTCGCGTAGCAGTTGCATCTCGCCGGCCTTGGTCTCGGAGAGCGCCGACGTGTGACCGACCGTCTTGACGTACGAGTACTGGCCAGTGCGCACCTTCGTCTGCGGCGTCGTAGCGGCGGCCAATGCCGCTTTCTCCAGCAGTTCGACCGACGCCGCCGAAGCCGGTGGCGTGTTCAGCGCAGGGTCAGACGAGCCGAAGTCGGCAGTGAGAACGACAACGGCCGCTCCGGCGGCCATTGCTGCGCCCACTACCAGCCTCCAGCGCTCTCTCGACCGCGGCGCCCGACGGTCGGAGCATGATCGCGTCTGCTGGTCGATCTCGGTCAGGAAGTGCTCACGGCGGGCTTCCACGCGTCCGGCTGGCGGCTCCGGATAGGGAGTCGGGGGCAGCACCCGGCTCGCCTGCTCACGCTCGGACTGTTCACGCTGTTCCAGGCTCATCGTGCACTCCTCCGGTGGGACGGGCGGGCTGAGGTCCCCTCCCTCTGCGATATGTGTCCGCTGTCAGTCCGCGGTTCCACACCATGCGGATCTGGTGCAAGCTCCTCCTCGACGAGCCGGCGCAGCTTCTCTCTCGCCCGGGAGAGCCGGGAACGTACGGTGCCTACCGGGATCCCTAACGCCTCAGCGGCCGCGGCGTAGCCCAGATCGGACCAGACGACCAGGGCGAAAACCTCGCGCTCGTTCCTCTTCAGACGTTGCAATGCTCGGGCAGCAGCGGCCAGCCGCTCAGCGTCGACCATCTGGCCAACGACCGCGTCCGAGAAGTCGGGCAACGCTTCCGGCGGTGGTAGACGGGACATCGCATCCCGGTGCCGGCGTGCCGCCCGAGCGATGTTGCGCATCACGTTGGTCGCGATGCCCAACAGCCACGCCCGGACGCTTCTGACTTCCCCGTGCAGCTTGTCGCGCAGCCGCCAGGCCTCCAGAAAGGTAAGGGACATGACGTCCTCGGCGAGGGCCCAATCCCCCGTCGTCCTGACCGCATGGGCATACACGACGCGCGCATGCTCGTCAAAGATCTCGGCGAACGCCGTCCGGTCACCAGACCGGACCCGTTCATGCAATAGGAAGTCCACAGCAACAAGTGTCCGCACAACCGCATTGGTTCCACTTCTTCAACGCCGCAGGCCAAATCCGGCTGGAGCGGCCTCCAGTACGGCGTCCGTGCAGAACCGTGCCAATACGCGCCGACCTGCGTCCCGACTCGGAGGCTCCGCGGGCAGCGGCCAGGGCAAGACCTGGTCCTGGGCGAAGCAGTAACCGATGCTGCTGGTGTAACCGCACAGCCTGGCGGGCTTCGTCGTCTTGGTCGCACTGGTCAACCATCGCGCTGTTGGTTCGTGGTTGCGGCGGCAGTAGCCGATGTGCACCTTGACTACCCCCTTCCCGTGGGCCCGCCCTCGTTGCCGAGTGGGAGTTGCTCGCTCCGCTGATATCGCGGGCCGTCACCGGGCGGCCCCGGGTGTCAGACCGGCAAAGCGATGCTCCCGGAGGCGAAGGACGATCTGACCGCCTTCGCCGACTTCCCGGAACGACACTGGAAGAAGATCCAGTCCACCAACCCGCTGGAGCGGATCAACCGAGAGATCAAGCGCCGCACCGACGTCGTCCAGGTCTTCCCCAACGATGACGCGCTCCTGCGGCTGGTCACCGCCGTGCTCAATGGATCGCCTTCCCCCGCCGCTACCTGCCCGAGGGAAGCATGGACCAGCTCTACCCCGCCGAGCGCCCCGAAAGCGCCCCCGCACTACCCAACACCACCAACACGACCGCCGGATGATCGGCTACACCACGAGAAGGGACACGACCAGAGGTGGACAAGGGGGCGCACGTCCGGGTAGCAGACCTGGACAAGGGGTCACGCGCGAACCCGGCCGCACCTGGAGGAGGGGGTGCCGGTGCGCGCACCGGGTGCGCACCAGAGTGGAATCCACTCGGTGGAGTCCACTCGGTGGACGGTGTCCGGCATCGTCACCACAGCCAGGCACTGGAGTGCCGCAGCCGGGACAGGGCGCGGGCGTCGCGGCGCGCGGCCGCAATGCCGATCCGGTTCTGCCGCGAGCGGGGCCGGCGCGACTGCCCGGCAGCGAGTCGGCGCCGCCCGGCGTCCTGGAGTCGCCGCTGCTGCTAGGCGATGTTTCTCGGATCATGTGCGGAGCCAGACCATGAGGGCCGCGAGGGTGACGGTTCCGAGGTAGACGTAGGCACGCTTTTCGTAGCATGTGGCAACGGCGCGGAAGCCCTTCAGTCGGTTAATGGCACGTTCGACGGTGTTGCGCTTCTTGTAGCGCTCACGGTCGAACCCGGTGGGCCAGCCGCCTCGAGAAACCTCGGTTCTGCCGGCGTCTTTTGCTGGTCGAGACGTTCCGGGATGGTGTGCGGGATTCCGCGTCGTCGCAGGTAGCGGCGGTTGCTGCGGGATGTGTAGGCCTTGTCTGCCAGGACGCGGTCAGGTCGGGTTCGAGGCCTTCCGACTCCGGGACGGGACACCGATATCTGCTCCAGTACACGCTCCAACTGGGGTCCGTCACCGTAGTGTCCGGGCGTCAGGACGAACGCGAGGGGTCTGCATCGTCCGTCGGCGACAAGGTGGAGCTTGGTGGTGAATCCGCCGCGGGAACGTCCCAGGCACTCGCCGATCTGACCACCTCCTCCAGCCGGACGGCCAGTTTCCGCAGCACCGGATCGACCTGGTTCGTCCCCCGGCCGGTCCCCTTTTGAGGTTGCGCGGCGGGTGGTGCCTTCCTCGCGCCTGCGGCGTGCTGGTGGGCCCGCACCGCGGTCGAGTCCACCGACACGTCCCAGTCGATCCCGCCCGCGGCATCCTCAGCTGCCTGGATGCGCGACAGCAGCATCTTCCACGTGCCATCCGCCGACCAGCGACGATGCCGCTTGTAAACCGTCTCCCAGGGGCCGAACCGCTCCGGCAGGTCCCGCCACTGCACACCCGTTCGCACTCGGTAGAGCACACCGTTGATCACCCGACGGTGATCGCTCCACCGGCCCCCACGCGCACCGCCAGGAGGTAAGAACGACTTCAGCCGATCCCACTCCGCATTCGTCAGATCACCACGGCCCATACAGCCAGCGTGACCCCAACTCCCCATCCTCGTCTGGAGATCCGAGAAACAGCGCCTAGTAGTACTTCGTTACG
>NZ_MUND01000856.1:3293-3482 GCF_002154375.1 Streptomyces glaucescens | reverse complement strand
GGGTGTGGGGGTGGTCGGCGGCGTGGGTGGAAGTGGAGAGCGGTGCATGGTGCGGAGTGCTGGTCGCGTCATGAACGCTGTTCTCTTGGGGTGAGCGCTGCTCTCGCTAGATGGAGCGGTGCTCTCAGGGTGAATCCGTGCTCTCGCAATGGAGCGTCGCCTTGGTTGTAGAGCGCTGCTCTCGCGGTG
>NZ_MUND01000856.1:0-3242 GCF_002154375.1 Streptomyces glaucescens | reverse complement strand
GAGCGCTGCTCTCGCGGTGAAGGGGTGCTCTCGCAAGGGAGCGCTGCTCTCGCGGAGGAGCGCTGCTCTCGCGGAGGAGCGCTGCTCTCGCGGCGGAACGCCGCTCACGCGGTGGAGCATTGATCGCCTCTCGGGGCGCCGCTCACCCCGCTGCACAGGCGCAAGAGTCCCGGCCCGCGCCCCCGGATGCCTTCATGGCTGTCTGAGCAGCCGGTTCACCGCCCGTCCGAAGACGGCCCGCGACGCCGCCTCGAGCGGCCGGTCGAAGAGCGCGGGCAGCAGCCGTACGCCCAGCTCCTCCCGCCAGATCACCCGTGCCCGCCCGCCGGGACCCGGCCTGACCTCCAGTTCCGCCCAGCCGAGGACGAGACGGCCGCGCTTCTCCAGACGGCACCGCCCCGGCGAGTCGTCACCCGGCGGCTGCCACACCGTGACCTCCATCCGGTCGTCGAAGGAGAGCGGCCCGATCCCCGAGCGGGCCACGAAGACCGTCCCGGTCCGGCTGGGCGGGGGAGTGAGCACACGGACCCGGGTCAGCGGAACGGCGTCCGCGTGCCGGGGCCACTCGGTGAGCCGGCGCCAGGCCTCGGGCAATGGGAGCGGAATGGTGCGTTCCAGGGTGAAGGTGACCACGCGACGATCTTAGGGAGGCGCAGGCCTCCACCGCGCAGACACGGCACCCCTGCCTACCGGTACACCTTCCCCGGCTCCGCCTTCCCGGGCGCCAGCAGCTGCGGCACGGTCACGAAGACGTATCCGCGCTCCTTCAGCGCGTCGATGATCCCGGGTACGGCCGGCACGGTCCCGTCGTAGATGTCGTGCAGCAGGATGATCCCGTCCCGGCCGGCCTGTTCCAGGACCCGCTTCTCGATCAGCGCGGAGTCGTTCGTCATGTAGTCCTTCGCCGTGATGGTCCACAGCACCTCGGAGAGTCCGAGGTCGCGGCAGATCTCGTGCACCGTGTCGTCGGTGCGGCCCTGGGGCGGGCGCATGAGGGTGGGACGGCGGCCGGTCAAGCGCTCTATCGCCTCGTTCGGGCGCTCCAGCTCCTCGCGTATCTCGTCCTCGTCGAGGCTGGTGAGAATCTTGTGGTCCCAGGTGTGGCTGGCGACCTCGTGGCCCTCGGCGGCCATCCGCTTCACCAGCTCCGGGTACTTCTCGATGTGCCGCTTGCCGAGCAGGAAGAAGGTCGCCGGAACCTGCTTGTCCTCGAGGATGTCGAGCAGCCGCGCGGAGTGCTCGCTCGGGCCGGCGTCGAAGGTGAGCGCGATGCACTTGGCGCGGCGGCAGTCCACGGTGCCGAAACCGGCCGCCTCGGCGCCCGCCGCGGCCTCGGCGCGGACGGCGCTCGGCGCGGTGGTGTCCAGGCTCGTGCACCCCGTCAGCGCGAGCGTGAGCGAGAGGGCCGCGGAGGCGATCGCCGCCGTACGGAACCCCGTCGCCCTTCTTTTCATCTTCTTGGTCGCAGAAGGCATGCCGGGACTATACATTGCGTGTATACGCGCGGTTTATAGTGATCCGGTCGTACCAGGAACCCGGCTCCGCGTTTGATCCGGCCGCACCTTGGCACCCGCGAAAGAGCAGTTCGCGCCAGGGGAGCCGACGCCGGAAGGGGCCGCGTATGACCGCCTACGCCGTGGTGATCCCCACCCTCGCCCCCGACTCCCTCGCCGACTGCCTCGCCGCGCTCGCCGCCTCCATCGGCCCCAAGCCGCGGCAGATCGTCCTCGTCGACGACCGCGCCCACCCCGAGCCCGGCTCCCTCGACCACCCACTCGGCGTCCTCGGCGACCTGCGCCCGCGCGCCACCGTGGTCGCGTCCGGAGGCCGCGGCCCCGCCGCCGCCCGCAACACCGGCCTGCGCGCCGTCACCACCCCGTGGGCGGTCTTCCTCGCCGACGACGTCCAGCCCGGCCCGCACTGGTGCGCCCAGCTCGACCGCGACCTCGCCGCCGACGCCCCGGACATCGCGGGCAGCCAGGGCGTCATCGCCGTGCCCCTGCCCGGCGGGCGCGCCCCCACCGAGACCGAACGCGAGACCGCCGCACGTGCCCGCGCCCGCTGGAGCACCGCCGACATGGCCTACCGCACCGACGCCCTCAAACAGGCCCGCGGCTTCGACGAACGCTTCCGCTGCGCCCACCGCGCCGACATCGACCTCGCCCTGCGGCTCCTCGACGCCGGACTGCGTATCCGGCAGGGCCGCCGCACCAGCATGATGCCCGCGCGTCCCGCCGAGCGCTGGGCCTCCCTGCGCGCCCAGCGCCGCCACGCCGACGACGCCCTCATGACGCGGCTGCACGGCCCCCGCTGGTGGCACCGGGCCGTCGCGCCCCCCAGCCGCCCGGCCACCCCGCTCGCCGTCACCGCGACCGGCACCACCGCCTGCGCCCTGGCCCTGACCGGACACCCGCGAGCCGCCCTGGCCGCAGGACTCGGCTGGGCCGCGGGCACCGCCGCGATCGCCCGGGCCCGGATCGCCCCCGGACCCCGCTCCCGCGACGAGGTGACCACCCTGCTCGTCACCAGCGCGCTCAACCCGCCCGCCGCCACCTGGCACCGGCTCGCCGGACGGTGGCGGCACCGCACCGCGCGGTCCTGGCGGGACACGGCCGGATGACCCGCGTCCAGGCCGTGCTCTTCAACCGCGACGGCGTCCTCCTCGACGGCGTCCCCCGGTCGCCCGACGACGTCCGCCCGGCCCCCGGCGCTGCCGAGACCCTGTGGCAGCTGCGCCGGCACGGCCTTCGCACCGGTGTCATCACCCTGCGCGGACCGCTCACCGAGGCCGAGACCCGGCGCGTCGACACCCGCGTCGACGAACTCCTCGGCCCCTTCGACGTCTGGGCGGTCTGCCCCCACGCCGCTGACGCGGACTGCCGTTGCCGCGCCCCGGAACCGGCCTTGCTGCTCTGGGCCGCCGGACGACTGTGCACCGCCCCCGCCGCCTGCGCCCTCGTCGGCGACACCGCCGCCGACGCCGAGGCCGCCCAGCGGGTGGGCGCCCGGGCGCTGCTCCTGCCGACTCGGGGGAACGCGACGGGGAGGCAAGGGGAACGCGAAGGCGCGGAGGAGGGCGCACGCGCTGGGGAGACGGAGGTAGGTGCGGGGGCCGGCGGGACCGCCGTCCAGATCGTCGCCGATCTGCCGGCCGTCGCCCGGGCCCTGGTGCCGCAGACGCCGGACGGGCCCGGCTGAGGCAGGGGCGAGGACGATCCTGTGTCAGCCGTCAGCCGTCAGCC
>NZ_MUND01000855.1 GCF_002154375.1 Streptomyces glaucescens | reverse complement strand
CTGGCACCCCGCGTGCCCCGCCCTGTCCCAGCCTGCCCTTCTCCAGGGAACGAACAAGGACACATCATGCGAAAACCCAACCCTGCCCTGCTCCAGGACCCGCGCCGCGCCCCCGTCCCCGCACACCACCCCGAGCCCGTGCTCGACGTCGCGGTGCCGGTGTTCGACGAGGAGGCGGATCTGGAGCCGAGCGTGCGGCGGCTGCACGCCCATCTGCGCGCGACCTTCCCGTACCCGTTCCGGATCACCGTCGTCGACAACGCCAGCACCGACCGGACCCCGCGCATAGCCGCCCGGCTGGCCGCCGAACTGCCCGAGGTGGAGTGGCTGCGGCTGGCGGAGAAGGGCCGCGGCCGGGCGCTGCGCGCCGCCTGGTCGCGGTCCCCGGCGCCGGTCCTGGCGTACATGGACGTGGACCTGTCCACCGGACTCGCGGCGCTGCTGCCGCTCGTCGCCCCGCTGATCTCGGGGCACTCCGACATCGCGATCGGCACCCGGCTGGCGCCCGGGGCACGGGTGGTGCGCGGGCCCCGCCGGGAGTTCGTCTCCCGCTGCTACAACGCCCTGCTGCGCTCCACGCTCGCCGTCGGCTTCTCCGACGCGCAATGCGGTTTCAAGGCGGTGCGGCGCGAGGTCGCCGAGCGGCTGCTGCCGCTGGTGGAGGA
>NZ_MUND01000854.1 GCF_002154375.1 Streptomyces glaucescens | reverse complement strand
CGAAGGAGACCCCGCATGATCCAGGACCCGAGCAGGACGGCCGCGCAGCGTTCAGGCCAACTCGACTGGCTGCTGGACGACTTGGTACAGCGGGTGCGCGAAGTGCGGCACGCCGTGGTGCTCTCCGACGACGGACTCGCCGTCGGCGCCTCGAACGACCTGGGCCGCGAGGACGCCGAGCACCTCGCCGCGGTCGCCTCCGGCTTCCACAGCCTCGCCAAAGGCGCGGGCCGGCACTTCGGCGCCGGTGGCGTGCACCAGACCATGGTGGAGCTGGACGATGCCTTCCTGTTCGTCGTCGCCGCGGGAGACGGCTCCTGCCTCGCCGTCCTCACCGCCGTGACCGCTGACATCGGCCTGGTGGCGTACGAGATGGCCCGCCTGGTCAAGCGGGTCGGTGAGCATCTGCACACGCCGCCACGCGCGGCGGCGCGCCCGTCCGCGGCCGGATGAGCCGGAAAGGCGGAGCGCCGCGATGACCGAGGACGGGACCCGCGCCCCGCGCGAGCCGGGCAGCCAGTGGTACGACCGGGAGGCCGGCCCCCTGGTGCGTCCGTACGCCATGACGGGCGGACGCACCAGATCCGGCCCCACCGGGGTCCGTTTCGACCTCATCGCCCTCGTCACGCTCGACCCGGGCGCGGCCGGACTTGACGACGGCGCGCTCGGACCCGAACACCGCGTCCTGGCCGACCTGTGCCGTGCCGAGACCCAGTCGGTCGCCGAACTCGCCGCGGGCGCCGACCTCCCCGTCGGCGTGGTCCGGGTGCTCCTCGGTGATCTGCTGGAGTCCGGCCGCGTCACCGTCAGCCGTCCGGTACCGCCCGCGCAACTGCCCCACGAACGGATCCTGCGCGAGGTGATCGAAGGATTGCGGGCCCTGTAGACGGCCGGTCGCCCTCAGCCCTCCAAAGGACAAGAGCGGTCGGAACCCGCGGAGAGACACCGAAGTCGTCATGATGCACACCCCACCCGACGTCGACCGTTGCCGGCACACCCGAGAGAAGTGATCGATGGTCTCCGAGAACACCGACGCCCTGGACGGCGACAGCACGGCCCTGGCGCTGAAGATACTGGTCGCCGGCGGGTTCGGCGTGGGCAAGACGACCCTGGTGGGCGCGGTCAGCGAGATCCGCCCGCTACGCACCGAGGAACTGCTGAGCGAGGCGGGGCAGCTGGTGGACGACACCGACGGCGTCGACAACAAGGTCACCACGACCGTCGCCATGGACTTCGGCCGGATCACCATCCGGTCGGGGCTCTCGCTGTACCTGTTCGGCACCCCCGGCCAGGACCGGTTCTGGTTCCTGTGGGACGAGCTGTCGCGAGGCGCGCTCGGTGCCGTGGTCCTCGCCGACACCCGCCGGCTGGAGGACTGCTTCCCGGCGGTCGACTACTTCGAGCACCGGCACATCCCGTTCGTGGTCGCCGTCAACTGCTTCGCGGGCGCCCGTGCCTACGGCGCCGACGACGTCTGCCGCGCCCTCGACCTCGACCAGGGCACTCCCGTGGTGCTGTGCGACGCCCGCGATCGCGACTCCGGCAAGGAGGTGCTGATCCGGCTCGTCGAGTACGCCGGGCGGGTGCACACCGCCCGGCTGCTCGACTCCGTCGGCTGACCGGTGCTCCCCGGTCGCGCCGACCGGGGGTCAGCCGGCCACGCCCTGCTCCGCGAGGACCTTGCCGATGGTGACCCGCACCAGGAGCTCGCCGGGCACACCGTTGCGCGCCCCGAACTCCTCGGCGCGGGCCTCGCCCATGCACCGGGTCCCGATCCGGGCCGCCCAGTGCCGCAGCTCGACCGGATCCTCCACGAGTTGGGCGCGGCCCCGCAGCACCACGTAGGCATAGGGCGGCCGGTCGTCGTCCACACGGAGGGCGACCCGGCCGTCACGGGCCAGATTCCGCCGCTTCACACTGTCCTTGCCGGTGTTGAACACCACCTCGTCGCCGTCCAGCAGAAACCGGACGGGGGTCACGTGCGGGCTCCCGTCGTACCGGACGGTGGACAGCTTTCCGGTGCGGGTACCGGACGAGACGAACTCCCGCCACTGCGCGTCGGTCATCTTCTGTGCCATGCCTCCCATCCTCCTTGCCCGTGCGCCGGTCCTGGGGAAGGCTGACGGAGAGATCCCCTCCGGCCAGGGGGAGACATCACACGGGGAGAATCGAACATGGCACAGAACCAGGGACTCGGCTGGCTGCTCGACGACTTGACCGAACGCGTCGAGGACGTGCGCCACGCGCTCGTCCTGTCGAACGACGGGCTGGTGACCGGCGCGAGCACAGGCCTGCGGCGCGAGGACGCGGAGCATCTGGCCGCTGTCGCGTCCGGGTTGCACAGCCTGGCCAAGGGGTCGGGCCGGCACTTCGGCGCGGGCAGCGTCCGCCAGACCATGGTGGAGTTCGACGACGCGGTGCTGTTCGTCACCGCGGCGGGCAGCGGCAGCTGCCTGTGCGTGCTCAGCGGCGCGGAGGCCGACATCGGGCAGATCGGCTACGAGATGACGCTGCTCGTCAACCGGGTCGGCGAACACCTCGGCGTGGACGCCCGTCGCCCGGACCGAGCCCCAGCCGCCGACCTCTGACCTGCGCGTTCTTCTTCCCCCGCGGGGTTATCCACAGGCTCGGCGCGCTGTCGGCGGGACCGGTTACGTTGGTGTCACGGCGAACGCACAGAGCGTGAGCGTGTGACTCCACGGGGGAGACCGACATGTCAGCTGACACCATCACGGCACGGGACCGCCTCACCTGGGCGCCGAGCCGGGCCGCCCGCGAACTGGGCCTCAAACGCAGCGAGTTCGACCTAGCGGTGCATCTGGGGCACGTCCGCACGGTACCCGACGACGAGGGCGGAGGCCGTCGCGTGCCCCGCGACGAGGTCGACCGGCTGCGTGCCGCGGAGGGCTTCCCCGAGGCGCTCCGCGACCGACTGCGGACGGTGGGGACACGGGAGGCCGCCGCCGTCATGGGCGTGACCCCGGCCAGGTTCACCCGACTCGCGCGCCTGGGCCTGGTGGTCCCCGTGCGCTTCTGGGTCAACCGGCACCGCGCGGTGGTCTGGCTCTATCTCGCCGACGAGGTACGGCAGTTCGCCACCGACGAGAAGAACGCCACGCTGCTGACAGGACGTGCGCCCGAGGTACTGCGAGGCCAGCTGGCCACCGGGCTCGATCTACGGCCCCGGAACTGGCGGAGCCGCCATCTGGGATTCCTGCTGCGGCACGCCGCCGACCCGTGGGAGAAGGCCGGCGCCCTGGCCGCCCTGCTCGACCCGGTCCGGATCGCGGAACTGGTCGACGACCCCTACGAACGCGCACATCTGAACCGGTTCCGGCCCGATCCGCCCGGCCAGGGCGCCCCGGGCTCACCGGCGGCCCAGCTCGTCGAGAGGATCACGACGGCGGACGATCCGGACGAGATCGGCCGGCTGCGGGCCGATCTCACCCGGGCCCTGGAAGAGGCCCGCGCGCACCGGCCCGC
>NZ_MUND01000853.1 GCF_002154375.1 Streptomyces glaucescens | reverse complement strand
CCCTCAGGGGCGCGGGGAACTGCGCGAGAACCCGCCCACGTGCCCGCACCCGCACCCGCGTCCGCCGTCGACGGCAAGACCCAAGACCCAAGACTCAGGACCAAACCCAAGACTCAGGACCAAAGACCCAAGACCCTACGCGGTGACCTCCGACCGATCCCCGCCCCACAGCGTGTGGAACGACCCCTCGCGATCGGTCCGCCGGTACGTGTGCGCCCCGAAGAAGTCCCGCTGCCCCTGCGTCAGCGCTGCGGGCAGCCGCTCCGCGCGCAGCGCGTCGTAGTACGCGAGCGCCGCCGCGAACCCCGGTGTCGGCACCCCCTGCCGGGTCGCCGCGACCAGCACGTCCCGCCAGTCGTCCTGCGCCGCCGCGATCTCCCGCGCGAACGTCTCGTCGGACAGCAGGCTCGGCAGGTCGGGGCGGGCGTCGTACGCCGCGCGGATCCGGTCCAGGAACGCCGCGCGGATGATGCAGCCGCCGCGCCAGATGGCGGCGACCTGCCCGAGGTCGATGCTCCAGCCGTACTCCTCGCTGCCCGCGGCGATCTCGTGGAAGCCCTGGGTGTACGACACGATCTTCGAGGCGTAGAGGGCCTGCTCCACCCGGTCCGCGAAGGCGGCGGCCTCCGTCTCGTCCAGCGGGGACGGTGCCGGTCCCGCCAGCCCGCGCGAGGCCTCGCGCAGCGCCGCGTGCCCCGACAGCGACCGCGCGAACACCGCCTCCGCGATCCCGGAGACCGGAACCCCCAGGTCGAGGGCGATCTGCACGGTCCAGCGGCCGGTGCCCTTCTGCTCGGCCCGGTCCTGCACCACGTCCACGAACGGCCGGCCCGTGGCGGCGTCCACGTGGGACAGCACCTCGGCGGTGATCTCGATCAGGTAGGAGTCCAGACGGCCGGTGTTCCACGTGCGGAAGATCTCCGCGATCCGCGCCGGCTCGTACCCGGCGACGTCGCGCAGCAGCTGGTACGCCTCACCGATCAGCTGCATGTCGGCGTACTCGATGCCGTTGTGCACCATCTTCACGAAGTGCCCGGCGCCGTCGGGCCCGACATGGGTGACACAGGGGGCCCCGTCCGCCGCCTTCGCGGAGATCTTCTCGAGCATCGGGCCGAGCGCGGCGTACGACTCCTTCGAGCCGCCCGGCATGATGCTCGGCCCGTTGAGCGCGCCCTCCTCGCCGCCGGAGATGCCGGTGCCGACGAAGTGGATGCCGCGCTCGCGCAGTTCGGCCTCCCGGCGCCGGGTGTCGGCGAAGTGCGCGTTGCCCCCGTCGATGATCATGTCGCCCGGCTCCAGCAGCGGGGCGAACTCCCCGATCACGGCATCGGTCGGCTCGCCCGCCTTCACCATGACGACCAGCCGGCGGGGCCGCTCCAGCGCCGCCACGAACTCCTCGGCGGTCTCGGCCGCGACGAACTCGCCCTCGCCGCCGAACTCCTCGACCAGCGCGCGGGTCCGCGCCGCCGTCCGGTTGTGCACCGCGACCGTGTAGCCGTTGCGCGCGAAGTTGCGGGCGAGATTGCGGCCCATGACCGCGAGTCCCGTGACGCCGATCTGGGCTGACGTGCTCATACGCTGGGCTCCTAGTCGTCCGACATCGTGGTGGCGGTGGTGCTCGACGTTCCCTCCGGCCATCCTGACGTGCTGGTGCGTCGAACGCACACCGGAGGCTTGCCGTGCGGGGCACTTCGCCAGATACGGGCGGGAAGGCAGGAACGCTCATCGAGACGGGACGCGCTCGGCGTGTGCAGCGCCTGATCGGACGTCACATCCCGGTGCGAAAGGGTGCTTCCGGCCGAGCGGGACGCGGCCGATTGCTGTCTTGTCATGGCCTGTTACGGCCGCATACTTTTGGCCCTCCTGACGCGCGTCTAGGGGGGCACTTCATGGCCGTACGCGGCCGGCACCGCCGGTATCAGCCGAACAGGATCAACCGCGCCTCACTCACCGTCACGGCGGGCGGGGCCGGAATGGCCCTTCCGTTCGTCGGTGCCGGCGCCGCACAGGCGGCCGACGTGGCGACCTGGGACAAGGTCGCCGCCTGTGAGTCGACCAACGACTGGAACATCAACACCGGCAACGGCTACTACGGCGGGCTGCAGTTCAGCCAGTCCACCTGGGAGGCCTACGGCGGCACGGCGTACGCGCCGCGCGCGGACCTGGCCACCAAGGACCAGCAGATCGCCGTCGCCGAGAAGGTGCTCGACGGGCAGGGGCCGGGCGCCTGGCCGGCGTGTTCGCAGGAGGCCGGGCTGACGCGCGGCGGCGAGAGCCCGGGCATCCGGCCCGACGGCGGCGTCTCGCCGCGGACCGCGCGGACCTCGGTCGCCGACGTGCGGCCGCAGACCACGCCCCAGTCGCGGGCCGGCCGGGCCGAGATGTACACCGTGGTGCGCGGCGACACGCTCTCCGCGATCGCCGCCGAGCGGCGCGTCAAGGGCGGCTGGCAGGGCCTGTACGCGGCGAACCGCACGACCATCGGGGCCGATCCCGACCTGATCGTCCCGGGGCAGCGGCTCAGCCTGCGCGGCAAGGCGTCCGGCGGCACGACGACCGCCCCCGCGGCCGAGCCGAAGGAAGAGCCCGAGGAGGAGACCAGAGCGCCCTCGGGCACGACGTCCGGTTCCCGCCCCGGGGCCACGCAAGGGCGGGACGGCTCCCTCGTCGCGCCGGTGAGCGGCGCCCTCGGCACCCCGTACCGGGCGACCGGTTCCAGCTGGTCGAAGGGCTATCACACCGGTGTCGACTTCCCGGTGCCCACCGGAACCTCGATCAAGGCCGTCGCGCCGGGCCGGGTGGTCAGCGCGGGCTGGGGCGGCTCCTTCGGCTACGAGGTGGTCATCCGGCACGGCGACGGCCGCTACACCCAGTACGCCCATCTGTCGGCGATCTCCGTGAAGGCCGGGCAGTCGGTGAGCGGCGGCCAGCGCATCGGCCGCGCGGGCTCCACCGGGAACAGCTCGGGCCCGCACCTGCACTTCGAGGTGCGGACCGGGCCGGGGTTCGGCTCGGACGTCGACCCGGTGGCCTATCTCCGGGCCGGCGGAGTCAGGATCTGACCCGCATGCGGTGCCGGTCGAGGACCGGCAGCGGCACGTAGGAGACGCCGTGGAGCGCGTTGCCGTACGGCGCGTACGCGAACGGGCTGCCGGCCGGTTCCCGGTTCTGCTGTCCGTCCTCCGCCGCGGGGCGCGGTGCGGGCTCCGGCCCTCCCCGCAGCGCGACCGGCTCGCCGGTGAGGCCGGTACGCGGCTTCGGCGCGGGCAGGGAGGGC
>NZ_MUND01000852.1 GCF_002154375.1 Streptomyces glaucescens | reverse complement strand
GGGCTTCCGGGTGCGCGGGAGGCCGGGGTGGTCAGCCCGCCTCCCGCTCGGGTATCGCCTGTTCCCGGTCCGCCAGTCTGCGCAGCAGTTCGCGGACCCGGTCCCGGGACTCGTCCGCGGCGTCGATGGCCTCCATGCACTGCCAGTACGTCGCCTCGTCGGGCGCGGCGCAGGCGATGCCGACCATCGCGATGCCGACCTCGCCGAGCAGTCCGCCCAGGTAGGTCAACGCCTGGCGCGCGTCGCCCAGTTCGGTGAGCTGGGCCGCGCGCAGCTCGCCCGGGCCGAGATCCGGCGGGTCCAGCACACCGCAGCCGCGACCCGCCAGCTCCGTCAACCCCAGTGCCTCGCCGCGCAGTTCGGGCGGGCCGAAGACGGCTAGGCGGCTGCCGATCGCCTGCGCCAGCGCCTGGGCCTGCCACACCTCCGTCATGATCTGCGGCACTTCGCCGCTCGCCGCAAGGGCTCGCCTGCTCGTCACGATGAGCCGCACCGCGTCCATGCGTTGCCCCCGTCCGTCCCGACGCGCTCTCGACGCGTCCGCCCGACCTTCGCTGTGTCACTACCCAGAGTGAGGGTGCTTGAGACGAAAAGCTAGAGGAAGGCGGAAATTGCGGACAACAATTCGGATTCGATCGCCATTTTGACTGCGGAGAGTAATAGCGGACGATGTCACTCCGGTGTGGGGAACCTCCGCTCGTTACGGTCGATCTTCGCGTCCAGCGCGGCCAGCGGGTCGACTCCGAGCACCTCGCACAACTGGAGCAGATAGGCGAGGACGTCGGCGACCTCGTCCCTGACCCGGTGCGCGGTGTCCGGATCGGCCATCACCCGCATCGACTCCTCCGGGGTCAACCACTGGAAGATCTCGACGAGTTCGGACGCCTCGACACTCAGCGCCGCCACCAGGTTCTTGGGGGTGTGGTACGGCTGCCAGTCCCGGGCCGCGGCGAACTCGGCGAGACGGCGTTGCAGCCGGGCCACATCGAGGGGCTCGCGGTCTTCCCGGGACACGTGGTGCTGGTGCTCTCCTGTCACGGCTTCAGGTGTACCACCGTCACTCCCCGCTCCCCGACCGCCCAGGACGCGTCGCTCACCGCACCGAGAAAGCGGATGTGCCCGTCCTGCGCCGACCGCGCCGCCAGCCGCAGCAGCGCCCGTCGCTGCCGTACGTCCACCTGCCGGTCGAAGCCGTCGGTGAGCACGGTCAGCGCCTGGAGCGCGGCCGGCACCTCGCCGGGCGGGTCGACCTCCAGGACGCCGGGCCCGGTGAGCAGCACCAGCGCCAGGGCGATGTACCGCAGCTCGCCGTCGCCCAGCCGCGCGAAGTCGGTGCGCGAACCGTCGCCCCGGTCGAGCAGGGCGCGCAGGGTGCCGTACCCGGTCGGTTCGGCCAGCACGTCCGCCACGGGCCCGGCGCACCCGGCGGCCACCGCCTCGATGAACTGCGCGTGCCGCCGCCCGCACTCCGCGCGGGTCCGCCACAGCACGTCGGCCAGGTTGTCGCAGGTGCCGAACAGCCGGCCGGGGCCGTTCCGCACCGGCGCCCGCATCCGCTCGGGCAGCGGGTCGCAGGCGAAGACCGACCGCAGGGCGACCACCATCTGCTCGGCGGCGGCGAGCACACGGCGCTGCCCGTCGGTCTTCCCGGCCACCCGCAGAGGCAGCAGCGCGGTGCCGAGCCGGTCGTCGGGCAGCGGCGCGCGCGTGACCGGTGCCGAGCCCGCCGTGTGCCAGGCGGCCTGCACCGCGCGCCGGGCCGGATCACGCAGGGCCGTCTCCAGCAGCACCACTCCCCGCGCGGTCAGCCGCTCCCCCACGATCCGCAGCTCCGGCTCGGCCTGGACGGCGACGTCCAGCAGGACCGGCCCCTCGGGCCCGTCCGCCGTGCAGCCGATCCGGAACCCGCGCCGCTGCTGCGCGTCGGGCCGCGCCCGCTCGGGCACACACGCCCTGGGGTCCTCGAACACCTCGCCCAGCGGCGCGCCCCCGCCGAGCCGGGCCAGCGCCTCGTACGCCCGCAGGGCACTGGTCTTCCCGGCTCCGCTGGGCCCGGCGAACAGGGTCACGGGGCCCA
This sequence comes from Streptomyces glaucescens, assembly GCF_002154375.1. Lineage (GTDB taxonomy): Bacteria > Actinomycetota > Actinomycetes > Streptomycetales > Streptomycetaceae > Streptomyces > Streptomyces glaucescens. The sequence goes on along the minus strand of NZ_MUND01000852.1, from coordinate 7,942 downwards.
GCGGGAATCCGGCCCGCCGGTGCCCGGCGAAGGCGGACAGCCGCAGCTCGGTGAGGTGGGGGCGCAGCGAGCGCCGCGGATGCCCACCGGGCGGATCCCCGGCGGCCGCGCCCGCCGCCGTCTGCCCGGCGGACACCGACCGGGGCGACTGCGCGGGCACCGGCATCCGAACCGGCGCCCCCGACGCGTCCGCCTCCCCGGCCGGCCCGGGTTGACCGGAGGGACCGGGGGAGCCGGAGGAGCCGGGGGCTTCCGACGAGCCGGAAGCCCCGTACGCACCGGAATCCCTGGGCCCACCCGACGTCGTGGGCGGACCGGAGGTCTCGGAGACGCCGGCAGCCGTGGGCGCACCCGCGGACCTCCGGGAAGAGGACCCGGAGGCCTGGGCCCGGCCGGCCGGGCCGGGTGCCCCGGAGGGCGGGGAGAGGGGGGCGGATCGCTCGGATCCCGCGGACGATGCAAAGGACGCAGCCATATGCGGACCGTAGGGCCCCGCCGCCGGGCGAACCGTTCCGCTTGGACGCCCTTCCTACGATCGGGCGACCGAACGCGCCGGCGTCAGACGCCGGGCAGCCCCGCGCCCTCCATCAGCCCCTGCACCTCGGTGCCGGGCGGGGTGAGGAGGAAGACGTTGCGGTCGACCCGGTGCATCCCGCTGGCGAGACCGAAGACCACCCCGGTGCTGAAGTCGAGGACGCGCTTGGCGACCTCTCCCTCCGCCCCGGTGAGGTCGAGGAGGACGGGGATCCCGGACATCAGGGTCTCGGCGACCTCACGGGCGTCCGCGAACACGTTGACCCGCAGCACCACGAACCGCCGTCGGGTCTCCGTCTCCGCTTCCGGAAGCGTGCGGTGGTTCACCGCGGACGGCCATGCGTCGCGGCCCCGAAGCGGCACGACCTGGGCGAGCCCTTCCCATTGTTCATCGGTGACGTCGTGACCGTGACTGTTCACCGGCTCCCCCCGATCTGACTCGCACTCATCGCCTGCACCAGCCAATTCTTACGCCAAGTCACCCGTTCGGCCCAACAGCGACACGGTGCGCGACGCCGCAGGTCGCGATGCGCGCCCGTTGCCGGTGGAGCGTGCGTCACCACCTACTCTCCCGCAGGAAACAGCGGAAGCGGTACGGTTTCACGGCCCGATCCGCGGGGGCGCCACCGGGACACCGCGCGGAACCGACTCGGCCCCGGTACGCCCCAGGGCCACGAACAGCTCCCTCGCCGCCGGGCTCACGACGCACGGCAGCAGGAGCGCCCAGAAGCGCGTCAGCGTCGAACGCTCCAGCCAGCGCCGGTCCCCGCCGCCGAGGGTCTCCAGACCGGCCGCCACGGCCACCACCGTCGCGGCGAGGTCGCGGGGAGCCACATCCGGCACCAGCGCCCCCTCGCGCGCCGCCCGTTCGACCGTGGCCTCGACCCACGCCTGCCAGTCCCGGCGCAGGTCGCGGGCCGCCGCGGTGCGTTCGGGGCGGGCGCTGAGCGCGAACCCCGCGCGCAGCACGACATCCTGCGCCAACCCCTGCACCAGGTCGTGGCTGGCGTCGATGAGGACCTGCAGGGACAGCGCGTCGCGGTGCCGGGTGATCAGCCGCAGTCGCTCCCCGGCCGCGTCGACCACCCCGTCGACCAGCGCGGCCTTGTTGGCGAAGTGGAAGTGCAGCGCTCCGCTGCTGACGCCCGCCCTGGCACTTATCACCGCGAGGGAGGACGCCTCGAAGCCGTCCTGGTCGAACAGTTCGGCCGCGGCGGCGATGAGGGCGTTGCGCGTCCGGATCGCGCGTTCCTGCTTGGCCATGGAGGACTCCGTTGCTCCGCTGGAGGTCAGCGCCGCGGGAGACGAGGTGCCGCTTCACCCGGCAGTCGGTTCACCGGGTGAAGCTGGATGCTTGCTGCACACATCGTCGCCCGGTAACGCAGACAACCAGCTTAACAAACCGGCCTCGCGGTTTTCGTGTGTCCCGTCTCAGCCCTCTCAGCCCCCGCTCAGCCCCGCAGCAGCACGGGCAGGGCGCCGAAACCGTTGAGCAGGAACGTCGGCAGCGGGCGCAGTTCCTCCGCCGGGCAGCCGAGGGCCAGGTCCGGGAAGCGCCCGAAGAGGGCGCGGAAGGCGATGGTGGCCTCCAGGACCGCCAACGGAGCACCCAGACAGCGGTGCACGCCGTGCCCGAAGCCCAGGCCATCGCGGTCGGTGCGCAGCAGGTCGAAACGGTCGGCGTCGTCACCGTACCGCTCCGGGTCGCGCCCGCCCGCCGCGAAGCTCACCAGGATCGGGTCGCCCCGGCGGATCAGCACGCCGTCGAGGTCGATGTCCTCCACGGCGAACCGCATCGGCGAGTAGGCGGCCGGGCTGTGCACCCGCAGCGTCTCGTCGACCACGTCCCCCCAGTCGGCCCGGCCGGCCCGTACGTGCGCCAGTTGCTCAGGGTCGGCCAGCAGTGAGCCCACCCCGTTCACGATGAGCGTGGAGGTGGTGTCCTGGCCGGCGGCGATCATCAGGAAGAGCGTGCCGAGCAGTTCGTTCTCGCTGAGCCGGTCGCCGTCGTCCCGGGCCGCGATGAGCGAGGAGGTCAGGTCGTCCCCGGGCGCCTCGCGCTTGGCCGCCACCAGCTCGGCCAGCAGCCGGAAGGCGGTGGCCCGGGCGGTCTCCATGGTCTCGGCCGTGACGCTGGAGGAGAACACCACCCGCAGGGCGGCGCACAACTCGGTCCGGGCCTCCCCCTCCGGGACCCCGAACAGCTCGCAGACGACCTGGAGCGGCAGCGACTCGGCGAAGGCCGACCGGAGTTCGGCCCGGCCGTCCTCGGAACCGGCGTCCATCGCGTCGAGCAGCGAGGCGGTGATCTCCTCGATCCTCGGCTTCAGCGCGGCGGTACGGCGGGCGGTGAAGGCCCCGGCGACCAGCCGGCGCAGGCGTGCGTGCTCCGCGCCGTACGCGAAGAGCATGTTCTCGTTCGCGACCCACGGGAAGAGCGGCCAGTCGGGAGTGATCCGCCCTTCGATGAAGGCGGGCCAGTGGCGCCGCGCGTCCTTGGAGACCCGGGGGTCCAGCAACAGCCGTTCCACCTGGCTCTGCCGTACGACCGCCCAGGCGCGCACGCCGCCGGGCAGTTCGACCTGGACGGCCGGGCCCTGTGCCCGCAGCATCGCGGCCTCGCCGGCGAGGTCCCGTCCGGCCACGTCCAGTGTGTGGCCACCAGAAGTGAGGTTCATTCTCCTGCGCTCCGTTCGGTCGTCTCGCGTTCCGCCCCCAGCCCTGCGCACCCACACCGAGGAGATCGACGAGCGGCGGCTGCTGTTCCCCCGTGATGACGGCCCGTCACCGGCCCCGGCCGTCGCTGAGAGGGCCGGCGCATGCCGCCGTCACACCGGCGCGGATTGATGCGTCCGGTGTGTGTAGTGATACACGACCGGCGTCAGGCAGTCATTCCCGTCCGGCGGGGCCGCGTCACCCGGCGCCCCCCACGGACGGCAAATGGCGACGGACAGCGGACGACGAACAGCAACTGGCAGAAGGCACATGACACGTGGCACGTGGCAGACCGCAGACGGCTCGGCCACGTGCCCCCGGCCGCCGCCCTCGACGCGGCCGTCTCGCCCGGCCGGCTGATACCGGCCGCCTTCCGCCCGAGCGTCGGCCCCCGGCTGCCGTTCCACCGGGCTGCCGCCTCCTGCGGCCGGTCGCCCCCCGCACCGCCCTTGCCGCCGCTCCCTGCGGCCGTCACGCCGTGGACCATCACCGCGGCCTCGGCCGCGGGAGCGTGGAGAATCACCACCCGCCGCGTCGCACCGCCGGGCCGCCGCCTCCGCGGCTCCCGTTCCACCAGGCCACGCCCCCACGCGGCCCGCGTGACCTCACGCCGTGGCCGGGGCCTTCGCCGCCATCTGCTCGTCGCGGAGCCGGACGGCCTCCTCGTACACCCGCTCCGCGCGGTCGGCGGCGAAGTCCAGGCGGACCAGGACGCCGGGGACGGCGATCGCGGTGATGAGGTTGCGCATCAGGTCGGTGACCCGCTCGACCATGTCCGCGTGTCCGGTCATGATCTTGGAGAGCACCTGGACTCCGGTGAAGCTGCTGGTGAAGAGTATGGCCGTGGACGGCACATCGACGTGCGGCAGCAGCTCGCCGGCCATCTTGGCCCGGGCCAGGACGTCCGTGTTGTGGTCGATCCAGCCCTGCATGGGGACCCGGCGGTCCAGTCCGTCCTGCGGGGATCCCTGGTCCACGGTGAGCCGGATGCTGCCGCGCACCATGGGGTCACCGAGACACAGCAGGTGGGCGAGGAGCAGCGCTTCGTCCAGGGTCTGCTGGAGGTACAGCTCCTGCGGGGGGACGGGGGGAAGGGCGGCGACCTGCGCGGCCAGCACCTCCTGGGCGAGTTCCTCCTTGGAGGAGAAGTGGAAGTACAACGCGCCCTTGGTCACGCCGCACTTCTTCAGAACCTCGGAGATGGTCGCCGCCTCGTAGCCGACCTCGTCGAACAGTTCCGCCGCCGCCTTGACGATCTTCTGGCGCGTGCGGATGGCCCGCTCCTGCTGTGCCACTGCACCCCTCCGTCACCTCTCGACCGGAAGAGACTGAGAGGTTCGTGTTCCTGTTGCTCGCGTGGAGTGATGAGTCGGCGCCGAGTCGCACCACCCGTCGTACCTGACCGGGCGCGTGAAACCGGTTCAATTCACACGTCCGTCCGGAACAATAAAACCACCCAGCCGGTTTTGCAAGGGGTTGATAACAAACCGATTGGTCCGTAGCTTTATGCCCGCCGCCACCACTCCCGCCTTCCGGCCCGGCACTCCCTGGGGGACAGTCGATGTTTCAGCGGGTCGAAGCACCGCTCAGTGGCACCCCCGGAGAACCGGACCGGGTGGGCGGTTCCGTCGGCCGACTCCGTACCATTGCGCCCGTGGACAGCAGCGCCGTGGACGAACTCACCCATCTGCTCTTCGACGGCGACGAACGGGACCGCGTGCACGGCCGGTGGCGTGCGCTGGTCGCGGGCGAGGACTTCGCCTACCGTCCGGGGCTCACCCCCCGGGATCGCGCCGAACTCTCCTACCAGCGGCTCCGGCTGGTCAACCGCGCCATCCCGTCCGCCGAGGCGCTGGCCTACGACGCCCGCCGGCTCGCCGCGCTGCACGAGTGGACCGGTTTCGTCGACGGCGGCCTGTGCACCCTGGCGAGCATCCACTACAACCTCTTCCTCGGCAGCCTGCTCGACCACGACGGCTACTGCCGCGACCTGTCGCCGTACACGGCCATGCGGCGCACCGGTGTGTTCCTGTGCACCGAGCTGGAGCACGGCAACGACGTGGCCAACCTGCGGACGGTCGCCCGCTACGACCGCGGGACCGGCGGGTTCGTGCTGCACACGCCGACCGTCGGCGCGCAGAAGTTCATGCCGAACACCAGCCTCACCGGCGGCCCCAAGACGGCGGTGGTCGCCGCCCGGCTGCTGGTCGACGACGAGGACCAGGGCATCTTCCTCTTCCTCACCCCGCTGAGCGACGAGAACGGCCATCTGCCCGGCGTCCGGGTCCAGCGGCTGCCCGACCGCACCGGGCCCCCGGTCGACCACTGCCTGACCTCCTTCGACCATGTGCGGCTGCCGCGTGCGGCCATGCTCGAGGCGGCGCACGGCCGGCTGGACGAGAACGGCAGGCTCACCAGCTCACTGGGCAACCGGCGCAAGCGGTTCCTGCGGTCCGTCGGCCGTGTCACGGTGGGCAAGCTGTGCATGAGCGCCGGCACGCTCGGCATGGCGCGCGCCGCCCTCGCCGTCGCCGTGCGCTACGCCCACCACCGGCACGTCGGCGGCGCCAAGGTCGGCCAGCGCGTCCCGCTGACCGCGCACCGCAGCCACCACGCCCGGCTGCTGCGTTCCCTGTCCACCGCCTACGCCATGACCTTCCTGCAGCGCGCGGTCGTCGACCGCTGGACGGCCCACGACGAGACCGACCGTGAGCAGCGCGAGGAGGTCGAGCGGCTGATCGCCGTCGCCAAGGGCTGGATCACCTGGCAGGCCCGGGACATCACCGTCGAGTGCCGGGAGCGCTGCGGGGCGCAGGGCCTCTTCCCGCAGAACGGCCTGGCCGACCTCCAGTTGAACATCGAGGGCGGCATCACGGCCGAGGGCGACAACCTGGTGATCTGGGTGAAGGCCGCCTCCGAGATGGTCTTCGGGCACGAGTCGGGCCCGGGCCGGCCGGTGCGGCCCGAGGGCCGGGATCTCACCGACCTCGGTTTCCTGCGGGATCTGCTCGCCTCGGTGGAGCGGATCTGGCAGACCCGCGCCCGGCAGGACCTGCGCGGCGGCCCCGCCGGGGATCCGGTCGGCCGGTGGAACGCGACCTCCGAGGCCGCCCTGGAGATGGTCTCCGCGCACGCCCGGGTCCAGGCGGCCGACGCCCTGCTGGGCGCCGTCGGCAAGGCCCGCACCGCGCACGGCCGGTTCCTGCTGGAGAACGTCGCCCGCCTCTTCCTGCTGGACCAACTCCGCGCCCACACGGGGGACCTGCTGGCCTCGGGGCTGATGACGCCGGAGCAGGTGACGTCGCTGCACCCCGTCGAGGGCGGGGTCGTCGCGGATCTGGCCCCCCATCTGATGGCCCTGGTCGACGCCTTCGACCTGCCCGAGGAGTTCCTGTCCCGGGTGCCGATCGCGGGCCCCGACTACGTGGACCACTACCGGTCCGCCCCCGACCCGGCCCTGCGGTCCGCGCTGGGTTCCCGCACCCTGGCCCAGCCCACGATGGCCTGACCGCCTTCGGCGACGGAGTCCCGGCGGCATCGCGGACCACTCCCCCATGTCACGCCTCTTGACGTGCTCTTGGCGCGATGGCTTCATGGGAGCGCTCCCACACCCGTACGCACCCGTACCGCACCAGCATTTCCCACCCCGTCCGGTTTCTGACTCACTCATTGGAGCCGTAGTGAGGTCGACAGGAAACACGTCAAGGAGCACGACGAGAACCACCCCGCTGCTCGCGGTCGTGGCCGCCCTGGCCACCCTGCTGGGCCTGCTCGCCCTGGCCGCCCCGGCCGCCCGCGCGCAGTCGCCCGGCGCCGCCGCCACCGGTCTGCACATCAGCGACGGCCGCCTGCTCGAAGGCAACGGGAACGACTTCGTGATGCGCGGCGTCAACCACGCCCACACCTGGTATCCGGGCGAGACCCAGTCGCTCGCCGACATCAAGGCGCTGGGCGCCAACACCGTGCGGGTCGTCCTCTCCGACGGCCACCGCTGGACCCGCAACAGCCCCGAGGACGTCGCGGCCGTCGTCGACGACTGCAAGGCCAACCGCCTGATCTGCGTCCTGGAGGTGCACGACACCACCGGCTACGGCGAGGAGGCCGCGGCCGGCACGCTCGACCACGCCGCCGACTACTGGATCAGCCTGAAGGACGTCCTGGCCGGCGAGGAGAACTACGTCATCGTCAACATCGGCAACGAGCCCTGGGGCAACACGAACCCGCAGGGCTGGACCGAGCCGACGATCGCCGCCGTCAAGAAGCTGCGCGCCGCCGGCTTCCAGCACACGATCATGGTGGACGCGCCGAACTGGGGNNNNCCGCTCCGTGTACGCCGCCGATCCCACCGGGAACCTGATCTTCTCGATCCACATGTACAGCGTCTTCGACACGGCCCAGGAGATCACCGACTACCTGAACGCCTTCGTCGCCGCGGAACTGCCCATCGTGATCGGTGAGTTCGGCGGCNNGCCGCCGAACAGCTCGACCTGGGCTACCTGGCCTGGTCCTGGAGCGGCAACACCGACCCGATCCTCGACCTGGCGATCGGTTTCGACCCGGCGCGGCTCAGCTCCTGGGGCCAGCGCATCTTCCACGGCGCCAACGGCATCGCCCAGACCTCCCGCGAGGCCACGGTGTTCGGCGGCACCGGCCCGGACACCCAGGCCCCGACCGCCCCCGGCACCCCGGCCGC
>NZ_MUND01000851.1 GCF_002154375.1 Streptomyces glaucescens | reverse complement strand
GGTGCCGCCCGCACCGTCCGGTAGAGCCGGGGCGCGGCGATCGCCACGATCACCGAGAGGCTGACGATCTCCGCGACGCCCGCGCCGGTCAGGCCCATCCGGGGGAGCAGCAGCAGCGTCAGCCCGAGCACCAGGGCGCACAGCAGGCCCTGGAGCCAGGCGAGCCCGGCCGTGCGGCTCCGCGCGCGCAGCACCGCGAAGTACGTCTCCGTCACCACGCGCAGCAGCGCACCGACCGCGAGGCAGCGCAGCAGCGGGGTGGCCGCATCCGCGTAGCCCGCGCCGAACACGCCGAGGATCCAGGGCGCGCCGAAGAACAGCACCGCGCACACCGGCAGCATGATCCGGGCCATCCGGCGCAGCGCCGCGCGGGTGTCGGCGGCGAGCCGCCCCGGGTCGTGGGAGCCCTCGACGGTCAGCGAGGCACCCATGTTGACGGCGAGCAGGTTGACCGTGCCGCCGATGGTCACGGTGATGTAGAAGTACGCGTTGTCCTCGGCACCGACCTGCGCGGCCACGATCACCGGGACGAGGTGGACCACGGCGAGCGAGAACAGCGAGCCGGTGCAGTCGCCCGCGAGGAACCGGCCGACCTCCCTCAGGGACGGCGGCGCGGTGTGCTCCCCGGTGGCCGCCATGTGCCGGGGCGCCAGCCGCCGCAGCACCAGCCAGCCCAGCGGCAGGACCGATACGGCGATCGCCGCGACCCAGGACACGAAGACCCCGGTCGTCGGGACGGCCGCCGCGCACGCGACCAGCAGGCCCAGCTTCACCGCGGAGAACGCGGTGTTGCCGACCGGCACCCACAGCGCGCTGCGCAGCCCGGTCAGCACCCCGTCCTGGAGGGTGAGCAGGTTCCAGGCGATCACGGCGGCCATGAAACCCAGCCCGTTCACCGGTCCGTCCAGGAAGCCGTACGACGGCCCGAACAGGTCCAGCGTCAGCAGGAACCCCCCGGCCGCCAGCGCCACCACCAGCGAACTGGCCGCGTAGGTGCGGAGGATGAGCCGCCCGGTGGTGCGCCCGGCGACCGGGATGAACCGGGCCAGGGCGCCGGTCAGGGTGACCGCGGTCAGGCCCGCGAGGAGTTTCATCGCGGCGATCGCGGCGGAGCCCTGGCCGACCGCCGACTCGGAGTAGTAGCGGGCCGCCGCCAGCCAGAACCCGAGCCCCAGCACCGCGGAGATCCCCGTGTTGAGCATCAGCGCGTAGGCGTTGCGGAACAACTGGCCGCCGCCCGCCCGCCCGGGCGTCGCCTCCTCCGGTCCGGCGGACCTGCCGGGCTGCGCTGTGGTGGTCGTGTCAGACACGGGTGCGGATGGCCTTCCGGCGGACCTGTCGGGCTCTGCGGACCACGGCGTACCCCTTGGTCAGGGCACGGTCGGTGGCGAACGTACGGGCGATCGCGCGGCCCTCGACCAGCCGGGCGAACTCCTCGATGCGGGTGCGGCGCCGCACGGTGACCCGGCGCAGCGCGTACGGCCCCTGGCGGCGCCGGGCCAGCCCGTTGCCGACGGCGAGTGCCTGCGCGAACCCGGCCGCCCGCACCTCCTGCCGCACCCGGCGGCTGGAGTAGCCGTACGGGTAGGCGAACGACGCCGGAAGCGCGCCCAGTTCACCGGCGACCAGGTCGCGGCAGCGGGTCAGCTCGAACCGCAGGGCGTCGTCGTCGAGCTGGTCGAGCTGCGGATGGCTGTGGCTGTGACCGCCGATCTCCACTCCCGCGTCGGCCAGTTCGCGCACCTGGTGCCAGTCGAGCATGGTGTCCAGGGCGCCGCCGGTGTCGTACGGGCCGCGGAGCCAGCCGGTGGAGACGAACAGCGTGGCCGGGAAGCCGTGCCCGGCGAGCACGGGCAGGGCGTGCCGGTGCACGCCCGCGTAGCCGTCGTCGAAGGTGACCAGGACCGGGCGGGGCGGCAGCGGGCGGCGGTCGCGCCAGCGGGCGGCCAGCCCGGCCGTGGTGAGCGGGGTCAGGCCCAGGTCGCCGATCACCTCCATCTGGGCGGCGAAGGCCTCTGGGGTGACCGAGAGGGCGCGCGTCGCGTCGTTCGGGTCGGAGGCGACCGCGTGGTACATCAGGACCGGCACGCCGGTGTCAGCGGTCATCCGCCCGCCCCCTCGGCCGGCGGGTACGTCGTGGGGAGTGTGCGGGCCCGTCGGGGCGGGGCCGCACACTCCCCACGACGTACCCGCCGGCCGCCGTCAGCACGCCGGCGACGATCGCCCCGGCCCGGTCCGCACC
>NZ_MUND01000850.1 GCF_002154375.1 Streptomyces glaucescens | reverse complement strand
CGCAGTTCCCCGCGCCCCTGGCGGGGGTCCTGCCGTCTTGCGGGTGCCGCGGCGTCGTGGTCGGTCGCGCAGTTCCCCGCGCCCCTTCGGGGTGGTTGTCGTACCCCCTGTCGGGTGGGGCTTCGGGTTGCGGCAGCATGGCGGGTGGAAGAGTCGTACGACCGAGAGGGACGGGACCCCATGAGCACGGCACCCAAGCCGGAGATCCTGGCCGCGTTCGAGGCCGCGAAGGGGTTCATGCCGGTCGACGAGGGGCTGGCGCTGTACGCGGCGGCGCTGGAGGCGGGGCGGCTCGGGCTGCCGTTGCTGGAGGTCGGCACGTACTGCGGCCGGTCGACGATCCTGCTCGCCGACGCGGCCCGCGCGTCCGGTGTCACCGCGATCACCGTCGACCACCACCGGGGCAGCGAGGAGCAGCAGCCCGGCTGGGAGTACCACGACCCGGAGACGGTCGACCCGGAGCTGGGTCTGATGGACACCCTGCCGACCTTCCGCCGCACCCTGCACAAGGCGGGCCTGGAGGAGCACGTGGTGGCCCTGGTCGGCCGTTCGCCGCAGATCGCGGCGCTGTGGAACACGCCCGTGGGTCTCGTCTTCATCGACGGCGGCCACACCGACGAGCACGCCGGCGCGGACTACGAGGGCTGGGCGCCGCGGGTGGCGGAGGGCGGTCTGCTGGTCATCCACGACGTCTTCCCGGACCCGGCCGACGAGTTCACCGGCCAGGCGCCGTACCGCGTCTACCTGCGGGCCCTGGAGTCAGGGGCGTTCACGGAGGTGGGGGTCACGGGGTCGATGCGGGTGCTGCGGCGGACGGGTGCGGGACACCCGGTGAGTTCGCCGGCCGCCCGCTAGGGTGGCCCCGTGTCGTACGCGAGTCCGGAATCCGATCCTCCCGCCAACCGTCGCCCGCGCCGCAGGCTGCTCGCCGTGGTGGGGGGCGCGCTGGCCGTCGGCGCGCTGGCCGGGTGGCTGGTGGTCGAGGGCGCAGGGGGAACGGGCGGCGGTACGGCCGCGCCCTCGGTGAGCGCTTCCGCCGGTGACGTCCGCAGCTCCGCGCGTCCCGCACCCACGGACCCCTCCGGCTCCCCGTCGGCCTCCGACGACCACAGGACGGGCCGTGACGCGACGGCCACGACCGCCTCCGGTCCGCTCAGGGGCAAGGTCGTCGTCATCGACCCCGGGCACAATCCGGGCAACGTCCGGCACACCGCCGAGATCAACCGGCAGGTGGACATCGGGACGGGCCGCAAGGAGTGCGACACCACGGGGACCTCGACGAACGACGGGTACGCCGAGGCGCGGTTCACCCTCGATGTCGCCCATCGGATGCGGACACTGCTTCAAGCGCAGGGCGCCACCGTGAAGCTGACGCAGGACGCCGACCGGCCGTTCGGGCCGTGCATCGACGAGCGGGCGCGGATCGGGAACGAGGCGAAGGCCGACGCCGTGGTGTCCCTGCACGCCGACGGGTCGGGCGCCGGGAACCGCGGGTTCCATGTGATCCTGCCGGGCGAGGTGCGGGCGGGCGCCGCCGACACCCGCGCCATCGTGGGCCCTTCGCGCGAGCTGGGCGAGCGCATCGCCGGGAACTTCGTGCGCGCGACCGGCAGCGCGCCCTCCAACTACGTCGGCGACGGCACCGGACTGGTCACCCGCGAGGACCTCGGCGGTCTCAATCTGTCAACGGTTCCGAAGGTGTTCATCGAGTGCGGGAACATGCGCGATAGCAAGGACGCGGCGCTGCTGACCAGCGGCGCCTGGCGGCAGAAGGCGGCGCAAGGGATCTCTGAGGGAATCGTGAGTTTCCTGCGCGGGTAGTGCTGGGCGCACGGATCCCGGCGGACAGCCCCGACGGGCGGACGATAGGGTCGTCCGTACGATGAGGGGCCACCCCCGCGCTTCACACCAGGGCCTGACGGCGACATGGTGACAGCGACGCCTCTGACGACGACGAGACGACCTACGAAGGACCTGAAGTGAATATCCGCTCCCTCACTAGAGGCGACGGCGTGGTGATCGGAGCAGCGGTATTGCTGTTCATCGCGTCGTTCCTCGGCCTCTACTCGATCGACGGGGTACCCGACGACTACGACCTCCCGAGCCTCTGGGGAAGCGGTCCGGTCGTCCTCAGTGTGGTCCTCGCCGGTCTCATCGGCGCCGCGCTCGTCGTCGTCTCGCGCGGGCTGCCGCAGCCGCGCAAGATCGCGGGCCTGGACCTCGGCCAGTTCGGCATCGCCTTCACGGTGTTCGCGGCCTGGAGCGCGCTCGGCAACATCTTCGACGTCACGGGCGGCATCGACAACATCGGCCCGGGCTCGAACGACGGCGCCCCCGATGCCGGCACGGGCCTGATCCTCGCCCTCATCGCGACCCTGATCATGGCCGCCGCCGCGATCGCCACTCCCCTGGTCCCGGCCCTCAAGGCCGCGCTGGTCGGCGCTCCGCGCCCGGCCGCCCCGCAGCCGTACGGCGCCCAGCCGCAAGGCGGTTACGGCTACCCCGGCGGTCCGGGCGGCCCGGGTGCCCCGCAGCCGTCGTTCGGCGGTCAGCCGCAGCCGGGCCCGCAGCAGCAGCCGTACGGCGCCCAGCCGCAGCAGCAGCCGCAGCAGGCGCAGGCTCCGCAGCAGCCGGCGGGCGACTTCTCGCCGTTCTGGTTCGCCGTTCCGGTGCCGCGTCCGCTGTTCGCGGAGGACGGTTCGCCGACGCCGATCGCCGAACTGGCGCCGGGCACCTGGTACCTGGCCGTCGAGCAGCGCGGTGCGACGCTGGTCGCGCAGACGCAGGACGGCCGCAGGGGTGTCCTGCAGGACACCAGCGGCATCCAGCGCGGCTGACGCCCCGCTCGCTGCGTCACGGCCCCTCGCCCTTCCGGGCGGGGGGCCGTCCCCGTTCCGCCGTCTGACGGTATGTCAGAGGAAGATCGCCACCGGGTTCAGGGACAGTTCGCCTGTCTCGCTGTTCCAGGTCTGCACCTTGCCGAGGCAGCGCGCCTGGAACTCGCCGGTGAAGTACTCCGCGTTCTGGAAGCCCTCGCGGACGCCCGCCGCCTCGCAGGTGACGCGGACGTGGGCGGGGCGGGGGCCGTCGCCGTAGGGGGCGCGCAGCACGATGTCACCGTTGTCGGAACGGCGGGCGGTGAAGCGGCCGGTGACGGAGACGAAGGCGGAGACGACGGCCACGGAGGTGAGCGGGACGTGGTCGCCGCGCTCGCGCAGGGTGCCGGCGAGGGCCCGGTTCGGCACGATCAGACCGGTGGTGAGATCGGCCTGGACGACCACGTCCTCCTTGCGCATGGTGTCCATGAGCAGCCGTATCACCGTGATCGGGGTGCTCTGCTGGATGTAGGCGGTGACGCGTTCCTTGGTGACGTCCCGGTTCGCCTTGCCGCCGCCGAGGCCGAACTTCGCGCGCAGGCCGAGGCCGCTGGTGACGTTGATCCGGTCGGCGACCTCCTGTTCCAGCGCGGCGGAGAAGCCGCCCTGCTGGTAGAGGTCCATCACCCGCTGCTCGTGCAGGAAGAAGCACATGCCGTGGACCGTGCGGCCGCCCTGGCGGCGTCTGCGGGGTCCGCCGAGCCGGATCAGGGCGTGGCGCAGCAGGACGGCCCAGCAGGCCGCCGTCGCCGCCCAGACGACCAGCCACGGCCACCACAGGGCCCACCACTCACTGTCGATGACACCCACGGATCTCCTTGAACGCGTCGGAAAGGGAGGAGAGTCCGGCGTCGACCATGCGGCCGCCGGTCGCGTCGGCGGCCCGTCGCAGGGCGTTCGGGTCGGCCTCTCCGAGGTGGACGGGGAAGGTGGGCACCGCCTCGGACTCGGGCGCGAGCGCCCGGTGGCGGCGCAGGAACTCCCGGTAGGTGATGCCCGCGTTGTTCTCGCCGTCGGTCATCAGCACGAGGGCGACGGGCCGGCCGGGTTCCTGGCGCACGGCGGCGGTGGCGATGCGGTAGCCGCGGTCCAGGGCGGACCAGAGGGCGGTCGCGTCGTCGTAACCTCCGCGCGCGACGGTCGCGTTGAGTGCGCGCAGGTCGGCGTCGCCGCGCACCGTCACCGTGCGCTCCTCCAGCACCCGGCCGCCGAACCGGACCACGGTGAGCCGCTCGCCGCGGTAGAAGCGGGCGAACTTGCCGGTCGAGGTGTCGTCGGCGCCGCTGAGTCCGGCGAAGGCGGCGCGCAGTGCGGCCATGCGGTCGCCGCGCATGGAGGTGGAGAAGTCGAGGACGAAGACGACCTGGTCGGCGGTGCGCCGGGCGGGGTCGCCGTAGTCGGTGATCAGCTGCTCGACGATGGAGAGGCGGTCGGGGAAGGAGAGCGCGTTGCCGACGGGGGTGCGCAGCCGCGCGGACGGTACGACGTCCTGGTTGACCGGGCGGCGGTACGTGCGTTCCATCAGGGCGCGCTGGGTGTCCGCGGCGAGCAGCCAGTCGGTCACCTCGCGGTACGCCCGCCGCTGTGCGGGGTCGAGGAGCAGCAGCGGGAAGTCGGAGAGGACCATGCCGTCGTCGGGGTGGACGATCTCCAGGGGGGTGCGCAGGGCGCCGGAGGCGTTGAGGGCGAGGAGTTCCGCCTCGTGGGCGATGAGCGCGTTGGTGTCGCCCTGCCGGGCGGGGTAGCGCTCGACGAGGTCGCGGGAGCTGGCGGCGGTGAGTCTCTGGCCGGAGCGGAAGCCGCGCAGCCGGTCGCAGGTGACGTCCTCTTCGCGCAGGGCGGTGCCGGTGCCGGCGGCGGCGGTGGCGACGCCGACGAGCGCGGCCCGGCCGGTGTCGCTGCGCCGCGGGTCGGCCATGCCGAACCGTACGGTGCCCGGCCGGCAGGGCGACACCAACGCGCTCATCGCCCACGAGGCGGAACTCCTCGCCCTCAACGCCTCCGGCGCCCTGCGCACCCCCCTGGAGATCGTCCACCCCGACGACGGCATGGTCCTCTCCGACTTCCCGCTGCTGCTCCTCGACCCCGCACAGCGGCGGGCGTAC
>NZ_MUND01000849.1 GCF_002154375.1 Streptomyces glaucescens | reverse complement strand
GCCCGCGCGCGGGCCACCTCGCCGGGGTCCTGCCCGACGGCGCCCGCGAGCAGTCCGTCGAGCTGGAGGGCGATGTTCTTGAGGTTCACCACGGTGTTGCCGTCGGCGAAGTTGGAGATGGCGAAGTCGCGCAGGACCTTCTGGAAGATGCCGTGCCGGGGGTGGCCCCGCAGGTAGTAGCGGGCGCCGAGGACGGTGGTCAGCCGGGCGAGGGTCTCCTCCAGCAGGGTCGGTACGAAGTACTTGACCACGGACGACCAGACGCTGGCCTGGGCGGGGGCGAGCTGGAGGGAACGCACGGCGCCGGTGGTGAGCGCGTCCGCGATCAGCAGCTCGGCGAAGCTCTCGGCGAGCTGCCGCCGGGAGTACGGCACCTCGGCGACCGTGCCGCCGAAGATGACCCGGCGTCCGGCGAAGTCGAGGGTGCTGCGCAGCGCGGTGTCGACGCAGGCCATCGCGATGCTGGCGATGGCGATGCGGGCCAGCTGGCTGCTCTTCAGGGCGATCTCGAGGCCCTGTCCGGCCCGTCCGACCAGCGCCGAGTCGGGCACGAAGCAGTCGGTGAGGCGGACGCCGCTCATGTCCAGGCCGCGCAGACCGTGCAGCGGCTCGTCCGGCAGGTGGGCCAGCTGTCCGGGCGGCACGCAGTCCTTCTCGACGGCGAAGATCGAGTAGCCGCCGGGGCCGCCCTTGTCGGACGTGCGGGCGTGGACCATGACGGTGCAGGCGACGGTGGCGTTGCCGATGGTCCACTTCTCGCCGTTCAGCAGCCAGCCGCCGTCGGTGCGGCGGGCGGTGGTCTCGTTGGCGAGGACGTCGCTGCCGTGGCGGCGCTCGGACAGGCCCCAGGCGAGTTTGCGGCCGCCGCGGATCGCGTCGGCGAAGTGCTGGCGCTGTTCGGGGCTGCCCGCGATCCACACCGGCATGTAGCTGAGGCTGGTGAGCACCATCGCGGTGGCGGAGGTGGGGTCGCGGCGGCCGACCAGCCGGTACAGGTTGAAGCCGTCCTCGACGTTGACGGCCTTGCCGCCGTTGGCGGCGGGCACGATCCAGTCGTACAGGCCCCAGGAGGCGAGCACGTCGACGAACTCGTGCGGATACCGCTGGTCCTCGTCGGCCGCGAGGATCCGCGGGTACGGCATGAGGGCCCCGGCGTCCCACGGGTCGCCCAGGTACTCCTCCAGGTCGGCCATGAGCGCGATCAGGTCGGTCATGTCGTCTCGTCCCCCTCCTCGGGCTCCTCGGTTCCCGGCCCGTCGGCGAGCGGGACCGGAAGCGCGGTGAACAGCAGCCGGGCGTCGTCGAGCCGGGCGAGCGCCCGTCCGGCGGGCAGCACGTCGGGCGCCGCCTGGCGGGGCGCGCGGCCCTCGGCGTGCGCGAGCAGCACGGCCAGTACGGCGGTGAGCCAGCCGGCGCCGCCGGGTTCCTCGCCGTACAGGCCGCGCTCGGGGTGCGCCCGCCAGGCGAGGGCCGCCGCGGCGGCCGGGTGGAGCAGGCAGAGGCGCTCGGCCAGGTCGAGCTGCCGGACCGCGGCGGCCGGGTCGCCCCGGTCCAGGCCGGCCGCCGCGGCGGCGGTGCGCTCCAGCGCCGCCCGCACGTGCCGCACCAGCACCGCGGCCCGCTCCGCCCCGCGCGCGGCGAGGCGGGCCTCGATCTCGTCGGCGTGCGCCGCGAAGCCGAGCAGCACCAGGTCGCGAGGGCGGGCGCCCAGGTCGAGGGCGGCGGGGTCGAGGTCCGGGAGCGGATCGCCGTAGGCGAGCAGCGGGCCGAGGGCGCGGTCGCCGGGGTCGGGTGGTTCCCGCAGCAGACCGGCGTAGCCGGGCAGCGGGGTGGCGACCGCGCGCAGCACCCCGAAAGGGCTGGTGTCGATGGACTCGACGACCGCGTTGTCCCGCTGCGCCTTGTCCACGACGGCTCCGGGCCCGTGTGCCAGGACGCCTCGCGCGCCCAGCAGGGCGCGGGCGCGGGCGATGGCGGAGGCGGTGAGGCGGGTGGCGGCGCGCTTGACCACGGAGGAGTACAGGCCGAAGGTGCCGGGCGCGAGGTGGGCGTGGCGGGCGGCGGTCAGCGAGCTGAGGTCGGCCGCCATCAGCTCGGCGGCGGCCAGGGCGAGTTCGCGGGCACCGTGGCCGGTCTCGGCGACCGGAACCCCGCCGGTGCGGCGGGCGCGGGTGAAGCGCAGGGCGGTGCGCAGGGCGGTGTCGGCGGTGGCGAGGCAGGCGGCCGTGGAGAGCAGCCGGACCAGCTGCTGGGCGCGCATCGCCGCCGCGAGGCCGCCGCCGACGGGGCCGAGCACGGCGGTCTCCGGCACCGGGA
>NZ_MUND01000848.1 GCF_002154375.1 Streptomyces glaucescens | reverse complement strand
TGGCCCGGCCGAGGGGGTGGTGGTGGGCCACACGAGGGCGGCGTCCTCCTCGGCGGTCCCCCGGGCGCGTACCGCCTCGATCCGTTCGAACGGGCCGGGCAGCCGGGGCCGGACCCGCACCACGCCCGTGCGGGGCACCGGCGCGTGCCGGGTGATCAGGCGGTCCAGGAAGTCGCCGCCCCGGGGAGTCGTGACGTCAGACATCCGCACACAGCTCCAGGTAGTAGCGGCGGCGCAGCGGGCTGAGCGCCAGGATCTCCGGCTCGCTCCAGCCGTAGGCGGTGGCGAGCAGGTGGACGTCGAGGAGCAGGTCGCGCGCCCAGGCGTCCAGTTCGGTCCACAGGTAGGAGGCGATGTCGAGTTCGGCCCGGGTGGCCCGCCCGCACTCGGGGCAGGCCACGTTGAGCGTCACGTCGGCTGCCGGGTCGGCCGCCTCGGCGGCCTCGGCGATCCGGCGCTGCACGGCCGCGGGCAGGTCGGCGGCGGTGACCGCCCGCCCGTCGTGCTCGGCCGTGACGAGGCAGCGGGCGAGCAGCGCCGCGCGGGGGTCCGGGGTGCGGGCCGCCGCCGTGAGGTCGGCGACGGCGGGCAGCCGGAACTCGACCCGCCAGCCGCCGTGTTCGACCCGCACGGCCGGGTCGGGGCGCTCGCCCGGGGTGCGGGCGAACTCCCCGGCGTCCAGCTCGAACTCCATGTCCGCGCCGCACTCCGCGCAGTCCATGCGGACCTGCATGCGCTCCCCGAACAGGGTCCGGCGCAGCGCGAACAGGTCCGCCTCCCGTTCGCCGACCGGCAGCTCGGGGAGCGTCCGGTCGTCGAGGTCGGGGCGCGCGGTGCGGTGCAGCAGCAGCGCGCGCCCGGCGGGCGGTGCCGCGAGTCCCGCCTCCCAGGCGGCCAGCAGCCCGGCCGCCCCGGTGATCGCCATGGCCATCGCGTCCCCGGTCCGTTCAGGCCGGGTTGAGGAAGGAGGGCTCCTGGGGCTCGGGGACCTCGTAGTCCCGCTCCCAGCCCTCGCACTCCAGCTTCAGCGACTGGATGGCCACCGCGTTGGCGTTGGCGTCGAGTTCGCCGAGCACCTGGTACTCGCTGGGCCAGGTCCGGTACAGCTTGTGCGAGACGGCGACCTGGCCGGCCTCGTTCAGGACCTGGATGACGATGTCCTTGCGGAAGTCGGCGAGCGAGACCTCGGAGCCGAGCCCGGCGCCGACCTGCCAGACCTTGTTGGCCCAGCGGTCGAACTCGGGGTCGTGGGTGACACCGCGCTCCAGGGTGATGCCCTCGAATTCGGAGCGGCCCGGCGACTTGCGCGGGGAGGAGGGGTCGCCGCCGTGGCGGTGCTTGACGACCTCGGTGGTCCGCTTCAGCGGAGAGATCTTGCTGATCCCGGCGACGGTACGACCGTCCCACAGGACGAGGAACTTGAAGTTCTTGTACGGGTCGAACCGATGGGCGTTGACGGTGAACTCAGCCATCGAAACAGTCCTCGGATTCCTCGCGGGCGCTCGTCAGAGCGCGAACTGCCCGGACGTCTGCTGGATCTGGACGATCACGAACTCGGCCGGGCGCACCGGCGCGATGCCCACCAGCACGTTGACCACGCCGTTCGCGACGTCCTCGGCGGTCGTCGTCTCGTGGTCGCACTTGACGAAGTACGCCTCGCGCGGAGTGGTGCCCTTGAAGGCGCCCTGACGGAACAGGGTGTGCAGGTAGGAGGAGGCGGACAGCCGGATCTGCTGCCACAGGCTCTCGTCGTTGGGCTCGAACACCACCCACTGGAGCCCGCGGTGCAGGCTCTCCTCCACGTGCAGCGCGAGCCGCCGCACCGGCACGTACTTCCATTCGCTGTCGAGCGCGTCCGCGCCCTCCAGGGTGCGCGCGCCCCACACCAGCGGGCCGGCCACCGGGAAGGTGCGCAGGCAGTTGACGCCGAGCGGGTTGAGCAGCCCGGTCTCGCGGTCGGTGAGGTCGACGGTGAGCGAGTGCACGCCCGCGAGCCGGGCCTCGGTGCCCGCGGGCGCCTTCCACACGCCGCGCTCGGCGTCGGTGCGCGCGATGACGCCGGCGATCGCGCCGGACGGCGGGAAGGCGCGCAGCCGGCCGGTGAGCGGGTCGGTGAGCTTCAGGTGCGGGAAGTACAGGGCGGCGTGGTTGCCGCGCACCGCGTCGAAGGCGGCGGCGCCGGCACGGGCGGTGTCCACGCTGACCCAGCCGGCGGGCGCGTCGACGAGCAGGAAGATCCGCCGCTCGGCGCACAGCCGCTGGGCGGCCGAGACGACGGTGAGCATGTCCTCGGTCTGCTCGTACCCGGCGACCTCCGGCAGTGCCAGCAGGTTGACGTCGGCGACGCCGCGCAGTGCCTGGATGCCGGTCTTGTCGGCCTCGGATCCGATCAGGTCGCGCGGCCCGGGAGGCGCGCCGTCCTCGCCGCCCGCGAGCGGGAGGACCGGCGGGTTGACGGAGGCCTCGAGGCCCAGGTCGTTGGCGCACTCGCCGAGGAAGCGGACGACGTCGCCGGGGTCCGTGGACCCGGCGACGACCTGGAGCCGCCGCCCGAACGCGGTGACCTCCGCACCCGCGAAGGCGTGCCTGCCGGGCGCGTCGGGCAGGGCGCGCAGCTTGCGTTCCAGGAGCAGCGCCAGCTCGGCGACGGTGGTGGGGGCGGGGCCGTCGCAGTCGGGGTCGTGGAGCGTGAACTCGCGCTCGACGTCGCCGATCTTCACCGTGAGGTCGACGCCCAGGTGGGGCAGTTCGCGTCCGAACGGCTTGGAGACGGTGCCGGACGGGTCGGGGCGGCCCTCGCCGACGGCCTCGACCCGGATCAGCCGGGAGGCCGCGTTGATCACGGTGGGCGCGTGGCGGCCGTGTCCGGCGTCCATGGACAGCCCGGTGAAGCTCTCCCGGGTGTCGCCCTTGGCGTCGTGGACGCGCAGGTTGAAGGTGTCGTCGGGGTGGGGCGTGTCGTAGTCGACGGCGATGCGCAGTCCGTTGCCCCAGACGCCGGGTTCCTTGGCGTGGACCTCCAGGACGCGGGTCTCGCTGTGCCCGTCGGTGGATTCCAGGGCGGTGCAGGCGGCCTTGCCGCTGCCGGCCTTGGCGACCCGGACGATCACGGCGACGCCGCCGCCGTTGCCGAAGAACTGGTGCACCGCGTGGGCGACGGCGCTCTGCGAGCCGAGCCCGCCGAAGCGGCGTTCGAACTCGGTGAAGCCGGTGACGCGCACCGGTTCGTTCAGCGGGCCGCGCCGGGTGTGCCCGACGAAGGCCGTCACGGACGTGGTCACGGCGGAGATGGTGCGGGTGCTGCTGGGAAGCTCTTCGACATGGACGCCGGGATACGTCGGCCTGGCGGCGCTGCGTGCGTTCGTCGGCATTCCCCCTCCAATCCCTGGTCGGGCACAGGTCATGGGCACCAAGAGACGGCGGAGGGAGAGGTCGGGTGCGCGCGGATGTCAGCGGGGCACGGTCGCACAGCCCCGGTCGGCGGCACCGCATCAGCTTTCCCCCGTCAGTGCCCCGGGCGAACGGCCGTCCGGGTCAAGCAGCGCGCTTGTGACTCCTGATGCTCAAGTGCCCGATAAACGGTGTCAGTTGGGGAGCCGGAACAGCAAGACGCGTTCGCGCCAGCCCTGGGGGAGGTTCCGTGGAGGGCGCCGTGCACGACCCGCACACAACGCGGGCGTGTCGCGACGGCGGCTTCACACTCTTCGCACAGGTGATGATGCAGCAGAATAGGGGGCATGTCCCGACGCAACTCCCCTC
>NZ_MUND01000085.1 GCF_002154375.1 Streptomyces glaucescens | reverse complement strand
GGGTTACCCGCCGCCGCGGTGGCCGGGGGCGGAGCGGGAACCCGGCTGCGTGAAGCGCGGCCGCCGACCCCGTGCGGGGCGGCTGCTCCGGTCTTCTCCGTTTCCTTACCCCGAATTTTCAACAAACTGTTGACGTGGTGTTTCGGACGAAGTTAGCTATCCGCAGCCCGTTCAGCACGAAGGCCGACACGGCCACGGAGGCTCCCGTGACTTCCACTTCCACGCCGCCGGGTCTGGCCCGGTTCAACGACCTGGAGGAGCCCGCGGCCTTCGCCGCACTCCACGAGGCGTGTGCCTCCACGGCATGGGCGAAGCGGTTGCTCGCCGCCCGGCCCTACGCCTCGGCCGAGGACCTGTACACGGCCAGCGACACCGCGACGGCCGAGCTGTCCGCCGAGGACCTCGCGGAGGCGATGGCCGGGCACCCGCCGATCGGCCGCCCCAAGCCCGGCGACCCGACCTCCGCCCGCGAACAGCGCGGCATGGCCGGCGCCTCCGAGGCACTCAAGGCGGAGATGCTCGAACTGAACCTGGCCTACCAGGAGAAGTTCGGCCATGTCTTCCTGATCTGCGCCACCGGCCGGACCGGCGAGCAGATGCGGGACGCGGTCAAGGAGCGGATCGGCAACACGCCGGAGCAGGAGCGGGAGATCGTCCGCACGGAACTGGGGAAGATCAACCGCATCCGACTGGCCCGACTCGTCGAAGAGGACGCCTGACACCATGAGCACCAGCAGCACCGCCTCCGTGTCCACGCACATCCTGGACACCTCCGTCGGCCGCCCCGCCGAGGGCGTCGCCGTCCACCTCTCCGCGCGCAGTGGAAGGTCCGCCCCTTACGGGCAGGGAGGGGACTGGCGGGCGCTCGGCGGATCGGTGACCGACGCCGACGGCCGGTGCAAGGACCTTCCGGCCCTGCCGGAGGGGACGACCCACGTACGGCTCGACTTCGCCGTCGAGCCGTACTTCGAGAAGAAGCAAGCCGATGCGCAGCAGGACGCCCCCGCGAATCGGGACAGCGGTGCCGCGGTGTTCTTCCCGGAGGTGGCGATCACGTTCGCCGTCGTGCCGGGCGAGCACTACCACGTGCCGCTGCTGCTCAACCCGTTCGGCTACTCCGTTTACCGAGGGAGCTAGCAGACAATGCCCACGATCCTGGGACAGAACCAGTACGGCAAGGCCGAGAACCGAGTCGTAAAGATCACGCGGGACGGCGCAACCCACCACATCAAGGACCTGAACGTCTCCGTGGCGCTGAGCGGCGACATGGACGACGTGCACTACTCCGGCTCGAACGCCAACTGCCTGCCGACCGACACCACCAAGAACACGGTGTACGCGTTCGCCAAGGAGCACGGCATCGAGTCCGCCGAGCAGTTCGGCATCCACCTCGCCCGGCACTTCGTCACCAGCCAGGAGCCGATCCACCGGGCGCGGATCCGCATCGAGGAGTACGCCTGGGAGCGGATCGAGACCTCCGACGCCAACAGCAAGTTCATCGGCGCCGACGAGGTCAAGCACTCCTTCGTGCGCAAGGGCCAGGAGACCCGCCTCACCCAGATCACCTTCGACGGCGAGAACTGGGAGATCATCTCCGGTCTGAAGGACCTGATCGTGATGAACTCGACCAACTCCGAGTTCTGGGGCTACGTCAAGGACAAGTACACGACCCTCCAGGAGGCGTACGACCGCATCCTGGCCACCCAGGTCTCCAGCCGCTGGCGGTTCAACTGGACCGACGACGAGCAGAAGATGCCCAACTGGGAGAAGTCCTACGAGCAGGTCAAGAAGCACATGCTCCAGGCCTTCGCCGAGACCTACTCGCTCTCGCTCCAGCAGACGCTGTACCAGATGGGCGCGCGGATCATCAACAACCGCAGCGAGATCGACGAGGTCCGCTTCTCCCTCCCGAACAAGCACCACTTCCTGGTGGACCTCGAGCCGTTCGGGTTGAAGAACGACAACGAGGTGTACTTCGCCGCGGACCGCCCCTACGGCCTGATCGAGGCCACCATCCTGCGGGACGGCTGCGAGGCCCGTATCCCGGTCGACATGACCAACCTCTGACGCGGGACGCGCGCCCCCGGTCCCGCCACCCGGACCGGGGGCCCGCAACACCGGAGGGAACACCATGGCACAGCCTGCAAGGGAGCCGGCGAAAGGCTCCTGTTCCACCCCGCCGGTGCACACCGAGGACGCCGTCACGTCCGTGCACCCGGTGGACGAGAAGCTCCACCCCTCGCGGCTCGTCCCCGCCGCGCTCCAGCACATCGCCGCCATGTACGCGGGCGTTGTCACTCCTCCGCTCATCATCGGCCAGGCCTGCGGACTCGACATCGCGGCCCGCACCCGGCTGATCGCCGCGTCGCTGCTCATCGCGGGCATCGCGACCCTCATCCAGACCATCGGCGTCAAGGGCTTCGTCGGCAACCGGCTGCCCTTCGTCAACGCCGCCTCCTCGGCCGGCATCGCCCCGATCCTCGCCATCGCCGAGACCAACGACCCCGGTCACCAACTCCCGGCCGTCTACGGCGCGGTGATGGTCGCCGGTGTGTTCTGCCTGGCGGTCGGACCGTTCTTCGGGCGGCTGCTGCGCTTCTTCCCGCCCCTGGTCACCGGCGTGGTGATCACCCTGATCGGTGTCACGCTGATGCCCGTGCCGGTGGGCTGGGCGCAGGGCGGCGACGCGACCGCGGCCGACTTCGGCGCCATGAAGTACCTCGCGCTCGCCGGATTCACCCTCGCCGTCATCCTCCTCGTGCAGCGCTTCGGCCGCGGCTTCCTCAAGCAGGTCGCCCTGCTGGTCGGTCTGCTCGTGGGCACCCTGGTCGCCATCCCCTTCGGCATGGCCGACTTCCAGGCCTTCACGTCCGCGCCGGTCGCCGCGCTGCCCGCACCGTTCGCCTTCGGCGCGCCCGAGTTCCAGCCCGCGGCGATCCTGTCGCTGTGCATCGTGATGCTGGTGCTGATGACCGAGTCGTCCGCCGGCATGCTCGCCCTCGGCGAAATCTGCGACCGCCGCGCGAACGCGCGGACCATCACCCGCGGCCTGCGCACCGACGGCATCGCCACCCTCGTCGGCCCGGTCTTCGGCGGCTTCCCCACCTCCGCCTTCGCACAGAACGTCGGTGTCGTCTCACTGACCCGGGTGCGCAGCCGCTACGTCGTCGCCGTCGCCGGTGCCACCCTGCTGGTCCTGGGCGCCTTCCCGGTGCTCGGCGCGGTGGTCTCCCTGGTCCCCATGCCGGTCCTCGGCGGCGCGGGCATCGTCCTGTTCGGCTCGATCGCCGTCAGCGGCATCCGCACCCTGGCGGAGGCGGGCCTGGACGACAGCTCCAACATCATCCTGGTGGCCGTCGCGCTCGGCGCCGGCATCATCCCGCTGGCCGCGCCCACCTTCTACGCCGGCTTCCCGGCCTGGGCGCAGACCGTGCTGGGCTCCGGGATCAGCGCCGGGGCGCTCGTCGCGGTCACCCTCAACCTGTTCTTCCACCATCTCGGCACCCGGGCCGGGCAACCGGCTCCGGCACTCAAATCCTCCTAGGGTCCTGCCGTGCCCTCCCCGTGGACACCCCCGCCGTCCGCGGCCGCCACCCAGAGACAAGGAAGAACCATGGCACCACCGGCAGCCCAGCGCATCGTCATCGAGAACTGCGCGATCGCCACCGTGGACGCGGACGACACCGAGTACGCCTCCGGGCACCTGGTCCTCGCCGGCAACCGGATCGAGTCGGTCGGCGCGGGCAAGGCACCCGAGGGGCTGGAGAACGTGGCCCGCCGGATCGACGCGAGCGGTCACCTGGCCACGCCCGGCCTGGTCAACACCCACCACCACTTCTACCAGTGGATCACCCGGGGCCTGGCCACCGACCACAACCTGTTCGACTGGCTCGTCGCGCTGTACCCGGTCTGGGCGCGCATCGACGAGCGGATGACGTACGCCGCCGCGCAGGGCTCCCTCGCCATGATGGCCCGCGGCGGTGTCACCACCGCCATGGACCACCACTACGTCTTCCCGCGGGGCTGCGGCGACCTGTCCGGGTCGATCATCCGGGCCGCCGCCGAGACCGGCGTACGGTTCACGCTGGCCCGCGGTTCGATGGACCGCGGCGAGAAGGACGGCGGACTGCCACCGGACTTCGCCGTCGAGACGCTGGAGGGCGCGCTCGCCGCCACCGAGGAGACCGTCAGGGAGCACCACGACGCCTCCTTCGACGCCATGACCCAGGTGGCGGTCGCCCCCTGCTCGCCGTTCTCCGTCTCCACCGAACTCATGCGCCAGGGCGCGGAGCTGGCGCGCCGCCTCGGCGTACGCCTGCACACCCACGGCTCGGAGACGGTGGAGGAGGAGAAGTTCTGCCACGAGCTGTTCGGGATGGGCCCGACGGACTACTTCGACTCCACCGGCTGGCTCGGCGAGGACGTGTGGATGGCGCACTGCGTCCACATGACCGACTCCGACATCGCCGCCTTCGCCCGCACCCGGACCGGTGTCGCCCACTGCCCGTCGTCCAACGCCCGCCTCGCCGCAGGCATCGCCCGCGTCCCCGACCTGCTGGCGGCGGGCGTCCCGGTCGGGCTGGGCGTCGACGGCACCGCGTCCAACGAGTCCGGTGAACTCCACACCGAGCTGCGCAACGCGCTGCTGATCAACCGCCTCGGCGCGCACCGCGAAGCGGCGCTGAACGCCCGCCAGGCGCTGCGCCTCGGCACCTACGGCGGCGCGCAGGTCCTCGGCCGGGCCGAGCAGATCGGCTCCCTGGAGCCGGGCAAGCTGGCCGACGTGGTGCTGTGGAAGATGGACACGCTCGCCCACGCCTCCATCGCCGACCCGGTGACCGCCCTCGTCCTCGGTGCCGCCGCCCCGGTCACCGCCTCCTTCGTGAACGGCCGGCAGATCGTCGACCACGGCCGTCTCGTCGCCGTCGACGAGGACGCCATCGCCCGCTCCACCCGCGAGGAGGCCCAGCGCCTGGCGCGCATCGCCGCACAGGGCTGATTCCCAGAACTCCCGGCCGAGAGGGACGGCTCCCGGCCGGGACCCGTGGATCCGAGCGGGATCCACGGCAGCCGTCTCCGGGGCGCGTGTGAACGCACGCGCCCCGGAACGGTCAACCGCACACCCGTCCCCAGCGCCACCCCCCAACGGTCCCGCACGACCAAGGGTCCCTCCCCAAGCTCTCGGCTGCGCTCGAGCGGGGAGGTA
The DNA here is from genome assembly GCF_002154375.1 of Streptomyces glaucescens. Taxonomy (GTDB): domain Bacteria; phylum Actinomycetota; class Actinomycetes; order Streptomycetales; family Streptomycetaceae; genus Streptomyces; species Streptomyces glaucescens. Next base: position 13,957 of record NZ_MUND01000085.1, on the reverse strand, counting down.
CCCCATGCCCAACGCACCACCTCCCTGTACCCGCGTCAGAGCCGACGTGTAACCGACCGGAGGAGCCGCCGTGGCCGCTCAGCCCGATGCCGTACCGCCCGTATCCGCGAAAGACAGCGCCCAGGAACCCGGCGCACGCTCCGGCGTGCACCCCGTCGACGAGAAGCTCCCGCCCCTGAAGATGGCGACCACCGGCCTCCAGCACGTGGCCGCCATGTACGCGGGAGTCGTCGCCCCGCCCCTGATCGTCGGCGCGGCCATCGGCCTGTCCGGCACCGAACTCACCTTCCTCACCGGCGCCTGCCTCTTCACCGCGGGCCTCGCCACCTTCCTGCAGACCCTCGGCATCTGGAAGATCGGCGCCCGGCTGCCCTTCGTCAACGGCGTCACCTTCGCCGGTGTCGCCCCCATGACCGCGATCGTCGCCTCCACCGACGACAAGTCCGACGCGCTGCCGATCATCTTCGGCGCTGTCATCGTCGCCGGCGTCCTCGGCTTCTTCGCGTCCCCCTTCTTCAGCAAGGCGGTCCGCTTCTTCCCGCCGGTCGTCACCGGCACCGTGATCACCCTGATCGGCATCTCGCTGCTCCCCGTCGCCTTCGGCTGGGCACAAGGGTCCAGTCCCACCGCGGACGACTTCGGCTCCGCCACCAACCTGGGCCTGGCCGGGGTCACGCTGCTGATCGTGCTGCTGCTGCGCCGCTTCACCCACGGTTTCGTCAAGCAGATCGCCGTGCTGCTCGGCCTGGTCGCGGGCACGCTCATCGCGATCCCGCTGGGTGTGACGGACTTCAGCCCCGTCGCGGAGGCGGACATCGTCGGCTTCCCGACGCCGTTCCACTTCGGCGCCCCGCAGTTCCAGCTCGCCGCGATCCTGTCCATGTGCGTCGTCATGGTCGTGTCGATGACCGAGTCGACCGCCGACATGCTGGCCCTCGGTGAGATCGTCGACCGCCCGGCGGACGAGAGGACCATCGCGGCCGGCCTGCGCGCCGACACCCTCGGCTCGGCGATCAGCCCCCTGTTCAACGGCTTCATGTGCAGCGCCTTCGCGCAGAACATCGGCCTGGTCGCGATGACCCGGATCCGCAGCCGGTTCGTCGTCGCCGCCGGCGGTGGCTTCCTGGTGCTGATGGGCCTGTGCCCGATCGCCGCCTCGCTCATCGCCGTCGTCCCCCGGCCGGTCCTCGGCGGCGCGGGCGTGGTGCTGTTCGGCTCGGTCGCCGCGAGCGGCATCCAGACCCTGGTACGCGCGGGCCTGGACAAGGACAACAACGTGCTGATCGTGGCGGTCTCGCTGGCCGTCGGCATCATCCCGATCACCGCGCCGGAGTTCTACCACGCCTTCCCGGAGACCGCGAAGATCGTCCTGGACTCGGGCATCTCGACCGGCTGTGTCGCCGCGGTCCTGCTGAACTTCGTCTTCAACCACCTCGGCAAGGGCCACGACGACCAGGACGTCACCCACCCGATGGAAGCGGGAGAGGAGATCACCGGGGCGACGACCCGGGCCCCGGCCACGTCATGAGGCCGGCGGACGACTCCGCCTCTGCCAGCCTTCGCCGCGTCCGGCGTCTTCAGCGAACTGGGCGAGCGCGAGCGCCGGTTCGAGGCCCGCGCGGCGCAGCCGGTCGCGGTCCAGTCCGCTCGCCGCCGGCGCCTCCGGGACGAAGTCGTCACCCGTCGGCCGCGGTTCGTGGTGGACGGTCCGCCGCTCCGGGCCGGCGGGCACGGCCCGTCCCCGTCCAGGACCCCGGCGACCGCCGCGCCCAATCTCAGCAGGGAGTACGGTCCGGGGAGGGGGCCGTCGGCCTCGATGCCGACCGAGACGTACAGGCTGGGCCTGCCGCGTCATGCTGCACGACGGAGCGGCATCGCAGGCGGCGAGCCCAGCGCGCATCCGGTGTTCGGAGCCGGGCGAACGTCCGGCAGGGCCGGGCCGGGCCGACGGCAGCCGGCCGGTGAAGCAGGCGCCGGCACGGGACGCCCATGAGGCTGCGGAAGCCGGCGAGGCCTTCACCGGCGCGTGACCGTCAGAGGCCGAACAGCGCCGGATCGGCGGCCAGTTCCTTGAAGCGCTCGCGCGGGTCGGGGAGCAGCTTGCGGGCCTTCAGGTCCAGCAGTCCGCCGACCGCCTCGACCTCCGCGGCGACCGTGCCGTCGGCCTTGACGATGCGCTGCCGGATCCGGAAGGTCTTGCCCACGCCCCACTCGAACTCGCAGGTCACCTCGACCTCGTCGCCCGCGAGCAGCTCCCGCCGGTACCGGATCGTCGTCTCCAGCGCCACCGGGCCCACGCCCTCGGCCTGGAGGTCGGCCTGCCGGATGCCCGCCGCCTGGAGCAGGGACCAGCGGGCGTGCTCCGCGTAGTTGAGATAGACCGCCTGGTTCAGGTGGCCCTGGGTGTCGGTCTCGTACCCGCGGACGGTCACCGGCACGGAATACGGCTTGCTCACCATGTCCCCTTGTCTGGTCGACGTTCGTTCGACTGATCCTGGCACGCCCGCCCGCCTCCGCATCCGGGGCCCCTCACGCGCGCCGCGGGGAGGCCAGCAGATACCGGGCCCTGCTCCGCGGGTCCGTGTGCTCGCCGGTCTGCCAGCCGGCCCGCTCCAGGGTGACCGCGCAGGCCCGCAGCATCGCACCGTCCGGCCCGTGCACGGCGACGGCCTCCGGCTGCGGGGTGGCGCGCACCCGGTACCCCGGCGTGTCCGGCCCCTCGGGCGGGTGCCCGGCGGCCTCCAGGGCGAGGGCCGCGGCCCGCACCAGATGGCTCCGCTCCCAGCCGCAGGGCCGGTCCACCGCACCGCCCGGGTTGGTCATCCGGCGCAGCTCCAGCAGCCCCTGCCACGCGCTGTGCACCTCACGCATCCGCGCGGGCCCGCTGCCCGGCGCCTCCTCCTCGCCACCGACCCGGGCCGCGAACACCCCGGTGTCCCCGGTGTCCCCGGAGGCGGCGGACCGCGGCGGCGGGGGAGGCGCCGTGGGCCCGGCCTCCCGCAGCCGGTGTCCGGCCGGGGTGAGGAAGTGGTCGTGCGGCGGCCGCGGGTGCCGGAAGGCGAGCCCGCGCCGCACCAGTGCGGCGAGCTGCGCCTCGGTCCCGCGCAGCCGTCCGGTGACCGGATCGGCGGCGTCGATCACCCGCCGCTGGGCGGCGGAGGGCGGTCGGGTCACGGCGTGCTCCTTCCCGGCGCTGGGTCACTGCCCCACCGCTTCGAAGGCTACGACGAGGGTCTGACATTCCAGCCCGCGATCACCGGCCGTCCGTGCTCGGTGCCCAGCCGGCACAGCGTGCCCGTCGCCAGCTGGAAGAGCGCGCCGTCCGCCGGGGGCAGACCCAGCCGCCGCGCGGTCAGCACGCGCAGGAAGTGCCCGTGCGCGACGAGCACCACGCTCCCCTCGGTGTCGGCGAGCGCGGCGTCCACCTTGGCCAGCATCCGGTCCGCCCGCTCCCCGACCTGCTCGGGCGTCTCCCCGGGGTGGTCCGGCGGGCCGGGCGCGACCCCGTCCCGGAACAGGAACCAGCCGGGCCGCTCCCGCTGGATCTCGACGGTGGTGACGCCCTCGTAGGCCCCGTAGTCCCATTCCCGCAGGTCCGTGTCCAGCTGCACGTCATGCAGGCCGATGAGCTGTGCGGTCTCCCGCGCCCGCTGGAGCGGGCTGACGAACGCGGCCCCGATCCGGTGCGACCGCACCAGCGGCACCAGCCGTCGCGCCTCCTCCCGCCCCCGCTCGGTCAGCGGAACGTCCGTCAGGCCGGTGTGCCTCCCGGACCGCGACCACTCGGTCTGACCGTGCCGCACCAGAAAGAGATCACCCATGCGGCCAGGTTACGGGGCGTCAGCGGCCGGAGGCGTACGAGCGGGACCCGACCCCGAAGGACGCCCACCACCGGCAGGCGGCGGAGCCGGCACACGTCGCTGCGCACGAGGAGACGCCGGGGTCAGCCGGCGCGCTGGGTCGTCTCGTCCGCCTGGGCGGGCACGGCGGGCAGGGGGACGGTGCAGGAGGCGCAGCGCCGGGCCTGGGCGGGAACGGGGCTGAGGCATTCGGGGCAGTCCCGCTTGGGTGCCTGGACGTCGTGGTGCGGGGCGAGGCGTTCGTGCAGTTTGTTGATCGGCAGCACGACCAGGAAGTACAGGGCGGAGGCGAGGAGGAGGAAGCTGATCGCCGCGTTGATGAAGGCGCCGTAGGGGAACTCGGTGGCGCCCACGGTGAACGTCTTGCGGCTCATGTCGCCCGTGATGCCGGTGGCCAGTCCCACCAGCGGCGTCAGGAAGGCGCTCACGAAGCCGTTCACCACCGCGGTGAACGCCGCGCCGATGACGATACCGACGGCCAGGTCCACCACGTTGCCGCGCAGGATGAAGCTGCGGAAGCCCTTCACCTTCTCACTCCTCGAGGCGCTTCGACTTCGACGGCCGGACCCGAGGCGTGGGGACCGTCCTCCTCCCGGATGCCCGGCCACGCCTCACCGATGCCTCGGGGAAGCGGACGCCGGCGCTCGCAGCTGGGCGGGGGCGGCGAGGATGAGCCGGGCCTGTCCGCGCGCACCCGTACGTCGCGTGGTCCACGGCTCCGCCGTCACCTCTTCCGGAGGTCGTCTACGGGCAGCGCCCGTACAAGGGGGGGCGCCTCTCCTGCCGCGGGCTGTGACCGCTGAACGGTTCGTCGCCGACGGCCGGCGCGTGGCGGGTCAGACAGCTGCCCGGCCCGCATGGGGACAGTGCGGGTCAGCCGTGACGGTGGGAATGCGCATCCGGCGCAGGAGGTCCCGTGTGGTGCGCATGCTCAGCGTGCTGCGCCACGCGAGCCCCGGGTGGCGGGAGCGCAGGTGCGAGAGCGCCCGGGTGCCCAGCCCGGTGCTGCGGAAGCGCTCGTCGAGGGTCATGGCGGTGATGACACCTTGGGCGCAGTGCGTGCAGACCCGATAGTGGACCTGGCCGACGACCTGGCGGACGTGGACGAGGAGCAGGCATTCCTCGCCGGGCCCGGAGTGGTCCGGGATGTGCGTGGACAGGAACTCGATCGCCCGGTAGGCAAGGATCCGGCGGCGCAGGCGGCCGGTGATCCGGCCTCGGCGTGAGTGCCTGGCGCCGCCCTGGACGGGTGGCGGCGTCCGGGCTGCGGCGGGTGCCGGGCTGGACAGAGTGCTCGTGGGACGCGCATGTTGTCCGTGCATGAGCTTCGTGTGCCCACAGCAGCGGGCCCTACCCACCCACGGTGTGTCACGGTGCGGTGGGCGGGGAGGGCTGATGGGGGCATGAGGCAGGCGAACGACTGCGGCACGGTCCCCGACACCAGCCGTGGCAGCCCCGCTGCGGACCGGGGACAGCCGCTGCCGCGCAGTGGCCGTCCCCACGGGGTCCGCGGGGGTGGGATTCGCCCAAGTGCGCGCCTCGTCTGGCATGCGCCGTCGATCACCCTGAGCCTGAGTTCGGCGCCCTGCGCCTGCAGGGACGCGTACGCCTGGGAGGGTTCAGATGTCTCAACGCAACACGGTCATGCGCAGTTTGCATGACATCGGCCTGGCGGCTTGGTTCGGGGGCTCTCTCATGGGGGCCGTCGGGTTGAACGGAGCGACGCGCAACGCGGTGAAGGAGCCGGTCCTCGCCTCGCGGATCGCCAGCGCCGGCTGGGCCGCCTGGGCCCCGGCGAACGCGGCCGCGGTCGCCGCCCATCTGGTGGGCGGCGCCGGCCTGCTGGGCGCCAACAGCGCCCGTGTGGCGTACCAGCGCGGTGTGGGCGCCTCCACCCTCGCCAAGACGGTCCTCACCGGAGCCGCGCTCGCCGCCACCGCCTACAGCCGAGCCCTGGGGAAGAAGATCGAGCTCGCCTCGTCCCCGGACCCGGAGGACCGGGGGGCGGCCGCGGACCACCCGGTGGAACTGGAGCAGGCGCAGCGCCACCTCGCGATGCTGCAGTGGGCCGTGCCGGCGCTGACGGCAGGGGTCCTGGTACTCAATGCCCTGCACGGAGAGCAGCAGCGCCCTGAGGAGCAGAGGCAGGGGATGCTGCGCCGGGCCGCCTCGCCCCGTGCCATGGCCGGGGGCACCCGTCCGGCGGCCGTACGCCGGCACGCCCCCTCGGCGACGGGGCGTTGCTGAGTTCTCCGGCCGGGCCGGGGGAAGCCTCGCCGGCCCGACCCTTCGGCTTGTCCGGCACCCACCGCCGCAGGCCCACCGCGAGTTGCCCGTCGGCCAGTGGACGCCCGGTCCGCTGTCCGCGACCGACACACCACTCACCCAAGGAGAGACGCCATGCCCAGAGCTGCCACGACCAAGGTGACGCAACCCCTCACGGACGACAGCATCAAGGTGCGCCAACTCAGCCACTACCAGTTCAGCTGGGTTGCCGGTGAGCCCGCTGCCCAAGGCACCTTCACCCTGCAGCTCGTACTCGACGAAGGCGCCTGGGAAGAGGTACTGACCGTCGACGTCGACGACGCCGACGTCCTCCAGGACCTCCTGCGCGACACACCGACCGTGCACTACGACGTCAGCCGTCGCACGCTGATGTTCGGCGTCACCGCCGTGGGCACCTGAACGGCAGCGCCCGCCGACAGGCCGGCTTCCACCTCGCCGTGCCCGCACCGCCCGCCCGCCCGGGTCGGGACTCGGCGAGGCGCGGCGCTCCGCCCCGGGAGGGGAAGGCGGGCAGGCGCAGGCGCCTGCCCGCCGGCTCAGCGCCCGCATATGACAGGGCTGCGTCCGTGCCCCCGCCGGGGCCCGCCGGCTCCCACGTACCGGGGGATGGACCCGGAAAGGACCGCAGGATCCGGGGAAGCCCAGCGGAGGCGCGGACGCCTCCGTCTCGGCCGCTCCGGGAGCAAGAGGGCCGGCTATTGCCGGTATCCGCTCAGGAACCGCCCGATCCGGCCGATCGCCGCCTCCAGGTCGTCCGCGTGCGGGAGCGTGAGGATGCGGAAGTGGTCGGGGGCGGGCCAGTTGAAGCCGGTGCCCTGGACGACCTGGATCTTCTCGCGCAGCAGCAGGTCGAGGACGAACTTCTCGTCGTCGTGGATCCGATGGACCTTGGGGTCGAGGCGGGGGAAGGCGTAGAGCGCGCCCTTGGGCTTCACGCAGGACACGCCGGGGATCTCGTTCAGCTTCTCCCACGCCACGTCGCGCTGCTCGCGCAGGCGCCCGCCGGGCGCGGTGAGGTCGGCGATGGACTGGCGGCCGCCGAGCGCCGCCTGGATGGCGTACTGGGCGGGGACGTTGGCGCACAGCCGCATGGAGGCCAGCATGGTCAGGCCCTCCAGGTAGTCCTTGGCGTGCTGCTTCGGCCCCGACACCACCAGCCAGCCGGAGCGGAAGCCCGCCACCCGGTAGGTCTTCGACAGGCCGCAGAAGGTGAGGACCACGAGGTCGGGGGCGAGGGCGGCGGCCGAGTGGTGGACGGCGTCGTCGTAGAGGATCTGGTCGTAGATCTCGTCGGCGAAGACCATCAGGCCGTGCCGCCGGGCGAGGTCGAGGATGCCCTCGACGATCTCCTTGGGATAGACCGCTCCGGTGGGGTTGTTGGGGTTGATGATGACGACCGCCTTCGTGCGGTCGGTGATCTTCGACTCCATGTCGGCGAGGTCCGGGTACCACTCGGCCTGCTCGTCGCACAGGTAGTGGACCGCCTTGCCGCCCGCGAGGGTCGTCACCGCCGTCCAGAGGGGGAAGTCCGGGGCGGGGATCAGGATCTCGTCGCCGTCCTCGATCAGCGCCTGGACGGCCATCGACACCAGCTCGGAGACGCCGTTGCCCAGGAAGACGTCGTCGACGTCCACCTCCAGGCCGAGCGTCTGGTAGCGCTGGGCGACCGCGCGGCGGGCGGATAGGACGCCCCGCGAGTCGGTGTAGCCGTGCGCCCGCGGCAGCATCCGGATCATGTCCTGGAGGATTTCCTCGGGCGCCTCGAAGCCGAACAGGGCCGGGTTGCCGGTGTTCAGGCGCAGCACGCTGTGCCCCGCCTCCTCCAGCGCGTTGGCGTGCTCGATCACCGGGCCGCGGATCTCGTAACAGACCTCGCTGAGCTTGCTCGACTGCCGGAACTCCATGCGCCCCTCCAGGTAACCAGTGTTACTTGGTTTTACCAAGTGGCCGCTTGGAAAGTCCAACAACTTGTCTAGACTGCGTCGCATGCCACCTCGCCGAAGCTACGACCAGTACTGCTCCGCCGCCCGCGCGCTCGACGTCGTCGGCGACCGCTGGACCCTGCTGATCGTCCGTGAGCTGCTGGCCGGCCCCCGCCGCTACACCGACCTGCACGCGGACCTCCCCGGCGTCAGCACGGACGTCCTCGCCTCACGGCTGAAGGACATGGAGCGCGACGGGCTGGCCACCAGGCGCCGGCTGCCGCCGCCCGGCGCCGCCCACGTCTACGAACTCACCCCGCGCGGACGCGGGCTGCTGCCCGTGCTCCAGGCCCTCGGCGCCTGGGGGCAGGACCGACTCGGCGAGCGGCAGCCCACCGACGCGGTGCGCGCCCACTGGTTCGCGCTGCCGCTGCTGCGGGCGCTGGACGGTCAGGGGCTCGTCCAGGTGAGCCTGGAGGAAGGTCAGTTCCACCTGTTCGTCGGTGCGCAGGACGGACCGTTGTACGGCGACGGGCCCGCGCCCGGTGAGCCCGACGCGCGGCTCGTCCTGGACACCGGCGCCTGCACGGCCATCGCCCGCGGCGAACTGAGCCTGGCCGACGCGGTGCGGGACGGCCGGGTCACCGTGACCGGCGACGGGACGATCGCCAAGGCCCTCACGGCGTGACGGGGTGACGAAGGCCCGCGTGACGGGGTGACGAAGGCCCGCGTGACGGCATGACGAAGGCCCGCGTCACGGCGACGCGGGCCTCCTGCAGCGGGTCAGCCTTCCGAGCAGGTCAGGCGCTCGGCGGCACCCGCGAGGGCCGTCCCGAGCCGCGGGTGAGCGCGTATCCGCCGATGCCCGCCAGCGCGGCGAGCAGCCCGCCCACCGCCGTCCACACCCAGCGGTCGGACCACCAGCCGGATGCCCAGCCGTCCTCCGGCTCGATGCTCGACAGCACGGCCGAGGTGTCCTCCTGGTCGCTCGCCGCGGACGCCGTCGCGCTCCCCGGCACCAGCGGCTCGGCCAGCCGGCCGTCCACCGCCGCCGCCCCGCCCATGTCCTCGGCGTCCACCCGCACCTCGGCGCCGACCGGCAGCCCCAGGTCACCGGTGGGCAGGCCGACGGCGGTGAGCCGGACGTAGTACGTGCCGGGCAGCGGGTCGTTCGCCCACGGCTCCGACCAGGCCCGCACCGTGCGCAGTACACAGGCCAGTTCCACGCTGCCCGCGTCCGCCGCGGCGGTGCGTGTCTGCGCGCCCCACTGGCAGGCCTGACGGCGGCGCAGACCGTCGTAGACGTCGAGCTGCCAGGTCTCCGCGGCGTGCGCCTTCGGCAGCTTCACCGTGGCCCGGACGGTGGGCCGCTGTCCGGCGTCCGCCGGGAACGACCAGTACAGGTAGTCGCCCGCGGAGCCCTCCGCCGTGGCGGTCTGCCCCTGGCCGATCTCGGCCGCCGTGCGGAAGGACGTGCCCGCCGCGGCCGGCGCGGACGCCGCCGTCGGGTCGTCGTCCGCCGCCGCGGGGCCCGCGGTCAGACCGAGCAGCAGCAGCGCCGTGCCCAGCGCCTTGGAGATACGCATCAGTTGGTCCTCCAGACCGCGATCCGCCAGCGCGACACCCAGCCCCACAGCAGACCCGCGAGGAATCCGGCGAGGATCAGCGCGCCCAGCAGCCACCAGCCGCGCCCCAGGCCGAAGGCGGCCACGTCGTCCGCGTCGCTCGGCCCGTCCACCACGTCCAGGGTCAGCTCCAGCGGCAGACCGGGGGTGGTCTTCACCCCGGGGGCGGGGGAGAAGGAGGTGGTCACCTTGAGGCAGACGGCCTCCGCCGGAGCGTCCTCGTCGTCGGTCTCGGGCTTCGGGTAGCGCAGGCCCGTGGAGATCACATCCGTACGGCCGTGGCCCGCCGCCTCGCCGCGCACGATCTCCCGGCCGTGCACGGTCACCGCGCGGAGCAGCACCCCGTAGCCGGGGCTCACCTCGCGGTCGGCGGACACGCTCACCGAGGCGCGCAGCTCCTGGCCCGGCCGTACGTCCACCCGGTACCAGCGCTCCTGCCCGAACTCCTCACGGTCGGTGTACAGGCCGGACTCCAGCGTCGGCGCCTCGGCGCACTCCGTGCCGCCCTCGGTGGCCACCGGCGTGACCACCGGGTCCGCTGCCCGGTCCACCAACTGGTTGACCCGGTCGGTGAGTTCGTCGGTGTGCTCGACCGAGGTGTAGGTGCCGCCGGTCGCCTCCGCGATACAGCTGAGCTGCTGCCGCATCCTGGTGTTGGGCACCAGACCGAGGGTGTCGATGGTCAGCCCGATCCCCTTCGCGGCGATCTCGCGGGCCACCTCGCACGGGTCGAGCGGGGCGCAGGTGTCCTCGCCGTCGCTGATCAGCACGATCCGCTTGGAGCCGGTGCCGCCGTCCAGGTCGTCGGCGGCCTTCAGCAGCGCCGGGCCGATCGGCGTCCAGCCGGTCGGCACCAGGGTGGCGACGGCCGCCTTGGCCTCGGTGCGGTCCAGCGGCCCGACCGGATACAGCTGCGCGGTGTCCCGGCAGCCCCTCTTCTGGTCGTCACCGGGGTAGTTGGCGCCCAGCGTGCGGATGCCGAGCTGGACGTCCTCCGGCGTGGCGTCCAGTACCTCGTTGAACGCCTGCTTGGCCGCGGCCATCCGGGACTGGCCGTCGATGTCGCGGGCCCGCATCGAACCGCTCACGTCCAGCACCAGGTTGACCTTGGGCTGCCGGGCCGTGGTCTCGTCGGCGAGCGCCGTGGACGGCCACGCGAGCCCGGCCGTCAGCACGGCGAGCAGGGCTCCGGCCCCTGCCGCCAGCCGTCTTCTTGTGATCATCGGCGGATCTTATGGAGTAAGCGCGCCGGGCTCCAAAACGGAGCGTCACACCAGCGGATTGGGCAGCTCCGTCCACTGGTCGCCGGGCGTCCCCGGCGACAGCCGCATCAGCGTCAGCGCCTTCACCGGCAGTGGCCGGCCGGTCAGCGCCGCCCGGTCCGGGGTGTCCGGCAGATCCCGTACGGCGGCCTCCAGCGCGGCCCGCAGCCCCGCCGCCGAGCCCGCCGTCCCGGCCAGCGCCCCGCACACCAGGGAACCGAACAGCTTGCGCCGCAGGGCCGTCACGTCGTCGGTGAGGATGCGTTCCGGCAGCTCCCGCGGCCGGAGCCCGTGCCGGGCCAGCCGGGCCGGGCTGACCCGGATGTCGGCGAGGTCGCGGTAGACCAGCCGCAGCGGTGCGCCGGTCGCCGAGAGCACCACCAGCAGGTTCTGGCCGTGCGCCTCCAGCGCCACCCCCAGCTCCAGCAGCCGCAGCCCGACGGCGAGCGCCAGCCGGGCGAACGCGGCGAGCCAGTCCGGATCGCGGGCCAGACCGGTCAGGGGCAGCGCGGCCACCGGCACCACCCGTTCCCCCGCCGCCGCGTACACCTGCGGGGACTCGCGCAGCACGGCCGCCAGATCCGGCGAGCCGTCCGTGACCGCGCCCAGCGTCCGCGTGACGTGCAGCCGGTCGTCCGCCAGCTCCTCGGCGAACTCGGACAGGGCCGTCGCGGCGGCCACCGACCCCACCGAGATGTCCCGCACCGACGACGTCAGCCGGGCGCTCAGCGCCGTCTTCACATGCGGCCCGCCGGGCAGCGCGAGGGTGCGCAGGGACATCAGCGGATGACCGGTGAGCCGTTCCTCGCACGGCCGCTTCAGCACATGCGCCGCCTGCCACGGATGCACCGGCACCAGCAGCCGCCCCCCGTCGCGCAGTTCGGCGGGCCAGCGGCCCGTCACCACACACGCCTCACCCGGCACCGGCACCAGGCCGAGACCCACCAGCGGCCGGTGCTCGGGCGCGTACGCCAACTGCTCGGCCACCGAGAAACCGGGCCGGGACCGGCAGCCCGGGTGGTACGGGTGCCCGTCCACCACCCGCTGCTCCCACTCCCAGTCCCGCGCCGGGGGCCCCTGCGGACCGGCCGGCTGCCCGGCCCGGGAGAGCGCCAACGAGGCGACGCTGTGCCCGAGTTCCCGGGCGAGGTCCGCGCCGTGCGGCACGCGCAGCTCCGTCATCAGCCGGGCCGGATCCCCGTACCGCGTCCCGTCGAGCCCCACCTCGGTGACGTACCCGGCGGTCGCGAACGGGTCCGGCTCCGGGCCGTGCAGCCGGCGGCCGTCCCGCAGCCGCAGCAGCCGGCCCTCCCCGGCCGCCTCCCGGCGCTCGATCCACGGCAGCGGCTCATGCGTGAGGGCACGCCACAGCCGGGTCAGCACCGCGGCCCGGGCGCCCGGGAGTTCGGCCCCGTACCGTGCGGCGAGGTCCGGGCGCAGGGCGGCCAGCTCGGCGGCGACCTCGGCCTCGGCGGTGGGGGAACGGTACACGGGCGGGTCCTCCGTACGGGTAGCGGGAAAGGGGCGGTCACGCCGGGGCGTGACGGCGGGGATACTGATCGTCTCCGGGAGAACCGTAGGCAAACTCCATCAGACCGTAGGAGCGAGTGGACCGCGTGGACCTCATCCCCCCGCCCGCCGACCGTGACGCCGCCGCACGCGACGTCGCCGCACGGGCCGACGCGTACGCCGCCGCGCCGCTGCTCAACTGCCTGCTGCGCGAGGTCGGCCGGCCGGTCGCGGGCCGGGCCGGAGTCCACCTCCTGCCCGGCTGCGGGAAGCTGCTGCGCGTCCGCGGCGGCCGGCGGCCCGCCGCGCCCGAGGTGCACACCGACGGCGGCTGGCGCCGCCTCGGCCACGCCGGACTCGTCGAGCTGGTCGCCGAGGAGCTGCGCCGGCACACCGGGCTGTCCAACCACGACCTGCCCGCCGAGATCGCCGACAGCCGCGACACCGTCGCCGCCCTGCTCACCGCCCGCGACCGCGCCACCCCGCCCGGCGACCCGTATCTGCGCTCCGAGCAGTGCCTGCTCACCGGCCACCCCCACCACCCGGCGCCCAAGGCGCGCGGCGGCGGCCCGGCGGCCGGCTGGCTGCCGTACGCCCCCGAGGCGCACGCACGCTTCCCGCTGACCCTGCTCGGGGTGCGCGAGGACACCGTCGTCGAGGAGGGCGACCCCTCCGCCCTGGACACTCTCGGCACGGCCCCGCCCGGCTACCGGCTGCTGCCCGCCCACCCCTGGCAGCTCGACCTCGCGGGCGGGCGGCTCGCCGCCGCCTTCGCCGACGGGCGGCTGATCCGGCTCGGCGAGAGTGCGTTCGACACCTGGCCGACGGCCGCGATCCGCACCGTCCACGCCCCCGAGCGGGACCTGTTCCTGAAGTTCAGCCTCGATGTGCGCATCACCAACGACATCCGCCGGCTGTGGCGGCACGACCTGCTGAAGCTCACCCGCACCGACACCGCCGTCCGCACCGCCTTCGCCGGCCTCGACGGGCCCGCCGCGTGGCTCTCCGACCGCGGCTACCGCACCGCCGGCTTCGCCTTCGAGGAACTGGCCGTGCTGGTCCGCGACGGCCTGCGCGACCACCTGCTGCCCGGCGCGACGCCCTATCTGGCCGCCGGACTCGTCGAGGGCTTCGCCGGCAGTCCCCTGAACGCGCCGGCCGACCCGGCGGCCTGGTGGGAGGCGTACCTCGCCCAGGTCGTGCCGCCCGCCCTGACCGTCTTCGCCGAGCACGGCGTCGTCCTGGAGGCCCACCTCCAGAACTGCCTGATCGCCTGCGACGGCGACGGCATGCCCGTCCAGGCCCTCTTCCGGGACGCCGAAGGCGTGAAGCTGCTCCCCGCCGTGGACCGCGCGGCGGGCTGGGAGCGGCTGGTGTACTGCCTGGTCGTCAACCACCTGCTCGAACTGGCCGAGGCCCTCGCCGAACACCACCCCGGCCTCGACCCGTGGCCCGCCGTCCGCCGCGAGCTGGCCCGGCACGACCTGCCGGAG
>NZ_MUND01000847.1 GCF_002154375.1 Streptomyces glaucescens | reverse complement strand
GTCGGGGAGGGGGCCGGCGGTGTGCCACAGGGCGAGGGCGCGATCGTAGAGGTCGCGGGCCTGCCGGGGGGCCTGCCCGTCGGCCTGCGCCACCAGGCGCTCACACTCGACCAGGTCGAAGGCGTCCGCGCTGGTGTGCAGGGCATAGCCGTCGGGAAGGGTGGCGACGGCGGCGCCGGGGCCCAGGTGCTCGCGGAGCCGGGACACCAGTGTGCCGAGGACGGCCAAGGCCTCCCTCGGCTCGTCGCCGCGGCTCCACAGGCCCGCCCGGAGTTCGTCGTGGGTGACCGTGCGGCCGTGCTTGAGGAGGAGCATGGTGAGCACGGCGCGTGTGTCGCGGGGCACTTCGGGGTCGCTGCCGAACGGTCCCAGGACGCGGTAGTGACGCAGGCTGTGCGACCTGTGGGCGCTGGGCAGCAGGCTCGGGTCCGGCAGCGGATCCCGCTGGTCCGTCCGCTGGTTGAAGAAGTCCGCGTAGGTCTGCCGCCAACTCGGCGGGAGATTCCCGAGCCGTCCGGGATCCACGGGCCCGGGGAGCTTGTAGGAGCCAGACGCCAGCAGGAGGAGCATCTCGTGCAGCCGGCGTCGATCCGCTGCCGCGTCGGAGGCCCGCCCCGGCGGGAACAGGACCAGCTTGACGGTGCCGTCGGGCAGCAGCATCACCCGTGACATGCCGAGCCGGCCGTGGGTGAGGCCCGCGTCGTGCAGCGCCGTGAGGGCGGTCGTGACGTGCGTGGCGACCGCGGTGAAGAGCGGCACTGGAAGCCGGTACCCGTTCGGCGCCGCCAGGCAGTTCAGGGGGATGCCGTCCAGGTGCTCCATGACGACGTACGGGATGTCGTCCTCGATGCCGGAATCGTGGACCGCCACCAATCCCGGGTGACGGAAGTCGCGCAGCAGCCGCGTGTCCCGTAGGAACGCTCCCCGCCAGTCCGGGTCGGTGGTCCGGCCGTGCAGCCGGACCACCACGGTCCGGTTCGCCTCGGTGTCCTCGGCCTGCCATGCCGTCCCGGCCTCATCGAGCCGCCGTAGCAGCCGGTACCGGGCACCCACTCCTGGCGGGACCGACACGCTGCCCCCGGTCAGCTGCCGCACGCTCTCCTCGCCGACCGAGGCGAACGCCTCGTCCTCCACCGCGGTGCGTGTGCCGCCCTCCGCTGGCGTCGACGCCACGAACTCGCCCGGGGCCCGGCCCGCGCGGGTGTCGATCAGACCGCCGACCCGCTCCAGGAGGTCCGTGGTGCGGCCGCGCGCGGTGCGGGGCAGGCCGCGCAGGAGGAGGTCGCGGACGCCGGGTCGGAAGGCGTAGGAGCCAGGTGGGCCGGGGACGGTGGTGAGCATGCCGCTGAGGATGACCTCGGCGAGGTGCCGGGGGCGCGGGTCCGGTTCCAGGGCGGCCTGGACGAGCCGCATCACGGGCAGGTCGGGGCGGCCGACGGCGAGGTGGCCGGCCAGGCGGAAGGCCTCGGGGGAGGCGGTCGCGCGGAAGCGGAGGACGAGTTCCTCGGGGGTGAGGTGGGTGATGTCCGCGCGGTCGTCGAGGGGCGGGGGTGTGCTGCCCAGGCGCGCCACCGCCGCCGGGTGGCCGGTGCCGCCGGGGCTCGCGAGGAGGGCCGCCCAGTTCGCCAGCCAGTCCGGTTCGGGTTCCAGCACGGGGAGGGGGAGGGCGT
>NZ_MUND01000846.1 GCF_002154375.1 Streptomyces glaucescens | reverse complement strand
GAAGCGTCCGGTGCCGCGCGGCGGTCCCGGGCGGCCGACGCCCCGGAACACCGGGACGGGGCTGCGGCCCGCCAATCCTCGGCTGCTGCGGCAGCGCCTGTTCGTGTTCGTCGTGGTGACCCTGCTCGTGGCGCTGGGCATCGCCGTGGTGCAGGGCTGCCAGGGACCGGCCCGGGGGCTCGGCGACGAGCCGGGCGGGGGCCGCGAGCGGCAGGAGCAGGTGCGGACCGACTACCGTCCGCTGGACGGCGAACCGTTGATGCTCCAGCGGTACGAGTCCACGTTCGAGCTGTCCGAGTAGCCGTACGGCTCGATGCCGGGCGTCCGGGCCGTCGTCGTCACGGCTGGGGGCGGCCCGTCGCGACCGCGTAGAAGGCGACCGCCGCCGCGGCGCCCACGTTGAGCGAGTCCACGCCGTGGGACATGGGGATGCGGACCCATTCGTCGGCGGCGACCAGGGCCTGGGTGGTCAGGCCGTCGCCCTCGGCGCCGAGCATCAGGGCGACCCGGTCCATGCGGTGCGGGGCGGCTTCGTCGAGGGGCCTGGCCTTCTCGTCGGGGGTGAGGGCGAGGAGGGTGAAGCCGGCCTCGCGGACCGACTCCAGGCTCTTGGGCCAGGTGTCGAGACGGGCGTACGGGACGGAGAAGACCGCGCCCATGGAGACCTTCACGCTGCGGCGGTAGAGGGGGTCGGCGCAGTCCGGGGAGAGCAGCACCGCGTCCATGCCGAGGGCTGCCGCCGAGCGGAAGATGGCGCCGATGTTGGTGTGGTCGTTGACCCCCTCCATGACCACGACGCGGCGGGCGGTGCGGAGCAGGCCGGCCGCCGTGGGCAGCGGCTTGCGCTGCATGGAGGCGAGCGCGCCGCGGTGCACATGGTAGCCGGTGACGCGTTCGGCGAGTTCCGGGTCGACCACGTAGACGGGGGCCGGGAGCTCGTCGATGACGTCGCGCATGGCGTCGACCCACTTGGCGGAGAGCAGCATCGACCGCATCTCGTACCCGGCGTCCTTGGCCCGCCGGATGACCTTCTCGCCCTCGGCGATGAACAGGCCCTCGGCGGGTTCGCGTCTGCGGCGCAGCTCGACGTCGGTCAGGCCGGTGTAGTCGTACAGGCGCGGGTCGTCGGGGTCCTCGACGGTGATGAGATCGGCCACAGGGTGATACTGCCTTGCTCTGGATGGGCTGCCAACGACTCGGGACGGGTGCTGTTACCCCGGGTTATGCCGAGGTCGCGGGGCCGACGCCGACGACCTCTCCGATGACGATCACCGCCGGAGGCCTGACCTCCCGGGTGCGGACCGTCTCGGCGACCGTGGCCAGGGTGGCGTCGACCCGGCGCTGGGCCGCCGTCGTGCCCTCCTGCACCAGGGCGACCGGGGTCTGCGGGGACTTGCCGTGCGCGATCAGGGTCTCGGCGATCTTGCCGATCTTGTCGACGCCCATGAGGACCACCAGTGTGCCGGTGAGCTTGGCGAGCGACGGCCAGTCGACCAGGGAACGCTCGTCGTCCGGGGCGACATGGCCGCTGACCACCGTGAACTCGTGGGCGACGCCCCGGTGGGTGACGGGGATGCCCGCCGCGCCCGGGACCGAGATCGAGCTGGAGATGCCGGGGACGACCGTGCAGGGGATGCCCGCCTCGGCGAGTGCCTGCAGTTCCTCCATGCCCCGGCCGAACACGTACGGGTCGCCGCCCTTCAGCCGGACGACCGACTTGCCCTGCTTGGCGTGCTCGATGAGCGCGTTGTTGATGGCCTCCTGGGCCATGAAACGGCCGTACGGGATCTTCGCCGCGTCGATCACCTCGACGTGCGGGGGCAGCTCCGCGAGGAGGTCGCGCGGGCCGAGGCGGTCGGCGATGACCACGTCCGCCTCCGCGAGCAGGCGCCGGCCGCGCACCGTGATCAGGTCCGGGTCGCCGGGGCCGCCGCCGACCAGGGCGACGCCCGGGGTGCGGGTGCGGTGGTGCGGGGCGACGAGGGTGCCGTCGCGCAGGCCCTCGACCACCGCGTCACGGACGGCGGCGGTGTGGCGGGGGTCGCGGGACCTGGTGTCGGTCGTGAGGACCGCGACCGTGACGCCCTCGCTGTGGCCCGTCGCCGGGGTCCAGGCGGTGGCCGCGTCGGCGTCGTCGGAACGCACGCACCACACCCGGTGGCGTTCCGCCTCGGCGGAGGCGGCGCGGTTGGCCTCGGTGTCGCTGGTGGCGATCAGGGCGTACCAGGCGTCGGCGAGGTCGCCGTCGGCGTACGGGCGCCGCTCCCAGGTGATCTCGCCCGCGTCCGCCATCGCCTCCACGGACGGGGTGGCCTCGGGAGAGACGAGGCGGATGTCGGCGCCCGCCGCGATCAGGGCCGGGAGGCGGCGCTGGGCGACCTGGCCGCCGCCGAGGACGACGACCCGGCGGCCGGTCAGGCGGAGGCCTACGGGATAGGCGGGGTGTTCGGCCATGAGGGGACGGCTCCTCGTGCGGGCAGGCGGGGGGCGCTTCGGCATCGGAGCAGCCCTGACGTGCGGATTTTAGAGGGCGGACGGGGCAGGCGGCAGGGGCGGTCCGATGGCTGAACACCGGACCGCCCCGTGGGGCGCGCCTACTTCTCGGTGACGCCCGCCGAGTCGAACGTCGCCACCTCGTGCATCGCCCGGGCCGTGCTCTGGACCATCGGGAGAGCCAGGAGGGCGCCGGTGCCCTCGCCGAGGCGGAGGTCGAGATCGACCAGGGGGCGCAGGCCCAGCTTGTTCAGGGCGGCCACGTGACCGGGCTCCGCGCTGCGGTGGCCCGCGATGCAGGCCGCCAGCACCTCGGGTGCGATGGCGCGGGCCACGAGGGCCGCGGCGCCCGCGCTGACGCCGTCGAGGATCACCGGCGTCCGCAGGGACGCGCCGCCGAGGAGCAGACCGACCATGGCCGCGTGCTCCAGGCCGCCGATCGCGGCGAGGACGCCGATGGGGTCGGCCGGGTCCGGCTGGTGCAGCTCGATGGCGCGGCGCACCACCTCGGTCTTGCGGGCCAGCGTCTCGTCGTTGATGCCGGTGCCGCGGCCGGTCACCTCGGCCGGGTCGGTGTCCGTGAAGACGGAGATCAGGGCGGCGGACACGGTGGTGTTCGCGATGCCCATCTCGCCGGTCAGCAGCGCCTTGTTGCCGGCCGCGACCAGGTCGCGGGCGGTCTCGATGCCGACCTCGATGGCCTGCTTGACCTCCTCGCGGGTCATCGCCGGACCGGTGGTCATGTCGGCCGTGCCCGGCCGGACCTTGCGGGGCAGCAGGCCCGGGGTGGCCGGCAGGTCGGCGGCGACACCGACGTCGACGATGCAGACCTCGGCGCCCACCTGATTGGCGAACGCGTTGCAGACCGCTCCCCCGCCGAGGAAGTTCGCCACCATCTGCGCGGTGACCTCCTGCGGCCACGGGGTGACGCCCTGGGCGTGCACACCGTGGTCGCCGGCGAAGATCGCGACGGCCGCGGGCTCCGGGATCGGCGGCGGGCACTGGCGGGACAGGCCGGCCAGCTGCGCGGAGATGATCTCCAGCATGCCGAGCGCACCGGCCGGCTTCGTCATGCGCTTCTGCCGCTCCCAGGCCTCGCCGAGCGCCTTGGCGTCGAGCGGGCGGATCTGGGCGACGGTCTCGGCGAGCAGATCGTGCGGCTCCTCGCCGGGCAGCGCGCGACGGCCGTACGTCTCCTCGTGGACCACCCAGGACAGCGGGCGGCGCTTGGACCAGCCGGCCTGCATCAGCTCGGGCTCGTCCGGGAACTCGTCGACGTACCCGACGCAGAGGTACGCGATGACCTCCAGGTGCTCGGGCAGGTCGAGGGCGCGGACCATCTCACGCTCGTCGAAGAAGCTGACCCAGCCGACACCCAGACCCTCCGCGCGGGCGGCGAGCCACAGGTTCTCCACCGCGAGGGCGGCGGAGTACGGCGCCATCTGCGGCTGGGTGTGGCGGCCGAGGGTGTGGCGGCCGCCGCGGGTCGGGTCCGCGGTGACGACGATGTTCACCGGGGTGTCGAGGATCGCCTCGATCTTCAGTTCCTTGAACTGCTTCGCCCGGCCCTTGGGCAGCGACTTCGCGTACGCCTCCCGCTGGCGCATCGCCAGCTCGTGCATCGTGCGGCGGGTCTCCGCCGAGCGGATGACGACGAAGTCCCAGGGCTGCGAGTGGCCGACGGAGGGCGCGGTGTGGGCCGCCTCCAGGACGCGCAGCAGCACCTCGTGCGGGATGGGGTCGCTGCGGAAGCCGTTGCGGATGTCGCGCCGCTCGCGCATGACCTTGAGGACGGCCTCACGCTCGGCGTCGTCGTAAGCGGGCGCGGCCGGGCCGGTGGACTGTCGTGCTTCTGCCACGGGGGCCGTGCCCTCTTCTTCCTGGTCTTCCTGGCCGGCGCCCCGGGTGTCGAGGTCGTCGGCCCGCTGTACGAGCGCCATGTCCGCGTCCGCCTCGGCCGCCACGGGGGCCGCCGCCGGCTCCGCCTCGCGCGGGCCGGGGACCGGGACGGCGGGCTCCGGCCGGGGCGCGACTGCGGCCTGGCCCTCCGGAGCCGTGACCACGC
>NZ_MUND01000845.1 GCF_002154375.1 Streptomyces glaucescens | reverse complement strand
GGCGTCAGATCCCGCCCCGCGAGCCGCCGGCGGAAGGACGAGGGATGGCCGAGAGTGCGAGCGTCACCCGGGCGGGCGCCCTGCGTCTGGGCACCCCGAGCGCCGTCGCCGTCGTGGCGGGCGCGTTCACCGCCGTCCAACTCCTCCTCGTACCTCCCGCCATGGGCCTCGGCTGGGACGAGATCGTCTACGTCAGCCAGGTCGGCGACCACGCCCCCGCCGCGTTCTTCAGCGCGCCCCGCGCCCGCGGCGTCACCGTGCTGGTCGCACCCATCGCCTCCTGGTCGTCGTCCACCGCGCTGCTGCGGGTCTATCTCGCCGTCCTCTCCGGCCTCGCCCTCCACCTCGCCCTGCGCACCTGGAGCGGCCGGTTCCCGCCGCGTGTCCTCGCCACCGGCGGCGCCCTGTTCGCCACCCTGTGGGTGACCCTCTTCTACGCCCCGAGCGCCATGCCCAACTACTGGGTGGCCGTGGGGGGACTGGCCTGCGTCGGCTGCTTCCTGCGCGCCCGCGCCGACGACCGCGACCGGGCCGCCCTGTGGGGCATCGCCGGGAGTGCCGCGCTGATGGCGCTGATGCGGCCCACCGACGCCGTCTACGTGACGGCACCACTGCTCGTCCTCGCCCTGGCCACCCGCCGGTGGCGTCCGCTCGCCGTCCTGGTGGCCGGCCTCGCCGCGGGCGGCGCCCAGTGGGTCGTCGAGGCCTACCTCAGCCACGGCGGCCCGGCCCAGCGGCTCTCCGACGCCTCCCGTATCCAGGGCGGGCTCGGCTGGCACTTCGCCGTCGACGACCAGCTGCGCGGCCTGATCGGCCGCACCCTGTGCCGGCCCTGCACCGGGCCGCTGCCCCACCCCGCCATCACCGCGTGGTGGTTCGCGCTGTGGGCGCTCGCCGCGGCCGCCCTGGTCGTCGCGGTCCGCGCCCGCCGGCCCGTGCCCACCGCGCTGCCGCTCGCCTGCGCGGCCACCGCCGCCGTGCCGTACCTGTTCCTGATCGGCTACGCGGCCCCCCGCTTCCTGCTGCCCGCCTACGCGCTGGCCGCGCTCCCCGTCGCCGATGCGCTGTGGCAGCTGGTCACCGCCCCGCGGGGCCGGTGGCGACCGGTGGCCGCGAGCCTCGTCGCGCTCGGACTGGCCGGACACCTCGCCGTCCAGCTCGTCGTCCTGGACCGCACCGTGCAGCGCACCGTCGACGACCGCCGCGCCTGGGCGCACACCGCCGGAGAGCTGCACCGGCTGGGCGTCCGCCCGCCCTGTCTGCTCACCGGGCACACCGCCATCCCGCTCGCCTACTACACCGGCTGCTCCTCCGCCGCGACCGGCGGGAACAACGCCAACATCACCGTGCCCGCCATCCTGGACGCCACCCGCCGCATCCCGGTCGCCGCCCTCGGCACGTCGAGCGGTTCCCCGCCGCCGTACGCCCGCTCCTGGGCGCCGTACCGCTTCGACCGGCTGCACCTGTACCTGGCCCCGGCGCCGGCCCGCGCGGGCGGGCCCGCGTGACGCCCGAGGCGTACGCGCCGTCGCCCACCCGCCGCCGGACGTACTGGCAGACCCTGTTCACCCTGGCCGTCCTGGCCGCCGCGGGATGGCTCGCCCACCGCCACTGGCCGGTGCTGGCGAGCGGCGCCGGGCGGCTCGCCGTCGCCGACCACGGATGGCTGCTGGTCGCCGCCACCGCCGTGACGGCCACCTGGGCGTGCTCCGCGATCGCCCAGCAGGGCGCGGTGCCCCGCGCGCTGCCCGCCGGGCGGCTCGTCGCCGCGCAGTTCGCCGCCTCCGCCGCCAACCACGTCCTGCCCGCGGGGGTCGGCGCGAGCGCCGTGACCCTGCGGTTCCTCATGCGCTGCGGCCTCCCCGCGGGCCGCTCGGCGACCGCGCTCGCGGTCAAGGCGACGGCCGGGGCGGTGGTGCGCGGCGCGCTGATCGCCGTGCTCGCCCTGGCCTGCCCCGGAGTCCTGCGGCTGCCGCCCGGCTCCGTCGGCCGGATCGCGCTCGTCCTCGCCGTCCTGCTGGCCGTGCTGCTGGCCGTCGCCCGGCGGTGGCCGCGCTGCCGCCGGGCCGCCGCCGCCGTCCTCGCGGACGTGCGGGCGGTGCACGCCCGGCCGCGCCGGGCGGTGGCCCTGTGGGGTGGCTCGCTGGCCTTCGCCGGGCTGCACGCCGTGGCGCTGATCGCCGTCACCCAGGCCGTCGCCCTGCCGCTGCCGCCCGCCCGGGTCGCCCTCCTCTATCTCGCCGCCAGCAGCGCCGCCGCCCTGCTGCCCACCCCCGGCGGGTTCGGCTCCCTGGACGCCGCGCTCGGCCTCGCCCTGACCGCGGCCGGGGCCCCGGCCGCCGCCGCGGCCTCCGCCGTGCTCGGCTACCGGCTGCTGACCGTCTGGCTGCCCCTGATCCCGGGCCTGCTGGTGCTGGCGGTACTGGTGCGGCGCCGGACGCTGTGACGGGAACAGGTGTTTCCCGAAGGACCGCTTCTGGTAGGAGTCGGGATGTCGGGGCGAGGACGAGGGGGAGTGGCATGGCGTACGACACGAGCGAAGGCCGGCTGGGGGAGGAGTTCTTCACTCCGGGGAGCGCGTCCTTCACCGAGTTCCTGGCGGCCCACCGTCCCGGACTGCTGCCCACCCGCAGCCCGTTGCCCGACGGCGTCCGCGCCGCCCCCGGCACCGCCCCGCACGGCACCACGGTGCTCGCCCTCACCTACCGCGACGGCGTGCTGATCGCCGGCGACCGCCGGGCCACCATGGGCAACCTCATCGCCCAGCGCGACCTGGAGAAGGTCCACCCCGCCGACGACCACACCGCGGTCGCCTTCGCCGGGACGGTCGGCCTCGCCCTGGACATGGTGAAGCTCTACCAGGTCGAGCTGACCCACTTCGAGAAGATCGAGGGCGCGCCGATGTCGCTCAGCGCCAAGGCGACCCGGCTGTCCGCCATGCTCCGGCAGAACCTCGGCCAGGCCATGCAGGGCCTCGCCGTCGTCCCGCTGCTGGCCGGCTACGAGGCCGGGCGGGGCCGCATCTTCGGCTTCGACGTCGCAGGCGGCACCTACGAGAAGACCGGCTTCCACGCCGAGGGCTCCGGCTCGCCGTACGCCCGGGGCGCGCTGAAGAAGCTCTACCGGCCCGGCCTGTCCAGGCGGGAGGCGGCCCTCGCCGCGCTCCAGGCGCTGTGGGACGCGGCCGACGACGACTCCGCGACCGGCGGACCGGACATCGGCCGCCGGATCTTCCCGATCGTCTCCGTCATCACCGAGGACGGCTTCGAGCGCCTGCCCGAACCGGAGACGGAGGAGCTGAGCCGCACGATGGTCGAGCAGCGCAATGTCCGCCCGGACGGCCCGAGCGCCACTGTCTGAGGCGGCGGCCGTCCGCGGCCGGGCCGGGTCGGCTCCTTCCGGTGTGACGAGAACCGCCAGGTTGGAGGCGGCGGATCGGGAAACGCGGAAGGACGAACGAACCGACGAGCCGAGCCCCGGCACGACAGGGAGGCAGCCATGGCCGACACGGACCGCGCGCAGACCGATGCGATGGCGGACGACGCCTACCAGCCCACCGGAACCAACGAGGAGCAGGAGGACGCCGCGCCCCTGGACCTCCAGGACGCGCTGGACGAGCGGACCTACGACGACACCCTCGACGAGGGCTATTCGCCGCCGGAGAAGCCGCTGGGTGTCACCAAGTACGGCACCACGGCCGCCGAGCAGCACGAGGGCGAGAGCCTCGACCAGCGGCTCGCCCAGGAGGTGCCGGACGCCCAGGAGGCCGCCGCGGACGACATCGGGGACCTGCCGGGCGGAGACGGCGAACCGGTGGACCCGGAGGCGGGCGGTGCCCGTGCCGGACGGCTGGTCGCCCCGGACGAGGGCGCCCACACCGACACGACGAGGGAACAGGTCGCCGAGGACGTGGGCATCGACGGGGGCGCCGCGGGCGCCGAGGAGGCCGCGATGCACATCACCGACGACGACATGACGACGCCGGTGGACGAGGAAACCCCCTGACGCGGACGGACGGGTCGGGGAGGGAATCCCTGACGCGGACGAACGGACGGACGGGTCGGCGAGGAAATCCCCTGACGCGGACGGAGGGGGCGGTCCGCGTCAGGGGTTGTGACGGCCGGGCTTCCGGCGTCAGGGGTGGTGACGGCCGGGCGGCCGGCTAAGGCAGCAGCTTGTCGAGGGCGGCCGGCCCTTCCTGGTCCAGCTTGCGCTGGGCCCATTCCAGGTTGCGCGGAGTGAGGTCCTTGCCGGAGGCCAGGACCAGGTCCTCCGGCGACACATCGGTGCCGGTGCGGGTGTGGAGCAGGCTGTCCGGGGTGGCGCGGTCCTGGGACGGCTGGGACGCGCCGGAATGTGAAGTCGACATGATCTCCGCTCCTCGGTCCGGATCATTGTTTCGGCCCCGGTGCTGGCAACGGGTCTGATAACACCATTCACCCAGGGAGCGCACCGTGCATCCGGAGGCGCCGGGGCACCGCCCCCGGCGGCCCGCTCCCGTCCCGCGAGGAGTACCTTCCAGGGCCCGCGCATAACCTCCTCCGCCCGTTCCGCCGGGCGGGTCGTCGGCGGGTGTGCTGCAACGCGGAGCCGGCACGCCGACCGAGGGCGGCCGGGCGCCGGTCAGGAGGCCGTGAGCAGGGCCTCGGCCTCGGCCAGGATCTCGGTCACCCGGAGACCGAACGCGGCGTCGCACGCATGCGGGCGGCCGGTGCCCGCCGCCTCGCGCAGGGCGTCCACGGCCCTGGCCACGGCGGGGACGACGCCCTCGGAGCGGTCCGGGAGGACCGCCACCCCGGCGCTGCCACGCAGTTCGACGGTGGCCCCCGCCGCCTCGGGCGGCGCGGTGAGGCTCAGGGCGAGGGTGCTCGACGCGCCGCCGGTGTGCTCGAGGACCAGGTGCACGGTGTCCCCGGGGCCGGGGGCCGCGGCGCTCACCCGCCGGGCGTCGCCGAGCACCGGCAGCAGCACGGACAGGGCGTGCGGCCCGACGTCCCACAGGGCACCCTTCTCGCGGCGCCACGGAGAGGCGGCGAACGGGCTGTCCGAGGTCCGCGCGCCGCCGGGGAACAGCGCGGCGAGCCACTGGGCGCGTCCCGTGAACCATCCGCCGGTGGCCGCCTGTTCGGCGATCCACGCCTCGGTCTCGGCCTGGAAGCGGGAGGTGAAGAACACCACCGAGGCCACGCCGGCCTCCCGCGCGGCGTCGGCCACCGCCCGCGCCCGCTCCGGTGTCACGGCGAGCGGCTTGTCCAGCAGCAGATGGCGGCCGGCCCGCGCCGCCCGTGCCGCGAGTTCCGCCTGGACGTCCGGCGGCAGGGCCACGGCCACCGCGTCCACGTCGGCGAGCAGCGTGTCCACGTCGTCGTAGGGGCGCACCCCGTACCGGTCCGCGAGTTCCTTCGCGGCGTCCGGGCGCCGCCCCCACACTCCGGCGAAGTCCACTGCCTCGTGCCCGGCGAGGGCGGGTGCGTGGGCCATCCGCGCCCAGGGTCCGGTGCCGAGCAGTCCGATGCGCATTCCGCCGCCTCTCCACGGTGCCGAGCGTTCTGACGGCCGGTGCCGTGGGGACGGCCCGGCCCTGGCGAGCCTGCCACACCCACCGGCCGCCCGCGCAAGCCGGTTCCCCGCAGCCGGGAGGGGCGCGCACCGGTCTGCTCCCGGGAGACGCGCGCACCGGTCCGCTCCCGCCACGAGGCCGGTGATTTTGCCGGTGCCTGTCGTGCCGTACCGCGCCGACAGTGGGCGAGCCGTTCCGACGGCACACCCCACATCCCCAGAGCGCACGACAGAGAGGACGACTCGACGTGCAGCAGCAGCACCGCACCGACTCCGCCACCCCGCGCCGACGCCGTCGCACGGGCCGCCTCACCGGGCTCGCCGCCGCCACCGCGACCGTGATCGGGCTCAGCACCCTCAGCGGCACCGGTGCCCACGCCGCCGACAACCCCTACGAGCGCGGTCCGGCACCCACCCAGTCGAGCATCGAGGCCCTGCGCGGCCCCTACGCCGTCTCGCAGACCTCCGTCTCCTCCCTGGCCGTCACCGGCTTCGGCGGCGGCACGATCTACTACCCGACCAGCACCGCGGACGGCACCTTCGGCGCCGTGGCCATCTCGCCCGGCTTCACCGCCTACGAGTCGTCGATCGCCTGGCTGGGCCCGCGGCTGGCCTCCCAGGGCTTCGTGGTCTTCACCATCGACACCAACACCACGATGGACCAGCCGGACTCCCGTGGTGACCAGCTCCTCGCCGCGCTGGACTACCTCACCCAGCGCAGCTCCGTGCGCGGCCGGGTCGACGCCACCCGGCTCGGCGTGATGGGCCACTCGATGGGCGGCGGCGGCAGCCTGGAGGCGGCCAAGGACCGGCCCTCCCTCCAGGCCGCGATCCCGCTGACGCCGTGGAACCTGGACAAGACCTGGCCCGAGCTCAGGACGCCCACGATGATCATCGGCGCGGACGGCGACTCGATCGCCCCGGTCTCCAGCCACGCCGAGCCGTTCTACCAGAACCTGCCGTCGTCGCTGGACAAGGCGTACCTGGAGCTGAACAACGCCACCCACTTCACGCCCAACAGCAACGACACGACGATCGCGAAGTACAGCATCAGCTGGCTCAAGCGGTTCATCGACAACGACACCCGCTACGAGCAGTTCCTGTGCCCGCTGCCGCGCCCGAGCCTGACCATCGAGGAGTACCGGGGCAACTGCCCGCACACCTCCTGACCGCGCCGTATCCCACGGCACCACGGCGGTCGCGCCCTCCCCGGCGCGGCCGCCGTGTGCGTGTGCCGGG
>NZ_MUND01000844.1 GCF_002154375.1 Streptomyces glaucescens | reverse complement strand
GGAGCCGCATGCGATGCTCTCGCCCGTGGAGACCAGGTCCGTGAGTCCCGTGTTCGTCGGTCGCGTCGAGGAGTTGGAGACGCTGAGCGACGCGCTCACCCGTGCCGCGACGGGGGAGCCGCAGGCGCTGCTCCTCGGCGGCGAGGCCGGAGTCGGCAAGACCCGGCTCATCGAGGAGTTCGCCGCTGTCGCCGCCCGGGCGGGCGCCGTCGTCGCACTCGGCGGCTGCGTCGAGATCGGNNCGGAGGCCCTGGCCGCCGCCGCCGCCGGCCAGGAGGACGAACTGGCCCGGCTGCTGCCCGAACTGGGCGAGGTCGGCGCCGGCCGGCCCGACGACGAGGAGGGCGTGGCCCGCCTCTTCGAACTCACCGCCCGCCTCCTGGAACGCGTCGCCGCCGACCGCACGGTCGTCCTCGCCCTGGAGGACCTGCACTGGGCCGACGCCTCCACCCGTCACCTGCTCTCCTATCTGCTGCGCACCCTGCGCACCGGCCGCCTCGTCGTCCTCGCCACCTACCGCTCCGACGACATCCACCGCCGTCACCCGCTGCGCCCCCTGCTCGCCGAACTCGACCGGCTGCGCACCGTCCGCCGTCTCGAACTCGCCCGCTTCACCCGCGAGGAGGTCGGCCGGCAGATCGCCGGCATCCTGGCCGCCGAGCCCGACCCCGCCCAGGTCGACGACATCTTCGAACGCTCCGACGGCAACGCCTTCTTCGTCGAGGAACTGGCCGTCGCCGTCCACGAGGGCTCCTGCACGGGCCTCACCGACTCGCTGCGGGACCTGCTCCTCGTCCGGGTCGAGGCGCTGCCCGAGAGCGCCCAGCGGGTCGCCCGGATCGTCGCCGAGGGCGGATCCACCGTCGAGCACCCCCTGCTCGCCGCCGTCGCCGGGCTCACCGAGGACGACCTCATCGAGGCGCTGCGGGCCGCCGTGAACGCCCATCTGCTGCTGCCCACCCCGGCCGGCGACGGCTACCGCTTCCGCCACTCCCTGGTCCGCGAGGCGGTCAGCGACGATCTGCTGCCCGGCGAACGCTCCCGCCTCAACCGCCGCTACGCCGAGGCCCTGGAGGCCGACCCGGCCCTCGTCCCCGCCGACCAGCGCGTCACCCGGCTGGCCAGCTACTGGTACCACGCCCACGACGCCGCCAAGGCTCTCCCCGCCGTCCTGGACGCCGCCTCCGCCGCCCGCTGCCGGCACGCCTACGCCGAACAACTCCGGCTCCTCGAACGCGCGATGGAGCTGTGGGACGCCGCACCCGAGGAGACCCGCGCCACCCTGCGCCCCGCCGACCCCACCGGGGTCTACCCGCCCCGCGCCTGCGACCCGGCGACCGCCCCGCTGCACTACCTCGACCTGATGGCCGAGGCCGCCGTCGCCGGCCGGCTCTGCGGAGAGCGGGAACGCGCCATGAAGATCACCAAGCGCGCCCTGCGGCTGCTGGAGGAGGAGCCCGACCCGCTCCGCGCCGCCTGGTTCTGGACCCAGCGTGCCCAGCTGATGCAGGGCAAGGGCCGCGGTGACGGCTGGCAGGAACTCGCCACCGCCCAGGAACTCGTCCGCGGCCTGCCGCCGTCCCAGGTGCACGCCGACGTGCTGGTCGCCGTCGCCGGCTGGCTGATGCTGCGCACCCCCGGCCCGGAGGCCTTCTCGGCGGCCGAACGCGCGGTGGAGTACGCCCGCATGGTCGGCGCCCGCGAGACCGAGCTGAACGCCCGGCTGACCCTCGGCTGCCTCATGGTCGACTCCGGTGACATCGACGCCGGACTCGCGGTGATGTACGAGGTCAAGGAACGCACCCTCGCCGAGGGCATGTCCCAGGTCGCCGGCCGCGCCTACGTCAATCTGCCCTCCGAACTGGAGTCCGTGGGCCGCTCCCGCGAGGCCGTCCCGCTGCTGGAACAGGGCATCGCGCACAGCCGCCGGTACGGCCAGCTCAACAGCGAGGCCTGGGTCTGGGCCAATCTCTCCGACTCCCTCTACTCACTGGGCCGCTGGGACGAGGCCGCCCAGGCCGCGGAGAACGCCCGGCGGCGCGGCCAGAGCGCCAAGCCGCAGGGCGCCGGCGCGCTGTGCCTGGCGCACGTCGCCCTCGGCAGGGGCGAGGCGACCGAGGCGGCCCGCCATCTCGCCGCCGCGCGCGGCTACTTCGGCACCCACGACCCGATGCCCCAGCAGTCCCTGCCGCTGTCCGCCATCAGCATCGGCGTCGCCGCCGCCGAGGGCCGCCTCCTCGACCTGCGCGCCGAACTCCGCACCATGGCGGATGCCGGCTTCCCGCCCGGCACCCAGCGCTACGGCTGGCCGCTGCTCCTCGCCGCCGCCACCGCCGAGGCCGACAGCCGCGCCCTGCCCGCCACCCACCAGGGCCGCGCCGAGGCCGTCGACCGCATCCGCGACAGCGCCAAGCGCCTGGCCACCAACGCACCCGTCTGGCTCGCCCACGACCAGTGGGTCCGCGCCGAACTGGGCCGCGCCGAGGACACCGTCGGCCCGGACACCTGGTCCGAGGTGGTCACCGCCTTCGAGCCGCTGGAGCGCCCCTACGACCTCGCCCGTGTCCGTCACCGCCTGGCTCAGGCCCTGCTCGCGGCCGGCGGCGAGGAGGAGCGCGAGCGCGCCGCGGAGCTGCTGCGCCTCGCCCAGGCCGTCGCCGGCCGTCTCGGCGCCCGCCCGCTCGCCGAGGCCGTCACCCACCTCGCCCAGCGTGCCCGCCTCTCCCTGACCCGCACCCCGCGGCAGGCCCTCGCGCCCGCCGATCCGGCCGAGGCGCTGGGCCTGACCAGCCGGGAGCGGGACGTCCTGCGCCTGGTCTCGGCGGGCCGCACCAACCGTCAGATAGCCGAGGAGCTGTTCATCTCCCCGAAGACGGCCAGCGTCCACGTCTCCAACATCCTGGGCAAGCTCGGCGTCTCCGGCAGAGGCGAGGCGGCGGCGGTCGCCCACCGGCTGGGGCTGTTCCCGCCGGGAGCCCTGGACCGGACGGTCGCGGGGTAGTCGCGGGACAATCGACGGACGACCACGTGCGCCGCACCGCGGCCCGGGAGGGGACAGTGATGTTCAACCCGTTCGAGGAACTGTTCGCCCCGGGCCGCAAGCACACCCGCGACGAGCAGAACCGGCTGGAGATGACCCGTGAGGACGTCGGCGACGCCGATCCCGGCCGCGGGCCGATAGACCTCGCCTCCGGGAAGGTCGTCGTACGACGCCCCGATCCGGAAGCGGAGCCGGGCGGGGAGGGAACGGCCGGGGGGACGGACGAGGAGACGGCCGGGGGCGCGGAGAACGGCGAGCGGCGCTGAGCGGACGGGCCCGCTCGGGACGCCTGACGGCGGCCCCACGCGCATGGCGGGCCCGCACCCGTCAGCTCACCCGGAGCTCCAGGATCCGGTCGTCGCCGTCCCTCGGGGAACCGCGGCCGTCCGTCTCGCTGGTCACCAGCCACAGCCGGTCGCCGCCCGCGGCCACCACCGTGCGCAGCCGGCCGTGGTCGCCCTCCAGGAAGGACTGCGGGTCCGCCGAGGCCTCAGTGCCCTTCAGGGGGATGCGCCACAGGCGCTCACCGCCCAGGCCCGCCATCCAGATCGAGCCCTCGGCGTAGGCGATGCCGCTCGGGGAGGCCTCGTCGGTGGTCCACTGGGCTATCGGGTCCTGGAATCCGGAATCCCCGGACCTGCCCTCGGCCTCCGGCCAGCCGTAGTTGCCGCCCGGCTTGATCGCGTTCAGCTCGTCCCAGGTGTCCTGGCCGAATTCCGCCGCGAACAGGCGCTGCTTGCCGTCCCAGGCGAGGCCCTGCACATTGCGGTGGCCGGACGAGTACACCGGGGAGTCCGGGGACGGGTTGCCCGGGGCCGGTTCGCCCTCCGGGGTCAGGCGGAGGATCTTGCCGCCCGTGGAGTCCTCGTCCTGGGACAGGCCCTCCTCGCCGCTCTCGCCCGTGCCGACGTAGAGCATCCTGTCCGGGCCGAAGGCGATACGGCCGCCGTTGTGGACGAACCCCTTGGGGATGCCCCTGAAGATCGTGTCGGGGGCGCCGAGCTGTTCGCCCGCGGGCCTCTCCTCGTCGAGGAGCATGCGGACGACGCGGTTGTCCGAGGCGGAGGTGAAGTACGCGTAGACCATGTGGTCCGACGCGTAGTCCGGGGAGAGGGCTATGCCGAGCAGGCCGCCCTCGCCGGCCGCCGAGACACCGGGCACCTCGCCCAGCTCGGTCTTCTTGCCGGTCCGGCCGTCGACACGGAGGATCGTGCCCTCGTCGCGGGAGGAGACGAGCAGATCGCCGTCCGGCAGCGGAGCGAGGCCCCAGGGGCTGTCCAGGTCCTCGGCGACGGT
>NZ_MUND01000843.1 GCF_002154375.1 Streptomyces glaucescens | reverse complement strand
TCCCGCTGAGCTAATCGTCCTCGGTACCACGACCACTCCATGGAGCGGATCATGGGCACTGCGTGCGCGATACTGGGATTGAACCAGTGACCTCTTCCGTGTCAGGGAAGCGCTCTCCCGCTGAGCTAATCGCGCGGGTGGGATCTTCGAGGAGATCCAGGATCCGAAGATCCAGTGGACGATACTGGGATTGAACCAGTGACCTCTTCCGTGTCAGGGAAGCGCTCTCCCGCTGAGCTAATCGTCCTTGGAGGTGGAGACGGGATTTGAACCCGTGTAGACGGCTTTGCAGGCCGTTGCCTCGCCTCTCGGCCACTCCACCAGGAGTGTAGAGGATCGGAAAGATCCCCTGTTCCTGCGAGCGGACGACGAGGTTCGAACTCGCGACCTCAACCTTGGCAAGGTTGCGCTCTACCAACTGAGCTACGTCCGCCTGTCGTTTCGGTCCGCTTCCGCGTCCCGGCGACGTGTTGAACTCTAGCGGATTCCCCGGCCAGTACAAAAACGCGTTTGTGCAGCGTGCTGCGGTGCACCGGCCGAAGGACCCGGTCCGGCCGTCCGCAGGTCACGCCGGGGCCACCCGCCGGACACCCGCCATAGACTCGACAGCGTGCTCGACCTCGCTCCTCTCGCCCGCTTCGGCGACCGTGTCGCCACCGGCCTCCTCGACGTCACAGACGATCCCGCGGCTCTTGACTCCACCGGCTTCTGGGCCGTCGCCGCGGACTTCGAGGGCCGCCTGACCTGCGCCCGTTTCGCGGACGTACACGAGCGGCCGGTGCCCGCCCCCGCGCCGGGAGCCTGGCGGGGCCCCGCGGCCGGCGACTGGACGTCCTCCCTCGACCGCGCCGGGTACACCGCGGGCGTACGGCGGATCCGTGAGCACATCGCGGCCGGCGAGGTCTACCAGGCGAACCTCTGCCGCGTCCTCTCCGCGCCGGTCGACCCCGGCGCGGACGTGGACGCCCTCACCGCGCTGCTCGCCCGCGGCAACCCGGCGCCGTACGCGGGAACGATCCGCCTGCCGGAGCACGGGGTGGAGATAGCCACCGCCTCCCCGGAGCTGTTCCTGCGCCGGGAGGGGCGGACCATCGAGTCCGGGCCGATCAAGGGCACCGGCCGCACCGAGGCGGACCTCCTGGAGAAGGACTACGCCGAGAACGTGATGATCGTGGACCTGGTCCGCAACGACCTCGGGCGGGTCTGCGCCACCGGCAGCGTCACCGTCCCCGAGCTGTGCGTCGTGGAGAAGCACCCCGGGCTGGTCCACCTCGTCTCCACCGTGCGCGGGGAGCTGCGCGACGGCGCCGGCTGGCCGGAGACGCTGGCCGCCGCCTTCCCGCCCGGCTCGGTCACCGGCGCCCCCAAGCCGAGCGCCCTGCGGATCATCGACGCGCTGGAGACCGCCCCGCGCGGCCCCTACTGCGGCGGCATCGGCTGGGTCGACGCCGACCGGGGCGTGGGAGAGCTGGCCGTCGGCATCCGCACCTTCTGGATCGACCGCGCCGTCGGGGGCGGGCCCCTGCTGCGGTTCGGCACCGGCGCCGGGATCACCTGGGGCTCGGACCCCGAGGGCGAGTGGCGGGAGACCGAGCTGAAGGCGTCGCGGCTGCTCGCGGTAGCGTCGGGTGCGTACGAGGCCATGGAGAGGTACTGACGTGCCGCGTGGCACGGTGCCCGGCGAAACGATGCGAGGTAGGGACCAGTGAAGGTTTGGCTCGACGGCGGGCTCGAGGACAGCGAGTCCGCCCGTGTCTCCGTCTTCGACCACGGGCTCACCGTGGGCGACGGCATCTTCGAGACCGTGAAGGCGGTGGACGGCCGCCCCTTCGCGCTCACCCGCCACCTCGACCGGCTCACCCGCTCCGCCCGCGGCCTGGGCCTGCCCGACCCCGACCTCGACGAGGTCCGCCGAGCCTGCGCCGCCGTCCTGGAGGCCAACCCGATGCCGCTGGGCCGGCTGCGCATCACCTACACCGGCGGCCACGGCCCGCTCGGCTCCGACCGCGGCGAGGCCGGCCCCACCCTGGTCGTCGCGCTCGGTGAGGCCGCTCGCCGGCCCGACTCCACGGCCGTGATCACCGTGCCGTGGACCCGCAACGAGCGCAGCGCGCTCGCCGGCCTGAAGACCACCTCGTACGGCGAGAACGTCGTCGCTCTCGCCCGCGCCCACGAACAGGGCGCCTCCGAGGCGCTGTTCGCCAACACCGTCGGTGAGCTCTGCGAGGGCACCGGGTCGAACGTCTTCGTCGTCCTGGACGGCGAGATCCACACCCCGCCGCTCGCCTCCGGCTGCCTCGCGGGCATCACCCGCGAGCTGACGATCGAGTGGACCGGCGCCAGGGAGACCGACCTCCCGCTGGACGTCCTGGAGAGCGCCGACGAGGTCTTCCTCACCTCGACCCTGCGGGACGTCCAGGCCGTGCACCGCGTCGACGGCCGCGAACTGCCCGGCACGGCGGGCCCGGTGACGGCCAAAGCCATGCGGATCTTCGAGGAGCGCTCAGGGGACGACCTCGACCCCTGACGGCCGCGATATTCGGCTGTCCCGGGGCCCCGGCCGGGGTAGAACACGGGTAATGACCACGACCCTACGGCCGACCGGGCCGCTCCAGCAGCACGCCGACGGGACGCGCTCGCGCCACTACCAGGTGTGCGTGAACAGCCGCCCCGTCGGCGTCCTCCACCTCGGCACCTCCGCCGCCTTCGGCGACTCGGTGGCGTGCGTCCGCGATGTGCGCATCGAGGAACCCGACCGCAGACGCGGCCGGGGCACGGTGGCCCTGCTCGCCGCGGAGGAGGTGGCGCGCGGCTGGGGCTGCACCCGCATCGAGACGACCGTCCCCGCCGACGCCGGGCCCGCCCTGCGGCTCGCCCAGGCGCTCGGCTACGCCGTCCGCAACCGGGGCATGGAGAAACGGCTCGGCGACAGCCCGCCCGCCCTG
>NZ_MUND01000842.1:427-596 GCF_002154375.1 Streptomyces glaucescens | reverse complement strand
GGCCGGCGGCTGCCGGTCGGGGCCGCGTCCTGCCCGGCTCGTGCGTTCCGGGGCCGGGCGCGGCCGTGTGCGAGGCGGGTCCTGCGCGGACTGCGCGGTGTGCGAGGGGTGAGCGAGCCCCGTGGCGGGTCCGGGGGTGAGGGCTAGTGCGCGCCGGGCGGAAGTCCGC
>NZ_MUND01000842.1:0-395 GCF_002154375.1 Streptomyces glaucescens | reverse complement strand
GAGGCCCAGTTGCCAGGCCGGGGTCCAGACCTTCGGCCCGTCGTCCTCGCCGATCACCGGCCCGCCGCCCGGCACCGCGTTCAGGTCGGGCGCGAGCAGCTCGGTCTCCTCCAGCCAGCGCCAGGCCGCCTCCGCCAGCTCCAGGTCCGGCGCGGGCCCGCCCTGCTCGGCGGCCTCCGCCGCGACCTGCGCCATGCGCTCGCGCACCCAGTCCTGCCAGGGCTGGTCGTACGCCGTCAGGGACAGCCAGGTGTCCAGCTGGGAGACGACCCGGGTGCCGGGCAGCTCGCCGTCGGTGTCGGAAAGGAAGATGGTGAGCGCCAGCGCGTCCCGGCCCGCCCGGAACTCGAACGACGTCGGCGGCATGAGATCGCCGGTCCGCAGCAGTTCGTCGG
>NZ_MUND01000841.1 GCF_002154375.1 Streptomyces glaucescens | reverse complement strand
GCGGCGTCGTCGAGGGTGACCGGGATGGAGGCGGAGCCCGTGTTGCCGTAGGTCTCGACCGTGGTGCGCATGCGGCCGGCCGGGATGCCGATCCGTTCCGCGAGGTCCTGGAGCATCCGGCCGTTGGCCTGGTGCGGGACGAAGTGGTCGATGTCGCGCGGGTCCACGCCCTGGTCGGCGAGGAACTGGGCGATCGCCGGGGCCACCTGGTCCGCGACGAACTCGCGGACCGCGCGGCCGTTCATCCTGAAGTAGTGCAGCCCCTCGCGGAGCGTGTCCGCGGAGGCGGGCAGCCGGCTGCCGCCCGCGGGCACCTGGATGAGGTCCCGCTCGGCGCCGAACCCGGCGAGCCGGGAGGTGATCCCGGCGGACCGTCCCCCGGCGGCCGGCCCGAGGACGACCGCGCCCGCGCCGTCACCGAACAGGATCGCGGTACGCCGGTCCGCCCGGTCGAGGATGCGTGAGTAGATGTCCGCGCCGACGACCACCGCGTAGCCGCCGGTGCCGCGCAGCATCCGCTCGGCGGCGGTGAGCGCGAACACGAAGCCGCTGCACACCGCGTTGACGTCGAAGGCGGCCGTGCCCGGCCCCGCGCCCAGGCCGTCGGCGACCGCGCTCGCGGTGGGCGGCTGCGGTGCGTCGGGCGTGGACGTGGCGACGATGACCAGGGACAGCTGGGCGGCACGGATCCCGGCGTTCTCCAGGGCGGCGCGGCCCGCCGCGACGGCGAGATCCGAGGTCGCCTCGTCCGGCTTGGCCCAGCGGCGGGTGCGGATGCCGGTACGGCTGTGGATCCAGGCGTCGTCGACACCCGCCGGGTGGCCGGCCTCGTCGTTGGTGACGACCTGGGAGGGCAGGCAGGAGCCCGTGCCCAGGATGCCGACGGACGCCGTGGGGTGTCCGTCGTGGTGCGTTCCGGTGGTGATCACTGAAGACCCCTCGTGTTCCTCGGTGACTCGGGCTCGGGTCGGAGCGGGGAAATATCCGCCAGAAACGGGCTGCCTGCCGCGCGGCCCATCGTTCCGCGCGGCGTCGGGGCGGTGCCATCGCCGATCCCGTGGCCTGTCAGATGGCCTGGAATGTGTCAGGTGTCAGGCGCCGGCCAAACCGCGGGCGACGATCCCGGCCGCCCGGACGACCCGGCGGGCCTGGAACTCGACGGCGGCGAGGTTGTCCTCGTGGACGTTGCCGGGACGGTTGCGGGTGACGCTGCTGCTGCCGTACGGGTTGCCGTTCTCCTCGCGGAACAGCACCGGGTCGCTGGAGCCGTTCGCGACGACGAACGAACCCCAGTGGCAGACCGCGTTGTACAGCGCCAGCAGGGTCGTCTCGTGGCCGCCGTGCGGGGCCGAGCCGGAGGTGAACGCGGAGACCACCTTGTCG
This sequence comes from Streptomyces glaucescens, assembly GCF_002154375.1. Classification (GTDB taxonomy): domain Bacteria; phylum Actinomycetota; class Actinomycetes; order Streptomycetales; family Streptomycetaceae; genus Streptomyces; species Streptomyces glaucescens. Next base: position 3,678 of record NZ_MUND01000841.1, on the reverse strand, counting down.
GCGAGCAGGCCGGGAATGGACACGGACGCGGTGGAGTCGACGAAGACCGAGACGGGCGCGGCGGGCAGCCCGAACCGCACCGGCGTGCCCAGCAGGATGCCGTCGGCCCACACCAGGTCCTCGGGCGTCGCCACGGGAATGTCCCGGGCGGCCTCGGCCTGGGCGGTGACGGCGTCCTCGGTGCCGGGCACGACCGTGTCGGTCTCCAGCCCGGCGATCCGCCGCAGCCGCACCTCGGCCCCCGCCTTCAGCGCCGCCTCCGCGGCGGCCTCGGCGAGCCGGTGCACGTTCCCGGTGGACGAGAAGTAGGCAACGGTGATCTTGGTCATGGTGAAGGGCTCCTCATGAGCGTCGGGGGTCTTCGGTGACCGGCTGGAGCAGGGACACCGCCTTCTCCGCGAGGGCCACGGCCGCGTCCGGGTTCTCGGCGTGGACGCGGACGTGGGCGAGGCGGGCGTAGGAGCTGTGCAGGCCGGTGAGTTCGGTGCCGTCGGGCAGGAGCTGGCGGGCGTCGCGCACACCGTCGAGGGCGCGCACCTCGTCCCAGCCGTCGATCCGCACCAGGCGGCCCCGCAGGTCGGGGGCGAGGTAGGCGATGGCGGCGGCGCCGTCGTAGACCGGGGTCTCGCGGCGGGCCGCCAGGCCGGGATCGCCGGCGACGGACCGGCCGGCGAACTGGCGGGCCCACAGCTCGTAGATGTCGACGCCCGCGACGTCCCGCACCAGGTGCAGGATCTCGTCGCCGCCGATGCGCAGATGCGTCTCGACGGTGACCGGCCCGTCGGGGCCGACGATCACCTCGGTGTGGGTGGGGCCGAGGGTGACGCCGAGGGAGTCCAGGACGGTGCGCACGTGGGCGACGATCCGGCGCTCGGTGTCCGGGGAGACCCGCGCGGGCATCACGTGCCCGGTCTCGACCTTCGTCGCCTCGTCCTTGAACTTCTCGGTCACCGCGAGGACGTGGTGCGTCCCGTCGGCGGTGACCGCCTCCACGCTGTACTCCGGCCCGGAGACGAACGCCTCGGCGAGCGGCGGTGACGGGTCGAGGCGGGGGACGCGCGCTCCGGTCGCGGCGAGCGCCGCCGGCAGTTCGCCGGGGGTCGACGCGACGGCGACTCCCACACTGGCCCGGCCGGAGGTGGGCTTGAGGACCACCTTGCCGCCCACCGCCTCCTGGAACGCGGTCAGTTCGGCGAGGTCCGCGCTCTGCAGGTGCGGGACGTCCTCGATGCCCGCGGCCCGCAGATGGCGCCGCATCCGGGCCTTGTCCTGGGCGAGCCGGACGGTGCGCAGCCGGTGGCAGGGCACCCGCAGCCGCTCGGCGATGGCGGCGGCGCGCTCCTGGTCGATCTCGGAGAACGCGGCGACCCGGTCCACGGGCCGCTCCTGGTGCAGCCGGCGCGCGGCGGCCAGCCAGCCCGCGAGGGGGGTGTCGTCGGCGAGGACGATCACGGCCCGGTTCTCGCCGACCCCGCTGACCAGCGGCAGCGCGGAGGCGCGGCAGATCACCGAGGTACGGATGTCCGGGTCGGCGTCGCGCAGCAGGTCGTGCAGGTGGGAGCCACCGCTGACGATGAGGACATGGGTCATCTCATGCCGTCCTTCCGGCCGTCTCGGGTTCGGTGTCCACGGCGGCACCGGGATCGGTGGCCGTGGGCACCGTGGCGTTCTCGCGTGCCCTGATCTCCGCGCGGCCCACGGTCAGCGCGACGCCGGCGCCCGCGAGCGCGGACAGCACGGCGAACACCGGCCAGCCGAGCGCGTTCGGGAGGATGACGGCGGTGATCACCCAGGGCGCGACGATGCCCTGCAGGGCGGTACCGAGCTGGAACGTGGACAGGTACTGGGTGAGCCGGTCGGGGCGGGCCAGTTCGTAGGAGATGGCCCAGGCGCCGCCCGACTGCCACAGTTCGGCGGCGGTCAGCAGCACCACCGCGAGCACGGCGAACGCCGTGGCCGCCCAGACCGCCCCGGTGGCACCCATCGCCCAGCAGGCCAGCGCGAACCCGCCGAGCGAGAACCCGGCCCAGGCCATGGAGGCGACCGCGCCGCGCAGGGTGTCGGAGGGCCGGGCGAACCGGGCCTGGAAGAGCACCGCCATCACCGTGTTGAGCACGTACAGCGGCCCGTACAGCGACAGCGGCACGTCGGTGTGCTGGGAGATCCACAGCGGCAGGGCCAGCGGCAGCAGCGTCAGGTGCATGGACAGCAGCCCGTTGAGCACGGCCGTGGCCAGGTAGCGCAGGTCGGCGACGAGGGTGGGCCGGCGGTCCTTGGCGGGGGCGGCCGTGGTGACCAGCCGGGTGACGCCCGCGCGCTGGAGCATCAGGGCGGAGGCGAGGAAGAACACCGCGTTCCCGGCGATCAGGAAGAGGAACGCGTCGTCGCTGCCCTGCTGGATGGCGGCGGTGGCGACGAGCGCGCCGAGGCCGAAGCCGACGTTGCGCACGGCCCGCACCTTGGCGAGGGTGTCGCCGCGTTCCTCGTCGCCGACGGCGCTGCCCACGACGGCCTGGCTGACCGGCGGCACGGCGGCGTCGGCGAGGCCGATGCAGCAGGCGACGACGGCGAAGGAGGTGAAGTCGCCGACGAAGCAGTAGGCGACGTTGCCGAGGCCGCGCCACACCTGGATGGCGATGTAGACGCGGCCCGCGCGGATCCGGTCGGCGAGCATGCCGACGGGGACGGTGCCGAGGAACCCGATCAGTCCGGCGAGGGACAGGCCGAGGCCGACCTGGCTGTTGCTGAGCCCCGCGACCTGGGTGAAGTAGAGCGCGGAGCCGGCGTAGAACATGCCGGTGCCCAGGGCGTTGACGAGCGCGGTGAGGGCGAGCTTGCGCCCGATGGCGCTGCGCGGCACCAGCGTGCTGTCCAGCAGCCGTGCCAGCGGACCGCGTGCCGCCGGCCCTCCCGGCTTGCCCGGATCGGACATGGCTTCCTCCCTCAGAAGTGCAGGACGCCCGCGGTGCGGGTGTTCTTGTAGGCGGTGACGCCGATGACCGGGCTCTCGAAGGCCGGGACGGCTCGGGCGTAGGCGCCGGCGTAGCCGCCGGGCGTGTAGAAGAGGCCCCAGGCGGCCTGCCAGTCCTCGACGCGGCCGGTGGCGGGGTCGACGACGGGCTCGGAGCGGGGCACGACCCGCCGCTGCACGATCGCCCCGTCGGCGGCACCGGCGCGCAGCGCGGTCAGCCACTCGTCCTCGGGGGTGGTCCAGCCGGCGATGACGCCGACGCCGCCGTAGAAGGCGTTGGGCTTGAGGATCAGTTCCTCGCGGTGGGCGCGGCAGTACGCGATCAGCTCGTCGTCGAGGGCGGCCCCGCCCCCCAGGGCGCGGGTCCAGGGCAGGACCCGGTCGATCAGCTCCCGCTCCGCGCTGGTGAAGCGGTCGTGGTGGCGCGGGTCGGACAGCAGCGCCAGGCAGGCCTTGTTGGCGAAGAGGTTGCTCTCCATCGGGGTGAACAGCACGACGCTGCCCTCCTCGTGGGCGCGGAAGACCGGTTCGACGAGGTCCGCGCCGTGCGGGTCGCCCATGATCTCCTCGACGGTGAAGCAGCGCAGGATCACGTCGACGGGCCGCCCGCCCAGGTGCGGCTTGCCGCCCCGGAAGGTGAGGTCGCCGATCTCCGCGACGTGATGCGCGGCTTCGGCCTCGACTTCCACGTCGCGGAGATCGGCGAC
>NZ_MUND01000840.1 GCF_002154375.1 Streptomyces glaucescens | reverse complement strand
GAGGAGGACCCCGCCGAGTGGCCCGCCCTGCGCGCCGCCGGGGCCGCCGACGCCGCCGCCCGGCTCGCCACCGAGGCCCGCCAGGGCCTGATGCGGGACGTCGACCACGCCCGGATCGCCCGCGCCTGGCAGGGCGTGCGCAACGGCCGGCACAGCCTGGCCACCTTCACCAGCGCGGTGCTCCGTGAGGGCTCCGCCGCCTGCCCGCACCCCTCCGGCGCCCGCGACCTGCCCGGCCGCCAGGCCCGGCACGACCTGCTCACCGGCCAGGTGCGGCTCGGCACCACCGCCGACGACCCCCGCAACCCCTACGCCTACCGCGGCACCGGCCTCGCCCTCGGCCCCGAACTGCTCGGCACCTCACTGCTCGCCGTCGGCCCGGCCGGCTCCGGCAAGACCGGCACCCTCGTCCGCCCGCTCGCCGAGTCGCTGTGCCTGCACGCGCTGGCCGGCCGGGCCGCCGTCGTGGTGGTCGGCGCGGCGGGCGCCGGGCTCGGCCCGGCCGACGCCTACGACGTCGTCGTCCGCATCGGCGACCCGGAGTCGCTGTACGACCTGGACCTCTACGGCGGCACCACCGACCCCGACGAGGCCGCCGCCATACTGGCCGAAGCCCTGGTCGGCGACCTCGCCGACCCGCACCCCGGCAGCGACAGCCGCCGCTCCACCACCGTCCTCGCCCAGCTCCTCGGCCCGTACCGCGCGGTCCACGGCCGCTTCCCCTCCGTGCCCGAACTGCGCGCCCTGCTCGACGGGGCGCCCGGCCCGCTGGCCGGGCTGCGGGCCGGTCTCACGGACTCCGGGCAGGACTCGCTGCTGCGGGAGCTGGACGCGCGGGAGCGCCAGATGGGCCACCCGGGTGACGTCGGCGGGGTGCTGGCGGACCGGATCGCGCTGCTCGACCGCCCGGCCTTCGCGGGCTTCTTCGACACGTCCGGCCAGTCCCGCCCGTTCTCCCTGAAGGCTCTCGACCACCCGGTCCGGGTCCGCATCGACCTGCCCGCGCGCGGCCACGCGGACGCCTCCCGGATGCTGGCCCGGCTGGTGCTGGCCCAGTTCACGGCCAGTGTGTCGGTGCGGGAGGACCGCTCGCTGTTCGCCTGCCTGATCCTGGACGACGCGACGGGCGTGGTGACCCCGGAGGGGGTGCGCGGCATCCAGCGGCTGCGCTCGGCGCACGCGGGCGCCGTCCTCACCCTGCGCACCCTGGACGACGTACCGCGCCCGCTGCGCGGCCCGCTCCTCGGCGCCACCGGCTGCCGGGTGGCGCTGTCCGGCCTCACCCCCTGGGACGGGCAGGACTTCGCCGAGGTCTGGGGCAAGGAGTGGACCGAGGCCCGGGACGTCACCGACCGGCAGATCATCGCCGAGACCCCCGCCGGGAAGGCCGTGCACGCGCTGCGTCGGGTGATCACCGGCAAGGCGCCGACCGCCCGCGCGGTGACCGTCCGCCAGGTGGAGCGCGAACGCTGGTCCGCGTCGGAGCTGGCGCACGCGGTGCCGCCCGGCCACGCGGTGCTCTCCCTCACCGACGTCAAGGGCGAGCACGCGCCGCCGCTGCTGGTCGACCTGCGGGGGTGAGGCGGCAGCCGGCTCTCCTACGGTGAGGCAGAATCGGTACGGGCCGTTCATACGCGGCGGCCAAAAGATCACCCGCCCCCTCCTCGCTGAAGGCCGCATGCCCCCCACGCTCGCCTCCCTCGTCCACCACTCGGCGCTCAAGCTGACCGTCCGAGCCGGCGGGGACCGCCTGGACGTGCCCGTCCGTTGGGCGCACGTCAGCGAGCTGGCCGACCCCGTGCCGTACATGGAGGGCGGGGAGCTGCTGCTGATCACCGCGCTCAAGCTGGACGCGGAGGACCCCGAGGCCATGCGCCGCTACGTCCGGCGGCTGGCCGGCGCGGGCGTGGTCGGCCTGGGGTTCGCGGTCGGCGTCAACTACGACGAGATCCCCGGGGCGCTGGTCGACGCGGCGGAGCAGGAGGGCCTGCCGCTCCTCGAGGTCCCCCGCCGCACCCCCTTCCTGGCGATCACCAAGGAGGTCTCGGCCGCCATCGCGGCGGACCAGTACCGCGCGGTCACCGCGGGCTTCGCCGCCCAGCGCGAACTGACCAGGCAGGCCCTGAACGACGGCCCCGAAGGCCTGCTCGGCGCGCTCGCCGGCCAGGTCGACGGCTGGGCCGCCCTCTACGACGCGTCCGGGGCCGTCGTCGCCGCGGCCCCCGACTGGGCGGTCCGCCGCGCCGCCCGGCTCACCGCCGACGTGGAACGCCTGCGGGACCGCCCGGCCCCCGCCAGCTCGGTCGTCGGCGGCCCCGACCACGAGGACCGCGTCGAACTCCACTCCATCGGCACCGGCCGCCGCCCCCGTGCGGCGCTCGCCGTCGGCACGGCGGCGGCCCTCGGCACGGCCGAGCGCTACGCGGTCCACTCGGCGATCGCCCTGCTCACCCTGACGACGGAACGCTCCCGCTCGCTGCACGCGGCCGAGCAGCGGCTCGGCACCGCGGTGCTGCGGATGCTCCTGGCCGGCGAGCCGGACCACGCCCGCGCGGTGGCGGGAGACCTGTACGGCGGGCTGCTGGACGCCCCGTTCCGGATGATCGTGGCGGAGGGCGAGGCCAGCGTCTCCGCACTGGCGGATGCCGTCGAGGCGGCCGGGGCCCGCGCGGGTGAGGCGGTGCTGGCCGTCACCGAGGGCGAGCGCCTGGTGGTGCTGGCGGCGGACGGCGGCGCGGCCGTACAGGCCTGCGGCGACCACGCGGCGGCGCTGGAGGCGGCCCGGAGCAAGGACGGCGCGGCCCGGGAGCAGCCCGCGGGGAAGGACGACGACCTGGTGATCGGCCTGTCGGCGCCCGCCGGCCCGATCGCCGCCGCCGCCGCGTACAGGCAGGCCGAGCAGTCCTTGTCGGTGGCCCGCCGCCGGGGCCGCGTCCTCGTCGAGCACGAACAGCTGGCGTCCGGCTCGGTCCTCCCGCTGCTCGCGGACGACGCGGTGCGGGCCTTCGCCGACGGCCTGCTGCGGGCCCTGCACGAACACGACGCCACCGGCCGCGGCGACCTGGTCGCCTCCCTGCGCGCCTGGCTGTCCCGCCACGGCCAGTGGGACGCGGCGGCGGCCGACCTCGGCGTCCACCGCCACACGCTCCGCTACCGGATGCGGCGTGTGGAGGAGATCCTGGGGCGGTCGCTGGACGATCCGGACGTGCGGATGGAGCTGTGGCTGGCGCTCAAGGCGACGGCGGCGGAGCAGTAGATGGCGGAGGCCTGGCCGTCGTTCCTGATGACGGTCGAGGACGTCTTCCGCCCGAACCGGGGCAGACTCGTCATGGCGTCGGGCCGCATCGAGCGGGGCCGCGTCCGCCGGGGCGAGGAGGTGGCGCTCGTCGGTTCCGGCACCGAGACGACCGCCCGCGTGGCGGGCATCCGCCACGGCGGCCTCGAGGTCGGCGAGGCCCGCGCGGGCGCGAACGTCGGGCTGCTGCTGCCGGGCGCCGTGCCGGGCGGGCCCGAACGCGGGCAGGTGCTCGCGGCACCGGGCTCGATCCGCGCCCACGGCGTCTTCACGGCGGAGATCGCCGTGCTGGCGGAGGACGAGGGCGGCGGCGAGGTGCGCACCGGCGACGCGCTGGACTGCCACCTGCGCACGGGCGCGGTCAGGGGCGTGGTGACCCTGCCGCCCGGCCTGGACGTACTGCGACCGCTCCACCTGGCCGCCGTCCGGATCGCCCTCGACCGGCCCGTCCCGCTGGAGTCCGGCCAGCGCTTCGCCTTCCGTCGGCACAGCCGCGCCGCCGGTTCCGGCACGGTGACCCGCCTCTCGGCCGACTGACCCCTCCCCACCGGCCAAACCCTGTCCCTGATACACATCT
>NZ_MUND01000839.1 GCF_002154375.1 Streptomyces glaucescens | reverse complement strand
CTTTGTCAGACAGGACCTAGGGGCGAACCCGCTCCCCTGCTCGGCGAACACCTTGATCGCGGCGCCCAGGAAATCCACCATCCCGGGGTGGTAGGAATCGTGGAACGCCCTCATGGCCTCGTCCTCGGCGTAGAAGAGCGACATGCCGACGTAAGCCTCCCTGGAGGGGGTGTAGAACCGGCAGGCGATGTCGAAGTGCCTGCGGACGAGCTCCTGGATCTGCTGATCCCCTGGCAGGGAGCCGCCGTCCAGGAAACCCGTGATCTCCCGGTACAGGACGTCCCAGTCCTGGTGGACCCGCTCCCTGTCCACATGTTCCCAGTTGTTGGTCCCGGCAAGGCTCTTCGCCTGCTCCTCGGCCAACGACCGGCGACACTCGTCCTCGTAACTGTTCCCCACGGCACCGGTTCCTATCGTTTCGTCACCTCTCCGGTACATCCCCGAGAGGCCGCCGACATGTCGACATCGACCGGCCGCCGATGGTCAACTGCCGGTCCAGGCCGAACGGTGCCACACAGCCACCGGGTCGGCGAATCATTTCTTGGACCCTCCGGCGCTCCGTCCCGGTCAGCTGGCGGCGGAAAGGCGCAGCTCGAACGGCGAGCCGTCGGAGCGGGGCGTCCAGCCGCTCTACCGCGCGGCCCGGATTCCCGCAGCGACCTCGCGCGGCAGGACGAGCTCGGCTGGCACCGGGTCCGGTTCCATGACGGCCGGTCGACCGGTCTCCACGACGGAACACCGGTTCGGACCCGGAACCGTATGCCGTCGATCAACTGCAGCCGAGGCCAGATGGGTGGCCGCCCGGCCCTCGTGCCCCTCGGCAACAACGGCTCCAGCACGGCCCACTGTTCGTCCGTGAGATCTCCCCGACCCATGAACCGAGATCATTCACAGCTCAAGATCCACTTTCGATACACGGCCTAGTGGATGTTCCGTCGGTGGGCCTCGTGCCGGATCCACGTGGCCCACCTCTGTGCCCTGAGTGCCCGGTCCCGCTGCTTCTCCGTCAGGTGGCGCGGCAGTGGGCTCGGCTCACCGTTGGACTCCAGGAACAGAGCAGCCTTCGACGTCAGGGGCAACATGTCGGCACCGCGGTAGCAGTCGCTCCAGCTGATGCGATGTCCCGTCGGTGGGCAGCAGATGTCGGCGTGGGCAGCGTTGAAGAGCTGATGGGCCGCCTCGCCGCCGAAATCGCTGTCGTGCGGTTCGCCGAGGTAGCGCGAGATGAACCTGGCTGCGTTGACCGGCCTATAGACATGAGTCCTCCCAGACTCGCGTGCGGTCGATCCTCGACCGCGTAAGGCCCCGCGCCTGCATCGACGGTAGCCCAAGAAGCGAGATCTGTCCGAGGTGCCTTCTCCTGACCGCCGCGGTGCGACGCCGACCTACCATCCGGCGGGAGCGTCCCGCCTTACCCCTTGGTGGGGCTCAGCGCCCGGAGGACAGCACCGGAAGGCCGGCGACTTCCGTCCCGGACGACCGCCGGGACAACGGCGGGTGCGGCGCAACGAAGCCGGTGACACCCCCCTCAGGCCGCTCTGCCCGCCTTCTTGCACCGTGACCGGACCCCGAGCCCCTCGGAGACCCGGGGTCCGGTGCTGTGCGTGCGCTGACAGGTGTCCTTGCAGGTCAGGGGTGCAACGCGGGTTCTGTTGCACCCCCGTGTTGCGGGGCGGGTTGCAGGGGCGCTGTGATCCGCCGAGCGGCCGGGCGTGGCCTGTAGTCCGGTCAATGCCGCGGATCGACGGGCCACCGCCGTGCCATCTGGATGGGTGATTTCCCTTCGCGTACGCGGGCGCAGTCCTAGCGGTGCGCGTCCAACTTGCCTGTCTTCCAGGTGTCTTAACAGATCTTCATGTGTTCTGTCATGTTCTGTCCGCCGCTTCCGGCGAACGAGCGAGAGGTGATCTCATGCGACGAACCGAGTACACGAGGGCCAGGCCGCCAAGCGCCTGAAGGTGCCCGCAGCCGCCTTCCGGTGGGCCCGGCACACCGGTCTGATCCCGGCCCCCGGACGCGTCGTCCTGCCAGTGGTCCCGGGCCGCTGTGGAGGCGCTGGACGCCGACGCCATCCGGGCCGCGATGCCCTCCCCGCCGATCTCCGGCGGCGCGGCGGCCGACCGGATCGCCGACGCGCTCGGCACCCGAACCGGACTATTCACGGCGAGAAGGCGAACGTGACGGCGTTCGTGGTGCTCCGGTTCGTCGACCGCGGCCTCCTGGTCGACCTGAGCGCGAACCCGGACGGAACGCTGCACCATCCCGACCAGGTCGACCAGGTCTGCCGACGCGAGGACCTGACGGACCTGGTCGCCGAACCGACACCCCGCTCGGACCCGAGCAGGCCGCCCCCCGGCTCCGGGTGAGACGTGCCGACTTCGACCACATGGTCCGGCTCGGCTGGGTCCGCTCCCCGCAGTCGATCGAGGTCCGCTTCGGCACCAGCCGGGCAGGAGCCGTCGACGTCGCGCTTTACACCACGGCCTCCGTCGACGCGGTCGTCCCCGCACACCCGGAGATCGACTGGGAGCATCTGCGCGCGGTGGAGAAAGGCTGGCGCTCCCCACTCGCTGCGCTGGCGAAGCAGGCCGCCCCGGCCTGACCGGCGCGGCGTGGCCAGCGAGGGCGCTCCCCCACGGCTGTCATGTGGGGGAGCGTCGTCGTCTCCGGCAGCCCTGCCTCAGCGGCCGGGCGGCTCGGGGTAGCGCTGGCGGCGCCGGTCCGGGTCGTCGACGCCGATCTCGTACCAGGGCTCGCCGCGCTGGAGCTGGGGCAGGGGGTTCACCCACACCGCGACCGCGATCCCCTTCACGTCGGCGGCGAGCGCCTGGAGGCGGTTGTCGAGCAGGTGCTCCTCCTTGCCCGCCAGGACGACATGCAGCCGCGGGAAGGTCTGGGAGCGGGTGTAGCGGTGGCGCTGCCAGAAGGGGTACGTCGTGCCGATCGTGCCGCGGGCGCCTTCCCAGACGCGGTGTCCGGTGTAGCGCTCGTAGTCCCAGACCTCACGTGCGAGGCGGGCTTGGGACATGGTGCCGTTGTCGAGCTCGAAGAGGCGCACCTCGCTGGTCTTGGTCGGCCATGCGGGGACGGCGTCGGTGTTGAAGGTGAGGCCGGTCTCCTTGATGGCGTGGTTGACCTCCACCTGCCAGTCGGTCAGGTGCTTGCGGCCGCCGTAGGCGAGGATCATGTCCGTCACCGCGACGCCGTGCGGACCGAACCCGGCTCGAACGGCCTTCGCTCCGGTGCCGGCCTTCGGGCGGGCAGGCAGCTCGTTGCCGTCGGCCAGAGCCTTGTGCCCTGCCGGGGTCAGGTTCCAGATCGGGTGCCGTCCGTCCTTGCCGTTCGTCTCCGCCAGCCCGAGCTCCGCCAGCTTGTTCATCGCCCTGCGCACGTACGACCGGCCGTCGGCGTCCTCCTTCCTGATCACTTGAGCCATCTGCCGGACCGTGGCTATCCGCACGCACCCCAGTATCCGCAGCGCATCGGCCTGCACCTTCCTGGCCGGGGTGGACTTCTTCCCCTTCGCCGACGTCTCAGGGGAAGGGGGAGAGGTGTCAGCGCGCCGGGAGGCCCCCTGGCGGGCGGCGTGAGGTGCGGTGATGGGCACGACGTTGGAATCGTTCACGGCACCGTTCGCGGCACTGGATTCCTGGCCGCCCGGAGGACGTTCAGGACCCCTTGACACGGTCGGGCGCGGCTCCGGTTCGGGCTGCCGGGCGCTGCTGGTGTACGTCATGACAAGGCTCCTCACGCAGTGGCGCGAGGAGCCGGATGGAATCCCCCGTCACTTGCTAGAGGTGTGGCGGAAGACGACGGTGTGACACTCGCCTGAGCGCCGTTATCGTCCCGTGATCGTCAGGCAGGCGCAGCTGTCCTCCGACGCTGAACCTGGACCGTCTGCCAGTGAAGTTGGACCGCTCGCGGGGCGGCCCGTCCCGTGGGCTACTCGGCCTCGCCGGCGAGAAGGGCACGGACCTCGTCGGCGAGGTGCTGCATGTCCTCGCCGGCTGCGTGCACCGTTGTGGTCTCGAAGTGCCACACCTCGGCCGGCGCCCGGTCGTGGATGCCCCACGTCAGATGAACATGGCCACCGGACCGGTGCTCTGCCGAGAGAGTCAGGTCGTATTCGAGGGAGTGCCAGGTTCTTACTCCCTCCCAGCCACGGAAGTCTTCCACCAGGCCGGAGAGGAAAGCGTCGAGGCCGTCGCCGTCCCAGGTCCGCACCAAGGTCTCGACGCTCACCCAACGGCCACGGGCCCGCACGATGAAGTCGAGGGTCGGCTCGTCTCCGTAGGGCCGGGTGGGTTCGCAGAACAGCAGGTGCACCGCTTGACCCCCGGGATCGCCCACACGGACGACCGGGCCCTCAGAAGCATCATCGGCGATCATTCAGACAGGTTAGAAGGCCCGCACGATCAACCATGCAGTGGTCCAACTTCGTTGGCAATAGGTCCACCTTCGTTGTCACGGGACAGCAGCGCAGAGCTCGGAGACGATTGCGAAGGAGGTCGTCACCATCGGCACCGCCATGGCCGGCGGCATCGCCGCGTGGGTGGTCTCACCGTGCGCCATGCCGTTGCGGATCTTCCGGCCGTAGTCGAGGTACTCCGCCTGCCGCGTCGTCAGGACACCCGCTTCGACAGCCTGCTTGATGAGCTGGAACAGCGGCTTGGTACCCGCGTCCGTGATCCGGTCGCGCAACACGATCTCCATCGCGATCAGGGAGTGCATGACCGCCACGGTGGAGAACTCGTAGCAGTAGTACGACTGGCGCAGCAGCTCGCGGGCCGTACGCAGGACGGTCGCCGCGGCCTCGGGTACGCCGGCGGGCACGACCAGGTCCTCAACGAGGTCGTGCATGTCGGCGTAGCTGGTGACGAAGTAGTGGGCGTTCGTCCGGGATCGGGAACGGCAGCCGCTGCGTGGTCATCCCCGCAGTCTCCCAGCGGCGCACCCCGGAGGGCAGCGGCTTTTCCCCGAGCCGTCGCGCAGCGTCGTGGGACGGAGATTTCTCCCTGCCGGAATGGGGTGGAATGTCGCAGGTATCGGACCTGGACAAGGGGGCGACGCGAGCGCCGACTGCGACCGTGCGCCGCAGTTGGCCCCGCTGGACACCTCCGTTGCACAACCGCAGCCCGGTTGCTCAGAACAGGGAGTCCCAGAAGACCGTTTCCGGGTCGGGTTCCTCCGGTTGGAGCATGCAGCGCTTGCAGCGCAGGAGTCCCGGTTCGTTGGTTCCGGAGGCGGCGCTCATCCACGGCAGGGCCTCCATGGCGTGTGCGCGTTCGTCGTCGGCGAGGGCGTCGACGGTCCGGCGGAGTTCCTCGGGGGCGGGGTCGTCGGTGAGGCAGAGCCATCCGATCGCCGCTGCCAGGCGGACTTCGGGCGCCTCCGTCCGGTCGTGCCAGCGCTCTCGCAGCCAGGCTGCGGTTGGCGAGTGCGCGTGGGCCCGGGTGATCTCGGCGGTGGCCAGGACGAAGGCGGCGCGGACCATGGCGTCACGCTCCGCCGCGAACCCGGTGGCCAGGGCGGTCCGGACGATGTGGTCGAGGTCGGCGGCGGTCGCCAGGACGTAGGCGGCGTCAAGGCGGACGGCAGGGTCGGGGTCACCGAGGAGGGGCAGCAGTGCGGGCGTGTCCGCGGTGATCGCGGCTCGGGCGGCGGCCACCGACCAGCCGGCCGGGTAGGCGGTTACTTCATAGCCGTAGTCGTCGTCTCCGTCGGGGGCGTGACGTACGGGAACTGTGCGGTGAAGGAGGAGTTCCTCGCGGGAGGCGACGCCGATGTGCCGGGCGCGGGCCGGGCCGGAAAGGACGTCGAGGGCGGCGGCACGGTGTGGGTGGTGGGCGTCGGTGGCGAGGGGGATCAGGAACGGTACGGCGAGGGCGGCGGCCGCCCGGCTGTCGTTGGCGCACAGGCCCCACAGCACGCCCGTCGCGTCCATGCCCGGTTCGCCGTCGGCGCGGAGGGCGGCAACGGCCTCTCGGGCATCGGGGCCGTGGGGGAAGTTGCCCCACGGGACGGCGTCGAGGGGCAGGTCGCGTCGAAGCTCGGGCAGGATGCCGGCCACCACCACTCGCACGTCGAACGGGCCGCCCGCGAACGAGGCCAAGTCCGCCCCGCCCGCGACTTCCCGGCACATCGCAAACGCCGGATCGCTCCGCCAATCCTCCACAGCACACCCCCGCCTTCGAACCCTCGGACACGTGATCATGACCTGCCCGGCGACCCGCCGGAACCCGGGCGGCGGGGGGCGGGGCGGGCGATCTAGCTGTGTTGTCCCGGGACGTTGGTGACACGCGTGCTGGGTGCTTGAAAGGGTGAGGGCCTTCTGGGTTCGGTGTGGATTGCGAAGTCTGCACCGACGCCCAGGAGGCCCTCGTGTCCCACCGTAACGCCCCGCTGACCCCGACCGGCAGGCTGCGTCTGGCCCGGTGTGTCGTGGACGACGGATGGCCGCTGCGGCGGGCCGCGGAACGGGTGTGGATGAGGGTGCCGTCGATCAGGACCACCTCCCCGCCCTGCCTGGCGACCTTCTTCAGGGCGCGGTCCAGGCGCGGGGCCTGCGCGGCGAGGAGGGTGACCAGCTCGTCGCGCCAGCGGCGGACGGTCGACTCGGACACGTCGTTGCCGCCGGCCATGTCGGCCAGGCGCTGGTCGTGACGCAGCACGGCCAGGACGATCACCGCGATCTTCCCGGGCGGCAGGATCCGCCACCGGGACCGGATCACTTTCAGGTGACGCCGCAGGAGATCGGCGAGGTGGTTGACGGTCCGCGTGGACAGCGGCAGGCGGCACTGGTAGACAAGCGGGCAGGTGTCCCCGGCGTGCTTTTGGTTTTCGTCACACAATTCCAACGGCAGTCGGGGGCACCCCGGTTACGCCCGCGTCCTTCTCCAGGCGGCAGATCAAGTCACAGGCGTGTGGTGAACCGGCCGTCGGGCAGTTTGCGCAGCCAGCCGCGGTCGACGAGTCTGACCAGCTTCCCGCGCAGCGGCTCCAGCTTGGACCGCACGCTGACGTCGATTCCCAGCGCGTCGCCGACCTGCCGGGCCATGACCGGCCCGGCGGCCTGCCGCACGGCGGCGAGAATGCGCTGGTAGTCCGGCGGAAGGGTGGTCTCCTCCACGCCTGAGGTGCGGTGCGGGATCAGCATCACCGCGCGTCCGCCCACCTGCCCAGGCGTCGGCGCGGCCGAGGCGCGTTCGTCGGCGAGCTGCTCGCTCACCCGCTCAAAAACCCGCTCCGCGACGGCGAGTTCGTCCCGCTCGGCCCGCACCCCCGCCAACTCCTTGGCGCGCAGTTCCTCACGTTCGTCCAGCTCCGCGCGCCGCGCGGTGATCCGTTCCAGCAGCTCGGGATCCAGAGATGGGGATCTTGGTGATGTCAAGGCGTAACGTGGAGGCTAGCGAGGTGCCGCGAGTACGTCCCGGAGTACGTCCGCGAGCGTGACGCGGGCCAGCTCGTGTCTCAGAGTCTCCTCGATGCCCTCATAGATGCCCTGCATCGCCGGCCGGATGCCGTAACCCACCACGCATCCCTGGTCCGGGGTGGTGCGGTGCATCGCGAACAGCGGGCCGGGTTCCACTGCCTCGTACACATCGAGCAGGGTCATCGACTCCAGCTCGCGCGCCAGCGACCAGCCCGCGCCCACGCCCCGCCGGGACTCCACGAGCCCGGCCCGGCGCAGCTCGCCGAGCAGCCGTCTGATCACCACGGGGTTGGTGTTCGCGCTGGTCGCGATCTGCTCGGAGGTGGCGACCTCATGGCCCTGGCGCTGATAGAGGCCGATCCAGGCCAGCGCGTGGGCGGCGATGGTCAGCCTGCTGTTGGCGCTCATGGACTCCTCCTCCCGGCCACAACGCTTCATGTTACGACAGCGCAGTCGTAACAGCGAAGGTTGCAACGAACTGTCGTAACAATTAACGTTGCGACTGCCGGGAAGGGTCCATCAACGAGGTGAGAAGAATGAGCAAGCCACTCACGGGCAAGGTCGCCCTGGTCACCGGGGGGTCGCGCGGACTGGGAGCCGCGACCGTACGACTGCTGGCCGAGCAGGGCGCCGACGTCGCCTTCACCTACGTCAGCTCCGAGAAACAGGCGCAGGCTGTCGTCGACGAGGTGCACGGCAAGGGAGCCAAGGCCGTCGCCTTCCAGTCCGACCAGGCGGACACGAGCCGGGCGCCGGCGCTGATCGACGACGTGGTCGCGCACTTCGGCGGCCTGGACATCCTCGTCAACAACGCGGCGATCTCCGTGGCTGGCACGGTGGACGACCCGGACGCCGACACCGCCGCACTGGACCGGATGCACGCCACCAACTACCTCGGCGTGATCGCCGTCATCCGGGCCGCCTCCCGAGTGCTGCGCGCGGGCGGCCGCATCATCACAGTGAGTTCCGGACTGGGCTCCCGGGTCGGCGCCCCCGGCCTTGCCGACTACTCGGCGACCAAGTCCGGGATCGAGAGGTACACCATGGGCGTCGCACGCGACCTCGGGCCCCGGAATATCACGGCCAACGTCGTGGAGGCCGGACTGATGGAGGGCGGCATGCAACCGCCGGACCCCGAGACCCTCAAGGCCCTGGTCAGCTCGCTGTCCCTGCAACGCATGGGGCACCCCGACGAAATCGCCGCGGCGATCGCCTTCCTGGCGAGCCCCGCCGCGTCGTACGTCACGGGCGCGGTGCTGGACGCCCACGGCGGCTACAACGCCTGAACCCGAACCCCTGCCGCGCGCCCGAAGGACATCGCGCCTTCGGGGCGCGCACGGCCGCCGACCCGCGACAAGGCGTACTACTCGAAGGCTGTGCGCATGAGCTCCGACGCCGCTGCATCCAGGCGTTGATCTCCCGCAAGGGCTCCCCGAACATCAAGGGCCTGGGCAAGCTCCGCTAGGACTTGTCCGGCCGATCATGTGCGGAGCCAGATGGTGAGGGCTGCGGCGGTGGCGGTGCCCAGGTAGACGTAGCCGCGCTTGTCGTAGCGGGTAGCCACCGCCCGGTGCTGCTTGAGCCTGTTGTGGCGCGCTCGACGGTGTTGCGCTTTTTGTACCGCTCTTCGTCAAAACCGGGCGGCCGCCCGCCGCGTGAGCCCTTGCGCAGGCGGCCGGCCTGGCTATCGAGCTTCTCCGGGATCGTGTGCCGGATGCCTCGGCGCCGCAGGTAGTTCCGGACGGGCCCGTTGCTGTATGCCTTATCGGCGGCGACGCTGTCGGGCTTCATGCGGGGCCTGCCGGGCCCCAGTTTCGGGACGCGGATCTTCTCCAGGACCGGCTTGAACTGGGTGCAGTCCGCCCGCTGACCTGGTGTGACGATCAGAGACAGCGGGCGGCAGCGGCCATCCGCGCTCAGGTGGAGCTTGGTGGTGAACCCGCCCCGCGAGCGGCCCAGGCCTTCACTTCCCGCACCACCTCCACCAGGCGGGCGTGCAGGCTCTGCCACGGCGTTTCGTCCTGATGTTCTGGCCCTTCGGCCCCCTTTGAGCCAAGCGCCGGCGGCGGGTCGGTGCGGGCACCCGCCGCATGCTGATGCGCACGAACGATGGTTGAGTCGACCGAGACGTCCCAGTCGATCTCGGCTGCGGCCTGAACCTGTTGGAGCAGACGCTCCCACGTCCCGTCGGCCGACCACAGCCGGTGCCGTTCGTAGACCGTCTTCCAAGGCCCGAACCGTTCCGGTAGATCACGCCATTGCACACCGGTCCGCACCCGGTGCAGAATTCCGTCGATCACCTGCCGATGATCCCGCCACCGGCCACAACGCCTGTTGCTGACCGGCAGAAACGGACGCAGACGTTCCCACTCGGCATCACTCAGATCACCCCGCCCCATGCCCGGAACAACGAGCAGCCCAGATGGGGAGTACCGGCGTCTACGCTCGGGGAATGGACCGCTACGAGAAGACGGCGCATCTGGAGTGGTGGGCCAACCCATCCACCTGCCTGGCTCGAATCCCGATCAGAGCGACGGCCACCGCCAACATGGGTGAGTGGGACGCAGTGTTCTCGCCCCCTCTCGACCACGGCGTCCGCGACAACCTGAAACAACTCATCGCTGCGGACCCCTGCTTCACCCTTCGCTTCGACACCTCAGCCGTCGAAGTCCAGGCAGAGGACTTCGACGGCGTCGATCACCTTCGGCTGACCGTCATCCCCGAGCCGTAAAGCCGAGCAGCCCGACATGATCGGCCGGACAAGTCCTAGTAGTACTTCGTTACGTTGGGTGATCTTTGCTGGTGGTGGGCATCCTCTCCGGTATGAGGCTGGGGGAGGTGGAACGGCTCCGGGGTGAGTTATCGGAGTTCGT
>NZ_MUND01000838.1 GCF_002154375.1 Streptomyces glaucescens | reverse complement strand
AAGCCGTCGACGCCCCGGTCGGACCAGAATTTCAGGGTGGTGCGGAAGTCGGCGCGGATCTCCTCGTTCGCCCAGTTGAGGTCGGGCTGTTCGGGGGCGAACAGGTGCAGGTACCACTGGCCGTCGGGGACCCGCTGCCAGGCGCTGCCGCCGAACACGGACTGCCAGTCGGTGGGCGGCAGTTCACCCCCCGGTCCGCGGCCGTCGCGGAACACGTACCGGTCGCGGGCGGCCGACCCGGGGCCGGCGCGCAGCGCCTCCTGGAACCAGACGTGCTGGTGCGAGGTGTGGTTCGGCACGACGTCCACGATGACCTTCAGGCCCAGCCGGTGGGCCTCGGCGGCCATCGCGTCGAAGTCGTCGAGGGTGCCGAGACGCGGGTCGACGTCCCGGTAGTCGGCGACGTCGTAGCCGCCGTCGGCGAGTTCGGAAGGGTAGAAGGGGCTCAGCCACAGCGCGTCGACGCCGAGCGCGGCGAGATGGCCGAGCCGCTGGGTGATGCCCTTGAGGTCACCGAACCCGTCGCCGTCGGCGTCGGCGAAGCTGCGGGGGTAGACCTGGTAGATGACGGCCTGGCGCCACCAGTCGGGGTTCCTGGGGGAGAGGTCGGGCACGCGGCCTCCTTCTCGGCATTGCGGGTGTTGCGGGTGTCAGGGAGATGACTGTCCACATCGCCGGAAAAGCGAACATTCCTTGCACCCGGGGCATGCCCGGGACACCGTGTCAGAGGAATCGTCAGGGGAATTGACAGCCACCCCGGCGGGCCCGACCATGTGCTCACGCTGTGACGCACGTGACCAGTGCGAACGGCGTCTCTCACGACCACTTGAGGGGCTGTCACATCCACAGCCTCCCGCACCCATGCACACGCAAGATGGGAACCACATGTCCATAGCGAGACGTGTCACCGCGCGACGCCTGCTGGGGACGGGCGCCGCGCGGTGACACGTCTCGCT
>NZ_MUND01000084.1 GCF_002154375.1 Streptomyces glaucescens | reverse complement strand
CTCGCCCTCGGCGCCGCCGCCGTGGCCGTCGCGGCGGCCATCGGCGCCGGCACCTGGCTGGCCACGTCGGGCGACGAGCCGGGTGGTACCCCCCAGGACATGAAGAACTCGGCCCCGGAGACGCCCTGAGACGCCGGGTGCGGTGATCCGGCCCGTCCGGCGACCGAGACGAGGCCCGGTCAGGGCCGAGGCGGGGGTCCGGGGGCGGCAGCCCCCGGTGGCCCGCACCGACGCCGGGTGCGTCACAACCGACGTCGGGACCGGCACGGGCAAACCGGCGGAGCCGTTACGCTGGGAGCGTGGCAGTCGTCGATGTATCCGAAGAGCTCAAGTCCCTCTCCTCGACCATGGAGTCGATCGAGGCCGTTCTGGACCTCGACAAGATGAGGGCAGACATCGCCGTGCTCGAGGAGCAGGCGGCCGCGCCGTCCCTGTGGGACAACCCGGACGAGGCGCAGAAGATCACCAGCAAGCTCTCCCACCTCCAGGCGGAGGTGAGGAAGGCCGAGGCCCTGCGCTCGCGGATCGACGATCTCGCCGTGCTCTTCGAGATGGCCGAGGAGGAGGACGACCCGGACACCCGTGCCGAGGCCGAGTCCGAGCTGGTCGCCGTCAAGAAGGCGCTGGACGAGATGGAGGTGCGGACTCTCCTCTCCGGCGAGTACGACTCCCGTGAGGCGCTCGTCAACATCCGCGCCGAGGCCGGTGGCGTCGACGCCGCCGACTTCGCCGAGAAGCTCCAGCGCATGTACCTGCGCTGGGCCGAGCAGCGCGGCTACAAGACGGAGCTGATCGAGACCTCGTACGCGGAAGAGGCCGGCATCAAGTCGACCACCTTCTCCGTGCAGGCGCCCTACGCCTACGGCACCCTCTCCGTCGAGCAGGGCACCCACCGCCTGGTGCGCATCTCGCCCTTCGACAACCAGGGCCGCCGCCAGACCTCGTTCGCGGGTGTCGAGGTGCTGCCCGTGGTCGAGCAGTCCGACCACGTCGAGATCGACGAGTCCGAACTGCGCATCGACGTCTACCGGTCCTCCGGACCCGGCGGCCAGGGCGTGAACACCACCGACTCCGCGGTGCGCATCACGCACCTCCCGACCGGCATCGTCGTCTCCTGCCAGAACGAGCGGTCGCAGATCCAGAACAAGGCCACCGCCATGAACGTCCTCCAGGCGAAGCTGCTGGAGCGGCGCCGCCAGGAGGAGCAGGCCAAGATGGACGCCCTCAAGGGCGACGGCGGCAACTCCTGGGGCAACCAGATGCGCTCGTACGTCCTGCACCCGTACCAGATGGTCAAGGACCTGCGCACGGACCACGAGGTCGGCAACCCCGAGGCCGTGTTCAACGGCGAGATCGACGGGTTCCTGGAAGCCGGAATTCGCTGGCGCAAGCAGCAGGAGAAGTAAGTTTGTCGACAAAGTCAACCGCCCCTGATCCAGGGGCGGTTGTTCTTTGCCCAGGTTTCACATCACACTCACAGGCGTCGACCCCGGCAAACCGCATCGCATAGGGCATAGCGCGCGCAACGGCCTTGACGTTGCTTTGAAAAATCGGAAGGGTGAAGCGCGGCATGCGTATCTCTGGGGCGCATGTGAACCGGGGGGCTTCAAGACAGCTATCTCCGTTGATCACGGCCCCGAGCGCCGCCTCATTGACGATCAGCTACTGGGGGTAGCAACCACATGACCAAGAAGACGCGGATGCGTGTCGCGCGGATAGCGGCAGGCGCCGTGATCGCCGCCGGTGCCTCGCTGACTGCCGCGGGTGTCGCTCAGGCTGCCGGTGCGGACGACCCGATCTGCGACATCGTCGTCACTCCGGACTGCGAAGAGGACCCGGGCGACCCCGGTGACCCGGGCGATCCTGGTGACCCGGGTGACCCCGGTGACCCGGGTGACCCGGGCGACCCCGGTGACCCTGGTGACCCGGGCGACCCTGGTGACCCGGGCGACCCGGGCGACCCGGGCGACCCTGGTGACCCTGGTGACCCGGGCGACCCTGGTGAC
>NZ_MUND01000837.1 GCF_002154375.1 Streptomyces glaucescens | reverse complement strand
CGACTGTGCCTGGGCGAGCGCCGGCTGGGAGGCACCGAGCAAGGTGTACCCGACGGCGTCCGGGGCGAGTTCGGTGAGCAGCCGCGCGGTGCCGCGACCGCCGGTCACGTCCCACTCCGCCACGGCGGGCGGCGTGGCGGCACCGGTCCCGCGCGCCCGCAGGTCGTCCGCGACGGCCCCGAGGCAGTGGGCCGTCCCCGGCGTCGAATCGTTGAGGGCCTCCGGGGCCAGGACCGGATCGTCCAGGAGCGCGGTGGCGTCGGCGTCGCCGGAGAGGATGGCGGTGCAGAGCGGTCCGGCCCACTCCAGGGCGGTGGCGACGGCTTCGAGGCTCGTGCCGTGCGTGGCCTCGCGGACCTGCTTGATCCAGCCCGCGTCCGTGACGTCGTCCCACCGGGGGCCGTGCTCGTACGTCCCGTCGGCGGCCCGGGCCAGCACGGAGCGCTGGGCGAGGTACTGCAGCCATAGGTCGGCCACCGGGCGCTGTCCGGCGCACACGGAGGTGCGCCGCGCCGTGGCGCCGCCGGGTCCGACGAGCGGTGCGACGACACCGGCCAGCAGCACCTCGACCAGCCGGTGTTCGTGCAGATGCGGATCGGACGGGGCGGTGGGGTCGGCAGCGGGCGGCAGGAAGCCGCTGCCCGGCCGCTCGGCGGCTCCCGCGCCGTCCGCGTCCGCCCGGGCACGGTCACGGTCCGGCGCCGGGGACCGCTCGACCAGGGCGGCGACCAGTTCCCTGCGCCCTTCGGTCAGCGGCACGGCCACGGCCTGCGCCACCTCGGGGTGCGCCTGGAGACAGGCCTCGATCTCGCCCAGCTCGACCCGGAAGCCGTTGATCTTCACCTGGTGGTCGAGGCGCCCGAGGAACTCCAGGTTGCCGTCGGGCCAGTAACGCCCGAGGTCGCCGGTGCGGTACCAGCGTTCGCCGTCCCGCTCGGGGAAGCGGGCCGCGGTCAGCTCCGGATCGCCCCGGTAGCCGAGCGCGACACCGGTACCGCCGATCCACAGCTCGCCGGGCACCCAGTCGGGGCAGTCCCGGCCGCGGCCGTCCACCACGCGGAACTTCTGGTTGCGCAGCGGCTTTCCGTACGGGACGGACCGCCAGCCGTCCGGAACCGAGTCGACCTCGTAGGCGTTCGACCAGATGGCGGCCTCGGTGGCGCCGCCGAGCGCGATCAGCCGGCAGTGCCCGCCGGAGGCGCGGGCCAGCCGGCCGGGCAGGTCGAGCCCGATCCAGTCGCCGGACAGCAGGGCCAGGCGCATGCTGTCGGGGAGCCGAGCGTCGTCGGCGGCGGTCAGCAGCATGTCGAGCAGGGCGGGGACGGTGTTCCAGACGGTCACTCCGTGCCGTCGGCACAGCGCCAGCCACTCGTTGGCGTCCCGCCGGCCGGACTCGGGCACCAGGACGGCGGCGCCGCCCACCGCCAGGAATCCGAAGACGTCCCACACCGACAGGTCGAAGTCCAGCGCGGACACCGCCAGCACCCGGTCGCCGGACCCGATCCCGAATCGCTCGTTGACGTCCTCGACGGTGTTGACCGCGGCCCGATGGCTGACCTCGACGCCCTTGGGCAGTCCCGTCGAACCCGAGGTGAAGATCACGTAGGCGGTGTCGCCGGGGTCGGCGGGCGCCGGCGCGCTCAGCGGGGACGCGAGCAGCGCCTCGTCGATCGCCAGAACCTCGGCGCCGGTCCCGGCGGACTCCAGCCGACCGCTGCCGTCCAAAATCACCCGGGCGCCGCTGAGTTCGAGGATGCGGGCCCGCCGCTCGGCCGGCTGGTCCACGCCGATCGGCACGTACGCGGCGCCGGCGGCCAGCACGCCCAGCACGGCCGCGATCTGCCGCGGGCCCTTCGGGGCGATCACGGCGACGTACGACCCCCGGCCGACGCCGCGCTCCGTCAGCGCTCCCGCGACGGCCAGGGCGTGCCGCGCCAGCTCGTC
This sequence comes from Streptomyces glaucescens, assembly GCF_002154375.1. GTDB lineage: Bacteria > Actinomycetota > Actinomycetes > Streptomycetales > Streptomycetaceae > Streptomyces > Streptomyces glaucescens. The sequence goes on along the minus strand of NZ_MUND01000837.1, from coordinate 6,008 downwards.
GTGGGCCAGCTCGTCCTGCTCGCCCCACAGCAGGGCGGGCCGTCCGGCCCGGTCGCCGGCTCGCTCGAAGAACGTGGTGTGCAGGAGGTTGCCGGTCAGCGGACGGGTCCGCGCGTTGACGGCCGCGCGGCGCTCGCGCTGCTCCGCAGGGAGCGGGATCCGCGGCGCCGCGGTGTCCCACCCGCCGGTCAGCAGGCCGCGGACCAGCGACTCGTAGGCCGCCGCCATCGCGTCCAGCATGCCGTCCGGGAACAGCTCCTCGACGGCGTCCCACACCAGCAGCACCCCGCCGTCGCGGGTGCGGTAGACCTGGTGGTCGAGCCAGATCTGCGGCGTCTGGGAGATCATCCAGGACGCCTCGCCGAAGCGGGCCTGGAACGCGTCCGGCACCAGCGGCGCGGACAGGTCGCAGGCGAAGACGACGGGGGCCGTGCGCGGCGCGTCCACGTCGGTGCGGACGAAGTCGCGCAGCACGTCGACGCCGGAGTAGGCGGCGTGGCCGATGTCCTCGTGCATCTGCTTCTGCAGGGTGCGGGCGCGGTCGGCGAAGCTCTCGCCGGAGAGGTCGACCTCGACCAGCACCAGGCCGGTGAAGTCGGCGACGACACGGTTGATCTGCGGGTGCGCGTCGAGGTCGCGGTCGAACAGCGGCAGGTTCAGCAGGAACCGCTCCTCGCCGCTCCACCGCCCCAGCACCATGGCGAACGCGGTGGCCAGCACCACGGAGGGTGTCAGGCCCGCCTCGCTCGCCCGCCGTTCCATCAGCCGCCACTCGTCGGCCGTGAGCCCGCAGGAGCGGCGGACGAACCGCGGTACGGCGACGGCTTCCGGGTCGGCCGCCAGCGGCAGCTTCGGTCCGCCGGGCAGCGACGGCAGCCGCTGCTGCCAGTACTCCCGGGCCCGCTCGCGCTCCGCGGCGCGCACGGTGTCCTGGTGGGCGAGGTACTGGCCGAAGGTGTAGGTGAGGTCGTCGAGGGCGCCCGGGTCGTCGTAGAGGGCGGCCAGGTCGGCGAGCAGGACCCGGATGCTGGCGAGGTCGGCGGCCAGCAGGTCGACGTTGAAGTGGAGCCGGTCCACCGCGTCCGGGAGCAAGGTCAGCTGGACGTCGATGACCTCGCCGCGGGCGACGTCCAGACGCCGGTGCGACAGCCGGTCCCGCAGGGCCTGGGCCGTCTCCATCGCCTCGTCGGCCGCGACGCCGCGCAGGTCGCGGACGGTGACGCCCGGCCACGGGGACCGCGGCAGGACGCGCTGGGTGGCGTCGTCGGCGAACGCCACGCGCAGCATGGGGTGCCGTTCGATCAGGGCGCGCACGGCTCGTTCGAGACGCTCCGGGTCCACCTGGGCCGTGTCGAACTCCAGGTAGGCGTGACAGCTGACCCCGCCGAGCGTCTGGTCGTCGTCCCGGCCGATCAGATACGCCTGCTGCACGGCCGTCAGCGGGAAGGGCCGGTCCGCCCGGTCGTCGGGCTCCGGCTCGGCGACCCGCGGCTGCGGTGCGGGGGCCGTGCCGGCGCCCGCACCGAGCAGCTCGAACCACGCCGCCAGCCGTGGGTCGTCGGACAGCTGGGCGAACTTGACGTCGGTGCCGGCCCGGCTGAGGCGGTTCGCCAGGCGCATCATCTCCAGCGACTGCAGGCCGAGTTCGAAGAGGTTGCTGTCGTCGTCCGCCGCGGTCAGCTCGATGCCCAGCAGCTCGGACACCATACGGCGCACGGTGTCCGGGTCCGTCCCGGCGGGCGTGGCGCCGGGAGCCCCCGCGCCGCGGTCAACATGGTCCGATGACATTTCCAAGCTCCCTTGCACGCTTTCGACTCCGCAGCGTCGTGGTGAACGAAGGTCCCCGAGGCTTCCCGAAGCCGGGGAAGGAACGGAACGGCCCGGCCGTCAGGCCCGCTCGGCCTGGTGCGGCGGGCCGGCCTGCTGGGCCTGCCGGGCCTGTTCGGCGGTCCGCGCCAGCTCGCCCAGGGTCTTGGCCTCGAAGATCGACCGCATCGGCACGATCACGCCCAGCTCCTTGCGCATCCGGCTGGCCAGCTTCGCGGCGAACACCGAATGGCCGCCCAGATCGAAGAAGTTGTCGTCCGGCGAGGCCTCGGGAACCTTCAGGGTCTCCCGCACCATGGCGCACAGGGTCTGCTCGAAGGAGCCCGTGCCGTTCGCGCCGGCCACCGCGGGCGCCGGCGGGAGGCCGGCGGTGGAGCGCGCCGCCCGCTCGGCGAGGGCCTTGCGGTCGAGCTTCCCGTTCAGCAGGGTCGGGAACCGGTCCAGCCGGACGATGCTCGACGGCACCATGTGCTCGGGGAGGGCACGGCGCGCGTACTCGCGCAGTTCCGCCTCGGCAACCGCCTGGCGGGCCGATGTCTTGACGTAGGCGACGATGTGCTCGGTGCTGACGTCCTCACCGCCGACCACGGCGACGACGATCTCCACGGCGGGGTGGCTCTCCAGGCGCGCCTCGATCTCGCCGAGCTCGATGCGGAAGCCGCGGACCTTCACCTGGTTGTCGACTCTGCCGGTGAAGTACAGCTCGCCGTCGAGGCCGCGCCGGCCGCAGTCGCCCGACCGGTACATCCTGCTGCCGGGCGGGCCGTAGGGGTCGGCGACGAACCGGGCGGCGGTCAGGCCCGGACGGTTCAGGTAGCCGCGGGCGACCCCGCTCCCCGCCAGGAACAGTTCGCCCTCCCGGCCGTCGCGGAGGTCTCGCAGCCGCTCGTCGAGCACGTAGACCGCGCCGCCGTCCCACGGCGTGCCGATCGTCACCTCCTCCTGGAGGCCCTCGATCGGTCCGCCGATGGACGCGCCGACGGTCACCTCGGTCGGGCCGTAGGCGTTGTAGAGGCGCCTGCCCTTGGACCACTCCTCGGCCAGGGACCGGGTGCAGACGTCGCCGGTGGAGGTGATCGTGCCGTCGGCCAGCAGTCCCTCGCTCTCGGTGATGCCCAGCGCGACGGGCGGCAGGACCGCGTGGTCGACCTTGTGCCGCAGCATGGTCTCGCGCAGCGACTCGCCCGGCATCAGCTCGTGCTGCTCGGCCATCACGAGGGTCGCGCCGTGCAGCAGGGCCAGCGTGAAGTCCCAGAACCAGGCGTCGAAGCTGAAGGACGCCCACTGCAGTACGCGCTCACCGGGACCGACTCCGTACAGCCGCGCCTGGGTGGAGACCAGGTCGGCCACGCCGGTGTGGCTGACCGCTACGCCCTTGGGCACACCGGTCGAACCGGAGGTGTAGATGACGTACATCAGATGGGCGGGGGTCAGCGGGGCGATCCGCTCGCCGTCGGCGACGTTCTCCCCGGACTCCCGCTCGCAGGCGGCCTCGAACAGCGGGTCGTCGAGCACGGCCTCCGGCACGCCCAGGTCCAGGGAGGCCACGCTCTCCGTCCGCAGCAGCAGGACCGGCCGCGCGTCCACGACCATGTGTGTCAGCCGCTCGGCCGGATAGGTGGGGTCCAGCGGCAGGTAGGCACCGCCGGCCTTCAGCACGGCGAGCACCGCGATGATGAGCCGGGTGGACCGGGGCACCGCGATCGCGACGAGGGAGTCCGGCCCCACGCCGGAGGCGATCAGCCGCCTGGCGAGCCGGTTCGCCCTCGCGTTCAGCTCCGCGTAGTCGACGACGGATTCTCCGAAAACGACCGACGGAGCATCACCCGACTTGGCAACCGTGGACTCGAATAGCTCCGCAACAGTATTCAACGCCGCTCCGCCTCCGACAGAGAGTCCAGCATGATGGATACGCGAATTGATGGGCGGTCATGGCGACCGCGGGTTCTGGGACGCCCGCCGGGACCGCCATCGTGCTGGTAACGGTCATCACGATGACATGGGGCCGGACCGGCCCGCGGGGCCGTGAAAGAACTCTTTCCTCGGGGTTCACGAGCCCGCCGGCCACCCCATAATGAGGCGGTGCCCGGCAACGCTGCTCCGCTGCCCGGCCGGTTCGGCGCAGCCGTCGTATGGATGCCTCAGGCCACGAGCGATCGAGTCCGACTCCGCGAGTCGACGATCGTCGAGTGCGTCACGGAGAGAGGGAATCAAAGTGACCGATGACGTGACCTATCAGAACTATCTCGAGCTGGATACTTTGCTGTCCCTCCAGAAACCCCGTACCGCTGATTCCGCGGATATGAAGTCCATTGTTCTGTCAGAGCAGTTCTTCATCATCGCGCACCAGGCGAGCGAACTGTGGCTGCGGCAGGTGATCGCCGACCTGGAAGCCGTCATCGACGCGTTCACGACGACCGACGACACGTCCAACGCGGAGTGGATCGTCGACCTTCTGCAGCGTGCCGCGAAGCTCATCGAGGTGCTGCACACCCAGCTGACCGCCCTCGACCGGCTGCCGCTGGGCGACTTCGCCATGTTCCGTCAGTCTCTCGGCACGGCGAGCGGTGCGCAGTCGGAGCAGTTTCAGCGGCTGGCCCGGCTCGTCGGCAACGCCGAGCAGGACGGTCCGCTGTACGAGTCGTTCACCGCCTGGGTGACCCGGTCCGGGCACACCGTGTCCGGCCTGGCGCGGCGGGGCATCGACGCGGATGTCTACTACCGGATCATCGAGGCCCTGCTCGACCTGGGCAACGGCTACTGGCGCTGGCAGGTGGGTCATGTCAGCATGCTCACGAAGATCATGGGCAGCCATTCCGGGACCGGCGGCACCTCGGGCGCCGACTACTTGCTCAGCCGATGTTCGCTCCCCTTCGGCGAGCTGCGCGAGCTGCGCAGCCAGGCGCACGTCGGGCTCAGCGTCGCGACGTCGTGACCCGAACGGCCGGCCGGGTCGGGCGACGGCGGCACGGTCTGCGCCCGCGCCCGCTCGACCCGGTCGCCGCCGCTCGCAACCGGTGTGCGCTCGCCGTCCTAGGGTCTGTCTGACAATTCCCGTCGTCCTCCCGGAGGGCGGGCCCCGTGGCGTCCGGTGCGTGCGAACGCGGCGAGCGTGCGTGCCATGCGCCACGGGGCGGGCGGGAATTGTCAGACAGGCCCTAGAGGGGTTCGAGGACGAAACCGCGTCCCCACACGTTGCGCACCGCAAGTCCCACGACCTGCAGACGACGGCGCAGGCGCATCACGTGCAGGTCCAGCGCGTTGCTGGACGAGCTGGATCCGGAGTGTTCCAGGATCTCCCGCAGCTCGGTCCGGTAGATGATCTGGCCGTAGCGGGCGACCAGCGGTGCCAGCATCTCGCACTGCGTCAGTGAGAGCGTGACGGAGGAGTCCTTGAAGTAGAGGATGCCCGCCGGGTCCAGCACCGGTTTCGACTTGAGCACGGCCCGGGCTGCCAGCTGGCGGACGCGGGCCTGGAGGTCTTCCTGGACGATCGGGGGCCGCACCCAGTCCTCGTAGAGGCTCAGCTGGTCCGGCGGCGGCGCGCCGTGCTCGACGACCAGCAGACAGAGATGCCCCCGGACTTTACATTGTTCGCGTATCTCGCTCTCCGCAGGCCAGCGGACGAACTTGACCCGATTCTTCACATCTGCCGTCACAGGTATCCCCCAAGCAACCTTGTCCGTTGAAATCGAGAAACAGGATTCTCAACCGCACCGTTTTCCAGTCAGCCGTCGACGTGCCATCGGATCAGCACACATCACCCCGGCGACGCGCGGCGCCTCCCCGAGCGCCGCGCCTCGCCCGTTCCCTCCTCACGCCGGCAGTCCGTCGCCGCGGGCCATCGCGTCCCGCAGGCTCTTCGGCCGCATGTCCGTCCACGTCCGGTCGATGTAGCCGATCACCTCGTCCCGGGCCGCGGGGCCGTACACGGCCCGCCAGCCCTCGGGCACGGCGATGTCCTGCGGCCACAGCGAGTACTGCTCCTCGGCGTTGCACAGGGCGAGGAAGTCCCGGCTGTCGTCGTCGAATGGATTAGGCATGGCGTACAGCCCCCTCGGTGAGTGGTTCGGTGAGCGGAAAAGGCCGTGCGGAGTCCGCCTCGGTGATCGAGCGGAGTGTCCGGGGGTCGATGCGCCCCGCCGGCGCCGGCCTCGGGGCGGGATGTCAGCTTCGGCGGA
>NZ_MUND01000836.1 GCF_002154375.1 Streptomyces glaucescens | reverse complement strand
CGGGATGTCAGCTTCGGCGGACCGCGCGGATGTCCGCGTGGATCTGGGCCGGGTGCGGTGAGCCGCACTCATGACGGCCGAAGGGCGCGTTGCCGGAGGCGGTCGAGGGGATCACCTTGTTGTAGACCGAGCCCAGACACAGCTCCCGGAACGCCTCGGTGTCGTCCGGCAGCCGCGCGGCCAGCTGCGCCTTGGCGATGTCGACCGTGCGCAGCGCACCGTCGTCGTCCTCGACCTCCACACACGCGTGCGGAAGGTCCAGCGCACCACCCAGCACACCGCAGAACCAGCCCCGCTTCGCCTGCGCCCGATACCCCGCCGCACGGAACCGCTCGGCCAGGAACAGACTCGCCGCGATACAGCTCGTCGCCCCCAGCCCGTGCACCAGCGCCACATCGGACTGCATCGGCACCGGGATCATCTGCCAGCGATACCCCGCCTCCAGATACTCCCGCACCAGCTTGCGCAGCACCGGCGACACGATCGGCGTGCGCGCACCCGTCGTCGTCACCAGCGCCGCGAAACGCGCCGACCCCTCACCGGGCTCCGGCCGCGTCACATCCTCCACACACCCGCCGAACCGGACCACGTCCGGCTCCTCGAAGTGCCACGGCGCCCGACCGGCACACTCCACACACTCCAGCCGGACCCGCACGTCCCACGTCTTCGGCCGCAGCAGATCCTCCACCGGCCGGCCCGCGAACCGGAACAGCATCCGGAACGCCAGCTCCGGCTGCGTCGTCGAACGACCCGAATACATACCGAGGTTGTACAGGTCATTCGCGTCGAAATAACACTCCCCGGCCCGCTCCTCGAACGGCAGACCCGCCCCGACCAGCCGGTCCACATCCCCCGGCTCACACC
>NZ_MUND01000835.1 GCF_002154375.1 Streptomyces glaucescens | reverse complement strand
CCGCCCCCGCCGGCCCCCGCCGGAACTGACGCGGCAGGAGCCTTTGCCGTGCCGGTGCGCGGGATCACGGCGTTCGCCGGTCGAGCGGGCGACCGGGCGGACGCCCCCGCGTCACGAGGCTGCAATGAGCTTGTCATGAACGAGGAGGAATTCGCGTCGCGAGTACGCCGGTTGCCCTGAGTATGACTCTCGGAGTAGCACTCCCGATTCAGCAAGAGATCGACCACATCGTGCGGCTGGCACAGGAGGCCCGCGACGCCGGACTGCGGTCCGCGTGGTTCGGGCAGACCTTCGCCTACGACTCCATCTCGCTGGCCGCGATCGTCGGCCGCGAGGTACCCGGGCTGCATGTCGGGACCGCCGCGATCCCCGTCTTCGGCCGCCATCCGCTGCTCGTCTCCAGCCAGGCCCAGACCGCCCAGGCGGCGACCCGCGGCCGCTACCACCTCGGGCTCGCGCTCGGTACGAAGCACCTGACGGAGACGGGCTTCGGCATCCCGCACGAGCGCCCCGTCCGGCTGCTCCGCGAGTTCCTCACCGCCTTGCGCCAACTCGTCGAGACGGGCAGCGCCGACTTCCACGGAGAGCTGCTCACCGCCACGACGCCGCTCTCCGCCGCGGTCCCAGGGGCCGAACCACCGGTGCCGCTGCTCGTCGCGGCCATGGCGCCCCAGGCGCTGCGCGTCTCGGGCGCACTCGCGGACGGCATCCTCCCGTACCTGGCAGGCCCGCGCGCCCTCGCCGAGCACATCGTCCCAGCCGTCACCGCGGCGGCCGAGGCGGCGGGCCGGCCGGCACCTCGCATCGTCGCGTTCGTACCCGGCGTGGTCACCGCCGACGCCGAGGGCGTGCGGGAGAGGATGACCGAGTCGCTCGCGTTCTACGAGCGGTTCCCCTCCTACCAGCGGGTCATCCAACTGTCCGGCGGTACCCGGGCCGTCGACCTGGCCGTGATCGGGGACGAGGAGGACGTCGCCGCCGAGGTGGCGCGCTACCGGGCGGCCGGGGCGACGGAGGTGGTCCTCACGACGACGGACCTGGCCGGCGAGGCCGACCGGCGGCGCACCTGGCAACTGCTCGGAGAGCTGGCGACCGGCTGAGACGCCCCCTCCCAGCCGTGCGGGGCCGGCTCCCCGGCCCAGGCCCGGTGCCGGCGTCGTCCGCACCGGACGACGGCCCGCAGCACGGCCGCGGAGGGCACGGCGCCATGTCCGCTCCGTTCCTCTGCCCCGCCCTGTACGGTGCTCAGGCCGGCGAGGCGGAGGCGGCCGCTGCTCCACAGACCGAGACCGGGGGACGCCGCACGGGTCCGCGACTCGCCCCAGGCTCGCGGACTGGGTCCGGCGGGCGCGGAGGTGAACGTCGGTCAGCCTGACCACGACGCGGATGTCGCTCCCGCCCATCGAACGTGGCGGTATTCAGTGTGCGGGCGACGACGGGAGTGTGACGGCACACCTAGGCGCGCAGTGCCGCTCGGATCTGGTGGAGCCATTCCGTGCCGAGCCGGCGGCCGTCCGGGAACTGGTCGGCTAGGTCCCAGCGCCAGGCGGTGATCATCGCCAGCACGAGGAGCCGGCACTCGCGCAGCAACTCGTGGTCGACACCCGGATAGTGCGCGCTGACTTCTTCCGGCGCGTGGGCGAGGTCGAACTCGACGGGACCACGGCAACACGTCTCCAGGTCGATGAACAGCGGCCCGTTCTTCGTGGGCAGGACGTTGCCCGGATGTGGCTCCCCGTGCAACAGCTGCTCCGCGCGGCCGCGCTCGCCGATCGCTCGTCTCAGGGTGCGCAACGCGTCGCCGAGCAGCTCCCGGTCCGCGTCGGCGAGCGCCGGAGTGCGGTCGCGGTTCGCCACGAGTCGCTGGGCCTGCTCGACTCGATCCGTGAAGTGCGGCGTCGGGACGTCGAGCTCGCGCATGCCGGCGTGCAGCCGCTCGAGTGCGCCGGCGTAGACGGCTGGTGGGACGTCCGGAGGTGTCACGGGTGCGTAGTAGGTCCACAGCGTGATGACGAAGCCGTCCCGCTCATGGACGCGCGGCTCCACCCGCGGTTCGAGAGCGGCCACGGGGCACCCGGATGCGGCGAGCCGTTGCGCGAGCCGGACCTCGAACTGGGCGACCTGGTGCGCGACAGGTGCCACCCGGGCCAGGACATCACCAGGCAGCAGGCGCAGGGTGAGCTTGTTCGAGTCGTGGAGAACGATCGCGTCGTCGACCGGCAGGTGGAGGGACGAGGCGGCCGACATGGCCGCGGCCACCGCACGAGGGACCTCCGATGCCTGCATCGTCGTTCCGCCCCTCTCCGTCGGGTGCCGCCATGACTGTTCAGGCGGTGCGGCCTGCGCACCCTACCGAGTTGGGCGGTGATCCGCACGGGATCAGTGACCAGGAGTCCTGTTCGGCGTCGGCCATGCCCGTACCTGCGCGAGGGCCCTGTATTAGACGTATCGAGGATGGTCACTTAGCGTTCGGCGCATGACGGAGCGACGTGCGATCCTCAGCGGCTCGACCTTCGAGGACCAGATCGGCTATGCCCGTGCCGTGGTGGACGGTGACTGGGTGCATGTGTCCGGGACGACCGGGTTCGACTACACCACCATGGCGATCTCGGACGACGTCGTGGACCAGGCCGAGCAGTGCCTGCGCAACATCGAGGCCGCACTCGCCGAGGCGGGGTGCGCCTTCGCCGATGTGGTGCGGGTGCGCTACATGCTGCCCGACCGCGAGGACTTCGAGCCGTGCTGGCCGGTCCTGCGCCGCTGCTTCGGCGAGGTCCGGCCGGCCGCCACGATGCTCGTGTGCGGTCTCGCCGACCCCCGGATGAAGATCGAGATAGAGGTGTACGCGCGGCGCGCCACCGGGTCGCGACCGCCCGCGAACCCTGCTGCCCTTTTGTGACGGGATCGACAGAGGACCGAGGGGCGTGACTCCGGCATGTGCGGGTATGCGCGGGGGATGAACGGGGTAGCGAAGGCGGCCGGGATGGAAGCAGTTCCCTGGGGCGAGGACGGCACGGCGCCGCGTGAGCGGACGATGCACACCACCGTGGCTCTGGACGGCCACGGCACGGACATCGCCCAGGCACGCCATCTGGCCGCCGGTTTCCTCACCCGGGTGCAGGCCGAGCACGGCCTGCCCGTCTCGCAGCGCGCCATGGACCTGACGCAGCTGGTGGTCAGCGAGCTGGTCACCAACGCCCTCAAGTACGCACCGGGGCCCGTGCTGCTGGATCTGCGGATCGCCGGTGACGTGGTGGAGGTGGTGGTGTGGGACTCCGACCCGGTGCTGCCCATCGCCCGGGCCGCCGACGCCGGCCGGGTGGGGCAGCACGGTCTGGAGATCGTGATGGCGGTGGCGCAGGGCTTCGAAGCCCAGCGGGAGCCGGTGGGCAAGCGCATCACCGCCCGTATCGCCCTGATGGACGACCCGGGCGGCGCCGTCGCCGGGCACCGGCCGCTGTAGGCGCTGGACGGGACGGTCTGACGGGACATCAGGTCCCGGTGCCGGGGATGGCACCGCGTCGGTACGCGCCGCGGGGCCGTCGGGCACCCGCTCCCACCCAGGAGGTGCTGGGCGTGCTCGTCGCCGGCGCCCGGGAGCACACCCGCCCGCTGGTGGTCCGCCTTCCCGACCGCGCGGTGCGCCGAGCTACGGCGTGAGGTAGCGGACCCGGGTCTGCGCGGTGTGCGGGAGGAGCAGGCCGCGCAGTTCCTCGGCCGCCGTCCGCAGGAGGTGGCCGTCGCGCGTGGCGTGCAGGGTCTCCAGGACGAAGGTGACGTGGGTGGAGTCTTCGGTGACGCGGGTGCGGTGGGTGTCGCGGTGGTTCCAGTGCCGGGTCAGGACGCCGGTGGTGTCGGCGTAGATGATCTCGCCGGGCCTGGGGTTCTCGACCGTGCCGGGTTCGCCGAGCGGAGTGAACTCCTCGGTGCCGTCCGCGTGCCGGATCTGCACCTCGCCGGTGACGTGGTCGAGGTCGAAGGCGCCGGCGGGCAGGCCGTGGCGGACGGAGACGGCATTGTAGGAATCGACGGCCGGGTTGATGCGGGGCAGGGTGCCCTTCTTGGTCATACGGCGGCCGAGGGCGTCGACGCTGGGGCGGACGCGGCGGGGGTTGGTTCCGAAGGAGCGGTAGGCGGTGTGCCAGGCCTCGATGCGGGGGTCGGTCTCGTCGGCCGGCTGCCAGGATCCGTCGGCGAGTCGCTGCTCCAGGTCGTCGAGAGCGGTGGCGGTGGCGGGCCAGGGCTCACGGCCGTTCAGGCCGGTCGCGGTGACCAGGGCGATGAGGGTGTCGGGGAAGGCGTCCGCGACGGCGGGGGCGATGCGGAAGGCGGTCATGGGAGGGAGCTGTCCGTTCCTCGGTGCCTGCGGGGGCGGGTGGTCAGGGCTGCCAGGGGCCGATGCGGTCCAGGCGGCGGCGCTGCTGGGCGGCGGTGGGGAGGTCGAGGCCCTGGGCGCGTGCGGTGAGGCGTCCGGCGACGGCGGTGCGGTGCTCGACGGGCTTGTGGTCGTCGTACTTGAACTTCGCCCTGACGTCGGTGACGTCCAGGCGCAGACCGCGGATGCCGGACAGCATGCGCCCGTACGGAGGCCGGTCGGCGGCGATGGGGGCGTGGTCGCCGTCGGGCTGGAAGTGGGCCATCTGATGGCGCAGCAGCTCGGCCTTGGCGTCGGGGTCGTCGACGATGTGCGCGCGGCACGTGAACTGGACGGCGGTGTAGTAGCTGGTGGGGACGCCGTCGGTGGGCGGGGTGTCCGGCTTGGCGCGCCAGGGGCCGGGGACGAAGGCGTAGTCGCCGAAGACGGTGAACAGGACGTCCGGGCGGTGCTCGATCGCCTTCCAGGCTGGGTTGGGCCGCGCGAGGTGGATCAGGAGGTGGCCGGGCTCGCTGGTGAAGTGGGTGGGAACGGCGATCGGGGGCAGGCCGGGCGCGCCGTTGACGCTGAGGAGGCCGAAGTCGTGGCCGTCGGCGATCCAGGTCTGCCATTCGGCTTCGTCCAGACTCGCGTCCCAGGGCTGGATGAACATACGAGGGCTCCTTGCGGGGGTGGGGCCGGGGG
>NZ_MUND01000834.1 GCF_002154375.1 Streptomyces glaucescens | reverse complement strand
CGCCGGGCTGCGCGGCCTCGGCCGGGAAGGGTACGGACTCACCGTCTCCCCCCGCTCCGTCCTGCTCCGCGCGGCCCACCCCACGGGGCTGCTCCGCGGCGTGCAGACCGTCCGCCAGCTCCTGCCGGACCAGGCCCTGATCCCCGCCGAAGGCGCGGACGGCGAGCGGGTCGACCGCTGGGAGCTTCCCTGCACCGAGATCACCGACGTGCCGCACCGTCCCTGGCGCGGCCTGATGCTCGACGTGGCGCGCCACTTTCACGACGCCGACACCCTCCGCCGCCACGTCGACCTGCTCGCACTGCACAAGCTCAATGTCCTGCACCTCCACCTCACCGACGACCAGGGGTGGCGGATGCCGGTCGCCGCATACCCCCGGCTGACGACGGTGGGTGCCCGCCGCGCCCGCTCCATGACCGACCCAGCGGGCGCCACCGGCTCCGTGGGTACCACCGGCTTCGACGACCGCCCGCACGGCGGCGCCTACACCCGCGCCGAACTCACCGGCCTGGTCGCCTACGCGGCCCGGCGGGGCGTCAGCGTGGTGCCGGAGACAGAGATGCCCGGACACGTCCGCGCCGCCCTCGCCGCCTACCCCCACCTCGGCAACCACCCGGACCGCGCGCTCGACGTGTGGACCCGCTGGGGGGTCTGCGACACCGTCCTCGGCGTCCACGACGCCGTACTCGACTTCGTGCACGACGTCCTCGGCGAGGTCATGGACGTCTTCCCTTCGCCGTACATCCACCTCGGAGGCGACGAGTGCCCCACCACCGAGTGGGAGGAGAGCCCCACCGCCAGGGCCCGCGCCGCCGCCGAGGGACTCTCCCGCCCCGCCGACCTCCACGGCTGGCTCCTCGGCCGGGCCGGATCGTACCTGCGGGAGCACGGCCGCCACCCCGTCGCCTGGGCCGAGACCGGCAGCGCCCTTCCGCCCGGCTTCACCGCGATGAGCTGGCGTGAACCCGCCCACGCCGCCGAAGCCCTGCGCCGCGGGCACGACGTCGTCCTCACCCACCACCGCACCACCTACCTCGACTACGCACAGGACGACGACCCCGGCGGTACGCCCGTCCAGCCCGGCCCCGTCGTCGACCTGCGCACCGTCCACCGCGGCGACCCCGAACCGACGGCCCCGGCACCCGGCGGCGGACGGGTCCTCGGCACCCAGGCACAGATCTGGACCGAGTTCGCCCCCACGGCCGCCGACCTCGACCGCCTGGCCTACCCCCGGCTGTGTGCACTCGCCGAGCGGGCCTGGACCGGCCCCACCACCTGGACGGACTTCACCAGGCGGTTGACCGCGCACACCCGGCGGCTGGACGCCCTCGGCGTCCGCCGTCACCACCTCCCGACCACGCCGCCGTCCAGCGCGGCGTCCGCCCGTACGGCGCCCTCCGCGCGACCCCCCACCCAACACACCAC
>NZ_MUND01000833.1 GCF_002154375.1 Streptomyces glaucescens | reverse complement strand
CCCGATCCAGGCCGCGACCCTGCCGAACTCCCTCGCCGGCCGTGACGTGCTCGGCCGCGGGCGCACCGGCTCCGGCAAGACCCTCGCCTTCGGGCTGGCCCTGCTGGCCCGTACGGCCGGTCAGCGCGCCGAGCCCCGGCAGCCGCTCGGGCTGATCCTGGTACCGACGCGTGAGCTGGCGCAGCAGGTCACCGACGCGCTCACCCCCTACGCCCGCTCGGTGAAGCTGCGCCTCGCCACGGTCGTGGGCGGGATGTCGATCGGCAGGCAGGCGAGCGCGCTGCGCGGTGGCGCCGAGGTCGTCGTCGCCACACCGGGACGCCTCAAGGACCTCATCGACCGCGGCGAGTGCCGGCTGAACCAGGTTTCCATCACCGTCCTCGACGAGGCGGACCAGATGGCCGACATGGGCTTCATGCCGCAGGTCACCGCCCTGCTCGACCAGGTCCGCCCCGAGGGCCAGCGCATGCTGTTCTCCGCCACCCTCGACCGCAATGTCGACCTGCTCGTGCGCCGCTACCTGACCGATCCCGTCGTGCACTCCGTCGACCCCTCCGCCGGCGCGGTCACGACGATG
>NZ_MUND01000832.1 GCF_002154375.1 Streptomyces glaucescens | reverse complement strand
ACGGCCTGGGCGCGCCTCCTGGCCTTCCCGGCTGCCCCGTGCTTCCCCCCGGCCGCCCCGCGCCTCTTCCCGAGCGCCCCGTGCCTCTTTCCGGCCTTCGGGGGCCGGGGCGGCGGTGCGGCTCGGCCGGCCGGGGGCCGCGCCCCTGCCTCGGGACGCGGCTCGGCGCGGGCCCGGGACCGCCGACTGCGGTGCGGAAGGGGTCAGTCGCAGTTCGTATTCGCCGGTGCTCGGATTGAGTACCCACTGGTCTGCGGGATCGATGTTCTCCGCCCGCCCACGGCCTTGCGCGTCCACGGTTGCCTGAATCCTCCGTCGGGGCCACGCGGCGCCTTCCCCCTCCGAGGCGCTCGGGTCTCGTACATGCAGTGCGCGACCCCTGGACGGACTGTGGCCGGGAGCCGGGTGCACCGGATCGCTCACACTATCCGCCCAGTTCAGCGCCAAGCGACGGCGGTGACAAATTCCACGTCCCTACAACTGGGCAATCCGGCGCATTTCCCGGAGCGGGAGTGTGCCGACTTGGTGTGTCCTTTACCGGCAGTGGTCGTCGGCGGCGGTGTTCCCGCGGAAGGTGGGGGTGGGGGAGTCGCGGGCGGCCGGCTCCTCGGAATCGTCGCGAGGGCCGGAATGCGGGGTCACCTCCACGGGGCGGTCGGTGCGCAGCCGCTCGAACAGCCGCTCCGCCTCGGGCTCCACGAGCTGGTCGCGATTGGCGTTGTAGACGTACGACTCTCGCGGAACCGTCAGGAACTGCACACGTTCGGTGGGGATGTCGCGCAACCCACGGACAAGTTGGTACAAACCGCGCAGACTGGCCAGTCCCGGGTCGGTGGTGAGCGCGGACGTCGCCGCGTCGAGCACGGGGTAGAGCTTCGCCGGGTTCAGCAGCACGTCGTTGCCGCGCACCTTGTTGACCAGGGCCGCGAGAAAGCGCTGCTGGCGGTCCATGCGGTCGGTGTCGCTGCCGTCGCCGAGGGACTTGCGGGCGCGGACGTAGCCGAGTGCCTGCTCGCCGTTGAGCGTCACGGTACCGGCGGGAAGGTGAAGCCTGGCGGCCTTGTCGTGAATGGCCTGCTTCAAGCAGATCTGTACGCCGTCGACGGCATCGACCATCTCCTTGAAGCCGGTGAAGTCGACGACCATGTGGTGATCGACGCGAATACCGCTCAGCTGCTCCAGGGTTCGCACCGTGCACGCCGTACCGCCGCTCTCGAAGGCGTGGTTGAACATCGCGAACGTCGGTTCGGCGCGCGAACCGTCCCGGCGCAGACAGGCGGGCACGTCCACCATGAGGTCGCGGGGTATGGAGACGGCGGTCGCGCTGCGGCGGCCGGCCGCGAGGTGCAGCAGGATCGTGGTGTCCGAACGCTCGGTCCCCGGATCCCGCCCGTAACGGCCGTTGCCGGCCCCGGAACGCGAGTCCGAGCCGATCACCAGGATGTTGCGCGCGTCCCGCACCAGGGAGGTGGGGCGTTCCTTCTCGTACCGGGCGAGTTCCGCGGCCGCGGCCTCGTCGGGCGTGATGTTCCCGTCGAGCTTGGCGTAGATGGCCGAGGCGGTCCCGACGGCCGCCGCCACGACGGCGGTCACGCCGAGCGTGCCGACACGTGTCCAGCCCCTCCTGCGCCGGCGTATCAGCCCGACGCCGGAGGCCGACACCCCGAGCCCCGGCCCGAGGGCCCGTCCCGTGCGCCCGGACGGCGGCGTGCCTGCGGTGTCGCTCACGACTGAGTCCACCCCTCGTGGGAGTACGAGCGTGACGTCCTGCTGCTCCTACGACCATGACCCGGACGGGGTGGGGGCGGGGGG
>NZ_MUND01000831.1:829-981 GCF_002154375.1 Streptomyces glaucescens | reverse complement strand
GGCGCGGCCGATGCCGCGGCTGCCGCCGGTGATGGCGACGGTCTTGTTGCTGATGTCCCTGGGCATGGTGGATGCCTCCAGAAGGGTCGCGGTCGGTCAGGCGAGGGTGCGGAAGGTGCGGTTGTGCCAGAGCAGCGGGTGTCCGCCGCCCA
>NZ_MUND01000831.1:0-805 GCF_002154375.1 Streptomyces glaucescens | reverse complement strand
CCGTCCTCCAGGCGGTGGGCGGTGGCTGCGAAGCGGGTGTCCTGGTCGAGGTGCGGGTTGGCGAACCGCCGCGCCAGATGGGCCTGGTTCTCGCGCAGGACGTTGACGGCCAGGACCCCGGTGGTGCGGATGCGGGCCAGTGTGCGGCTGTGGTTGGCCGCGCAGGCCAGGATCATCGGCGGGTCCAGGGACAGGGAGCACACGGCGCTCGCTGTCATGCCCGCCGGAGCGGTCCCGTCGGTCTCGCTCGTGGTCAGCACGGTGACGCCGGAGGGCAGGTTCGCGAGGACGTCCTTGAACCCCCGCTCCGTCACCGGCGCCATGGCCTGGTGAGGGAGCGCGGCGGCGGTACCGAGGGCGCCGGTCACGGCGTGTCCGTTCCCGCCGCGGTGCCGACGGGTTCCGCCTCCGGTGTGGTGAGGGTGATGTGCTCACCGAGCAGGCCGCGCAGGATGAGGCCGATGGCCTCGACGAGGGCCTGGCGGGCGATCGGGTCGATGATGGCGGCGAGGCTGGGCATGCCGAGATCGAAGCGGGCGGTGAACCGCACGCTGACCGCGTCGTCGTGGCCGTGCACGGTCCAGGCGCCGTCGAACCGGTCGAAGTCGCCGTCGGTCTGGGTGAACTCGATGGACAGGTTGGCGGCGTCGATGCGGTCACGTTCGGACCAGCACAGGATGCCGTTGCGGAAGTTCACCGACCAGTCCGAGTCCAGAGTGTCGCCGCCGGTGTCGGTGACGGTCACCTCACGGACGGCGTCGGTGTACTTCGGGTAGGCGGCGAAGTCCCGCAGCCGCTCGAAGAC
>NZ_MUND01000830.1 GCF_002154375.1 Streptomyces glaucescens | reverse complement strand
ACGTACCGGTGTCCGTCGCGGTACGCCACCTCCGCGCCGTCCGCGGTGACCGTCGCCTCGGCCGTCAGCAGGGTCAGCGGGTCCGTGCCGTCGTCCGGGGGGAGGTCGAGGTGCCTGCCGCGCAGCCAGCCGAACTCCTCCGCCAGCGACTTCACCAGCGCGCCCGCCATGGCGTGGGGCGGACAGGGGCGGTCACCGGGGCGTACGGCCTGGGCACCCGCCGTCACGTACACGAGGTCGACGGGGCGGTGCGGGCCGGGCCGGGCGGCGAGGGCGCGGACGAACGCGAGCAGTTCCTCCGCGCCGGTCGTGTCGTCCGGCGCCGCCCCGGGACCGCCCGTGCCGCGCGGCCCGTCGAGGTGGACGACGGCGTCGACCGGCCGCCGGTCGTCCGCCAACCGCCCCAGCAGCGCGGCGTGGTCGGCTTCCTCGGCGGGCCGTACGCGGTAGTGCGCGGCGTCGAGCCGGGCGTACGACGTCCCTTCGTCGACCACCGTGCACAGGCCCCCGCCGGACCGCAACGCGTCGGCGAGCCGTTCCGCGAGCTGCCGGACCCGGGGGTCGGCGCCCGCGAGGACGAGGGTGTGCCGGCCGGACGGCGCAGTCCGGGCCTCGGGGCGTTCCGTCCGCTGCCACACCGGCCGCAGGAACCAGTCGGGAACGGTGGCGGCGGTGCCCAGCAGGAGCTGGGTCCGGCGGACCTCGTCGTCGAAGGCGCCCGCCTCGAAGCTCTTGCGCAGCTTGGTGCGCTGGATCTTGCCGATCTCGGTCTTGGGGATCGCGTCCTGCTCGACGGGGATGAGGAAGGCCGGGCTGACGCCGATCTCCCGGGTCACCTTTCCGGCGATCTCGCGCAGGGCGCCGGCGGTGACCTCCGCGGTGAGGTGGAAGAAGAGCGCGAGTTCGTCGGTGGGCGACGACGGATCGGAGCGCACCGCGACGGCGGCGGTGAAACTGCGCTCCACGTAGGGCAGTTCCTCGACGCACGCCTCGATCTCGTGGCTGTAGTGGTTGACGCCGTTGACGATGATGACGTCCTTGGCGCGGCCGGTGATGTACAGCTCGCCGTCGCGCAGGTACGCCAGGTCGCCGGTGTCGAACCAGCCGTCCTCGGTGAACGCCTCGGCGTTGGCGCCCGGGTTGTCGTGGTAGCCGCCGGTCACGGAGGTGCCGCGGACCTGGAACCGGCCCGCCTCGCCCTCCGTGAGGACCGTGCCCTGCTCGTCGACGATCCGCATGGCGAAGCCCGGGTAGGGCAGGCCGCAGCTCACGAACGTCCCCTCGTCCGGGACGGGTTCGGCGGGCAGCACGGCGTCGGTGACCACGGAGCAGGTCTCGGACATGCCCCAGCCGGGGTGCATCACGTCCTGCGGCAGGCCGTACGGCTTCAGCGCGTGCAGGAACCGGCGGGCGGCGGAGGCCACGACGACCTCGCCGGCGTTCATCACCAGCCGCATCGGCGACAGGTCCCAGGCGCGGTCCGTGAAGCGGTGGGACTGCTCGGCGAGGAGCCCGAAGGCGAAGTTGGGCGCCCAGGTGACGGTGACCCGGTGCCGGTCGGCGAGGTCCATCCAGCGCAGCGGGTCCTGGAGGACCCAGGAGGTGGGGGCGTGGATCTGGCGGCAGCCCAGGTACACGTCCCGCAGGTGGAACATCACCACGCCGGTGACGTGGTCGAGGGGGATCCAGTTGAGGGAGACGTCGTCCGCGCCGAGGCCGTTCATCTGCTCGGTGGCGGCGGAGCGGGTCAGCACGTTGCGGTGGGTGAGGCGGACCGCCTTGGGCAGGCCGGTGCTGCCGGACGTCATCAGCATCAGCATAAGGTCGTCCGGTTCGGCGGGGTGCCAGTCGTGGTCCTCGGGTGCCTCGCGCAGCGCGTCGGCCGTGGTGAGCCGCAGGCCGGGCCAGTCCTGCCGGGCGGCGACCGCGCGCAGCCCGGCCTCGCGGCCGGCGGAGCACACGACCCAGGGCCTGCCGAGCATCCGCCAGATGCCCTCCAGCTTGGTCAGGGCCGCGGAGGGGGTGTCGTAGGAGGCGGGGACGGTCAGCGGGACGGCGACGAAGCCGCCGAGGACTTCCTCGCCGTGCTGTGG
>NZ_MUND01000829.1 GCF_002154375.1 Streptomyces glaucescens | reverse complement strand
AACCTGCCAAGCAATGACGCCAAGTCGACATACCCGGGCGTCATTGCTTGGCAGGTTTCGTACGAATAGCTCGTATGGTCACTCTGTGTATCACGGCGCGTAACGCCGGGCAATGAAGCGGGTGCGGAACCTGTGGTGTGATTCCGTCGTTGTGTCACTTTTGGTGACTGTGCCGGTTTCTGATGGTGTGACGGGTGACGGGGCCGCGCCGGTGTTCTGCGGGTGAGGGCCGTCCGGGTGAAGGCTAGCGGGGTCTCAGGCCGTGCAGCAGGTGGTGGACCAGCTCGTCGACGCCGGTGAGGGCGGACTCGGGCGGGAGGTGGCCGGTGGCGGTGAAGCTGGCGACGCCGTGCAGGCTGGCGCCGGCCAGGAGGGCGATGTGCTCGGGGTCGCCCGGGACGATCTCGCCGCGCTGCTGGGCGTCGGTGATGATCCGGAAGAGGGGTTCCTTCGTGCGGGCGATGGCGGTGGCCAGCTGCTCGGGGATGTCCGGGTCGTGTTTGCGGGCGTACATCAGTTCCAGCAGGGCGGGGTTGTCCACGGTGAAGCCGAGATAGGCGCGGGCGAGTGCGGTGAGCCGGGGTTCGAGGGGCAGGGCGGGGTCGTCGGCGGTGTCCATGGCGGCCGCCATGCGCTGGAAGCCGGTGAGGGCGAGCGCGTCGAGCAGGGCCTGCTTGTCCTTGAAGTGGCGTCCCGGGGCGGCGTGGCTGACGCCGAGGTCGCGGGCGAGTTCGCGTAGGGAGAGGGCGGTGGCGCCCTTGGCGCGCAGGGTGTGTTCGGCGGCCGAGAGCAGGGCGGCGCGGAGGTCGCCGTGGTGGTAGGGGCGGCTGCTGCTCTCGGGCTGGTGCATGGGGTCATCGTAGCCCGATGTTGTCATTGACAGCATTGTTGGCGGTGCCTACTTTGAGGGCATGGCAACTACGACCAAGCCGGCCCGGCCGGCCAAGTGGGACGCGAGCCGGCTGCCGGACCTCATCGGGCGGACCGCCGTCGTCACCGGCGCCAACAGCGGGCTCGGACGGGTCGCCGCGCGGGAGCTGGCGCGGGCGGGGGCGCACGTCGTCTACGCCGTGCGGGACGAGGCGCGCGGGCGGGCCGCGGCGGCGGAGGCCGGCGGCGGCGCGCAGGTGCGGGGCAGTACGGAGGTACGGCGGCTGGACCTCGCCGACCTGACGTCCGTACGGGAGTTCGCCGAGCGGTGGGAAGGGCGCCCGCTGGACCTGCTGATCAACAACGCGGGCGTGATGATGCTGCCGCGGCGGCGGACGCGCGACGGGTTCGAGATGCAGTTCGGCACGAACCACCTCGGTCACTTCGCGCTCACCAACCTGCTGCTGCCGTACGTCACCGACCGGGTGGTGACGGTCTCGTCCGGGATGCACCGCGCGGGCTACGGCGTCATCCGCTTCGACGACCTGAACCTGACGTCCGGTTACACGCCGGTGCGCGCCTACGCCCAGTCCAAGCTGGCCAACCTGCTCTTCACCCTGGAACTCCAGCGCCGCCTGGCCGAGTCCGGCTCCGGCGTGCGGGCCGTGGCCGCCCACCCCGGCTACGCGGCCACCAACCTGCAGAGCCACGCCGGCAACCCGCTGGCCCGCGCCGTGATGGGGATCGGCAACCGCCTCTTCGCGCAGAGCGACCGGGCGGGCGCGCTGCCCACGCTGTACGCGGCGGTGGCGGACCTGCCGGGCGGGAGCTACGTCGGCCCCGACGGGCTCGCCGAGATGCGGGGCGCGCCGGCCCTGGTGGGCCGGTCGGCGGCGGCGAGCGATCCGGTGGCGGCACGGCGGCTGTGGGAGGCGTCGGAGGAGCTGACCGGGGTGGGGTTCCCGGCCGGGCGCCCCTGACCGGGGCAACCGCTCGCGCGCAGGGGCGGCTGCGAGGCCGACGGGTTGTCATGCCTGCGAGGGGCGGGCTCCGCCTCTACACTGACGTCGGCGTACTCCCGGGCGGTGAGGGGCGGTTGACGGTGCGTAAGGCGTGGATCGTTGGCACGGCCGTGGTCGGTGGTTCGCTCGCCTTCGTGATGCTGCTCGTCGTCGGCGTGTACCTGGTCGCCGGGAACCTGGTGAACGGGGTGCGCGGCGGCGGCAAGGCACTGGCCAAGGGGTCGGTGCCGGCCGCGTACCAGCCGCTGGTGCAGAAGTACGGCAACATGTGCCCGGCCATCAACCCGGCCCTGCTCGCCGCGCAGCTGTACCAGGAGAGCGGCTTCAACCCGAACGCCAAGAGCCCGGCCGCCGCGCAGGGCATAGCGCAGTTCATCCCCGGCACGTGGGCCACGCACGGGGTCGACGGCGACGGGGACGGCGACCGTGACGTGTGGGATCCGCGGGACGCGATCCCGTCGGCCGCGAAGTACGACTGCACGCTCGCCGAGTACGTGAAGGACGTGCCCGGGGATCCGACGAAGAACATGCTCGCCGCCTACAACGCGGGGGCGTACGCAGTGATCAAGTACCGGGGCGTGCCGCCGTACAAGGAGACGCAGAACTACGTCCGGACGATCACGACGCTGGAGGAGAGCTTCGCCGCCCCCACCACCCGGCTCGACCCGTCCAAGCAGGCCGCCGGCGCGATCCACTACGCGCAGAAGAAGCTGGGCACGCCCTATCTGTGGGGCGGGAACGGCACGCCCGAACAGGGCGGGCGGTTCGACTGCTCGGGGCTGACCAAGGCGGCGTACGAGAGCCTGGGGATCGAGCTGCCGCGGGTGGCGAACGATCAGTACAACGCGGGGCCGCACCCCTCCCGGGACGAACTGCTCCCCGGTGACCTGGTGTTCTTCTCGCCCGACCCCACCAACTCGCGGGCCATCGACCACGTGGGGATCTACGTCGGCGGCGGGTACATGATCGACGCGCCGTACACGGGCGCGGTGATCCGGTTCGACCCGATCGACACCGCGAAGTACTTCGGGGCCACCCGGGTCACCGAGGATGGCGCAAAAGCGCTGCCCTCGGCCGTCTGACCGGGTGTGGAGCCGCTCGGAGCGACCCGGAGGCGGCTCCGAGCGGCTTGAACTGAGCGTGAACCAGACCCCTGAGCTGCGATGACGTGTCTCTCTTCGATAACGTCTGCGTGATCATTCAGTGGAATGTGGAACGTAGAGACCGGGACCGTGCGTTCCTGTTGACGTAGCCGATTGACCTAGACCATCGACAGACCATCGACCGGGACGATCGATCTACCCACCACGGGGGTGGCAGGACGGCGCATGAAAGGGTGCGCCGCTGAGATGACGACGAAGGGGCCGCTGCACCATGGCTGGACTCGCGCAATCCGGGTCGAACCCCGACGTCGAGCTGCTGTACGACATCAATGGCCTGGCCAAGGACGCACCACACTGGTTCGACCGCGTCATGGAGTACGTCGGTGAGTACGGACTGCTGTTCGGCATGGTGCTGCTCGTGCTGTGGTGCTGGTGGACCGGACGGCGCCGGGCCGGATCCGCGCAGGAGGCGGCCTCGTCCGTCGCCGCGCTGGTCTGGGCACCGCTGGCGGCCGGCGTCGCGGTGCTGGTGAACGTGCCGATACGCGGATTCGTGGAGCGGCCCCGGCCCTTCCTTGAGCACGAGGGCCTGGAGGTCCTCGTCAAGGGCAAGACCGACTTCTCGTTCGTCAGCGACCACGCGACCATCACCATGGCCATGGCCGTCGGGCTCTTCGTCGCCAACCGGAAGTTCGGACTCGTCGGCATCGGGCTCGCCCTGCTGGAAGGGTTCTGCCGGGTGTACATGGGTGTGCACTACCCGACCGACGTCGTGGGCGGGTTCGCACTGGGCACGGCGGTCGCGCTGCTGCTCTCGCCCGTCGCCATGGCGCTGCTCACCCCCGTGGCCGAGGCGATGGAGCGGTCGCCACGGGTGGGGTGGCTGATCCGGAAGCGGCCGTCCGTCGAGAACAGGGACGCCCTGATTCCCGGGACCCGGCAGGACTCCACCGGGAAGAAGAGCGAGGAGCGCGACCTCGCCGCCTGAGGCGGGGTGGACCGGCGGGCGCCGGGGGTCTCCCGGCGCGCCGGCGCTCACAGCGCCTGCGGGTGGGTGAACACCCGCCCCGGGTCGTACGTCCGCTTCAGCTGGGCCAGGCGCGGCGCCGCGGCGCCGTAGTA
>NZ_MUND01000828.1 GCF_002154375.1 Streptomyces glaucescens | reverse complement strand
TCACCGCCCTGGTCGCCGCCGCGAACGCGGGCCCGGCACAGGCCACGGAACCGCCCTGCGGCCCGGGCGTGCAACGCGAGGAGCCGGCTCCCTAACTCCGGAACATGTCCTTCTCGCCGTCCGTGATCTCCGGAGACGTGAAGCCGGGCGGTGGCGTGAGGCGGTCGCGCGTCTCGCGAGGGCGCCGGTAGATCGCCTGCTCGGTCATGACCCCAGCGTAGGACCGGCAGCCCCCGCGCAGGGCGGAACGGTTGTTTCGGGGCACCCCCGTCGGGTAGTCGGGCCTCGTTTTCCCTTGTGGTTCCACCGGTCCAGGAGGGAGTGACCGTGCGGCCCAGGAACGAGCGGGACGGAGCGTGGGCCGCCGACGTGATCGCGGAATCGGTGCGCGGCGTCGGTCCCGGTGAGCTGCCGCGCCGGCTGTGCGAGGTCGCGACGCGGGTACTGCCGGTGTCCTCCGCGAGCGTCTCGCTGTCCGGCGTGGGCATGCCGGTGCCGCTGAGCGCCGGGGACGACCGTGCCGCCGAGCTGATGGAGATCCAGGCCAGCCTGGGAGAGGGCCCCTGCCTGGAGGCCGCCCGGACCGGGGCGCCCGTGCTCGTCGCCGACCTGGGCGCTGCGTCGAGCGCCGCGCGCTGGCCGGTCTTCGCCCAGCAGGCGACCGCGGCCGGGATCCAGGCCGTGTACGCGCTGCCCCTGGGGGACAGGGCGGGATGTGTCGGCACCCTCGACCTGTACCGGGACGCCCCCGGCACCCTCACCGCCCGTGAGCTGCACATCGCGCACCTCATCGCCAAGGTCATGACGGTCGCGCTGGTGTACCTGCCGTGCGGCGACGAGGACGACACCCGGCCGGGCGGCACCTGGCTGACCGAGCTGGCCCACGGTCACGACCAGGTCTTCCAGGCCGTCGGCATGATCATGGCCCGGCTGCGGGTGGGCGCGGACGAGGCGCTGGCCCGGCTGCGCGCCCGGGCCTTCGCGCACGGCCGTACGGTCCCGGACCTGGCGCACGACGTGGTCGCCCAGCGGGAGGCGTTCGACCGGGAGTAGCCCTCGGCGCCGCTCAGACCAGCACCCGGCCCTGCTTGCGCACCGCCGCCAGCCGTTCGGCGCCCAGCTGCACCGCCGCCGCCGTGACCTCGGAGTAGACATCGCCCAGACCGCCGTTGGTCAGCGTGAACGCGTCCTGGCCGACGCGGACGGCCGCCACGTCCAGGGTCAGCGAGACCGGCTCGTCCTGGTACTCGATCGTCGACGTGACCCGCAGCCCCTGCCGGGCGTCCCCCGCCTCGGGGAGCGCCGCCCCGGCCACCTCGACCTGCTGGCGCGTGCCGTTGGCGCTGGTCGCGACGAACGTCGCGCACCTGCCGGGCAGGGTCCGCAGCCAGCGCAGCGTGCGGTCGACGGCCGCCGGGCGCTGCGCGGTGACCTGGTAGCGCAGCTGCGCCTTGTGGTACGTGTCGTCCAGGCCGACCACCGCCCGCGCGGGCG
>NZ_MUND01000083.1:8464-15584 GCF_002154375.1 Streptomyces glaucescens | reverse complement strand
GAGACAGGCCCGCACGCCGCCGAATCTCACGACGTCCGGCCGGTCGTGGGCGAGCCGAAAGGCGCCGCCCGTCAGGGCGTCGTCACTGCTCTTCACTCGAACCGGTTCCCCGCCGACGGAGCGCACCCCCGTGCCGACCCGACGCCGGAGCGGCCCGGTATCCGGATCTACGCCCCACCGGTCTACCGCCACCACTACGACGGCGCCCGGTGGTCCACCCGGCCCGGCGGCACTCCCACCGCCGCCTACGCCTGCCCCTGCGGGCGCACCGGCACCGCCCGCGGGCAGGACGCCGTGGCCGCGCTGGTCACCGAGTACGCCGCGCACAAGCACTTCTGCACCGGCATGCCCGCCCTGGGCAACGAACGGAGGAACGCCGCATGACCCCCACACCGATCGACGGGGCCGCGCTGCTCGACGAGGTGGAAGCCTTCCACCGCCGGTTCAACGTCTTTCCCACCGAGGCCGCCTACGTGGCTGTCGCACTGTGGGACGCTCACGCGCACCTACTCGACTGCTTCGACTCCACCCCGCGCATCGCCTTCCTGTCCCCTGAGCCGGGGTCCGGGAAGTCGCGGGCGCTGGAGATCGTGGAAACGCTCGTGCCGCAGCCGATGGTGGCCGTCAACGCGTCCGCCGCCGCCCTCTTCCGGGCCGTCTCGGGGGCGAACGGTAGGCCGACGATCCTGTTCGACGAGATCGACACCATCTTTGGCCCCAAGGCCGGGGACAACGAGGAGTTGCGCGGGTTCCTCAACGCCGGGCACCGCCGCTCGGGCGTGACGTACCGGTGCATCGGCGACGGCGGCAACCAGACCGTGCAAGCCTTCCCGTCCTACTGCGCGGTCGCGGTCGCCGGTCTCGGCTCCCTGCCGGACACGATCCTGACCCGCTCCGTCGTCATCCGCATGCGCCGCCGCGCCCGCAGCGAACGCGTGGAAGCCTTCCGCGCCCGCATCCACGAAGCCGAGGGCCACGCTCTGCGGGACCGCCTCGCCGCGTGGGCGGAACAGGCCCGCGGACAGGTCACGGGGGCGTGGCCGGAGATGCCGGACGGGGTGACCGACCGGCCGGCGGACGTGTGGGAACCCCTGCTCGCCGTCGCCGACGCCGCCGGGGGCGACTGGCCGCGTCGGGCCCGCGAAGCGTGCCTGACGCTGGTCACCGCCGCGCAGCACACCGACAAGCACAGTCTCGGCATCCGGCTGTTGACCGACCTGCGCGACCACGTGCTGATCGGCATTGACCGGCTGCCGACCATCGCCATCATCGACCGGCTCAACGCCCTGGACGACGCGCCGTGGGCGGACCTGGACGGCAAGCCGCTGGACAACCGCAAGCTGTCGCGGATGCTCGGGGAGTACATGACGGCCGACAACGAGCCGATCCGCTCCCGGAACATCCGCACCGCCGGCGGAGTCCTCAAGGGATTCCACGCTGCGGACCTGGCTGACGCATGGGCGCGCTACTGCCCACCTCCCCAGAACTCCGCTACATCCGCTACGCCGCTACAGCCCAGCTCAGAGCCGGTGAATCTGTAGCGGTACCGCAGCGTGTAGCGGCTGCACCCGCTACCCCTGTAGCGCGGGCGTAGCCGCTACACGCTCCCTCTCCGCTACAAAAAATCACCCGCTGACCTGCGATGTAGCGCTGTAGCGGATGTAGCGGACTTCTGAGAAGGCCCCCAGACGCCTCGCCCCAGAAGGAGTTACCACCTTGGCCAGCACCAAGATGCTCAAGCTCCCCGAAGTCCTCACCGAAATCGGCATGAGCCGTGCCGCCTTTTACCGCATGCGCGCCCGCGGGCAGGCACCGCGGCTGGTGAAGCTGCCCAACGGTCACCTGCGGGTTCGCCGCAACGACCTGGACGACTGGCTCAGCAGCCTGGACACCCCCGCCTACTGAACACATCGGCTCACCGACACCACCCCAGGGGTCCGGCTCGCGCCGGGCCCCTTTCGCAGAAAGGCCCTCATGGGGAAGACGTACGACGTTCGCATCTGGTCCGTCCGCCAGCGGAAGGACCGTGGCCAGAGCTCCGCAGAGCTGCGATGGAAGACCGGCGAGACTCCGCACTCTCAGACGTTCCGCACCAAGACCCTGGCCGAGGGCCGACGCGCCGAATTGCTGCGGGCCGCGCACGCCGGCGAGCCGTTCGATGAATCCACCGGAGTGCCGGTCTCCGAGCTGCGGAAACGCAACGACGTGAGTTGGTACCAGCACGCGCGCGACTACATCGAGATGAAGTGGCAGCACTCCCCCGGGTCGACGCGCCGGACACTCGCGGAAGCCATGGCCACCGTGACGCCGGCGCTTGTCACGAGCACCAAGGGAATGGCCGACGCCAAGACCGTGCGGACGGCGCTCTACAGCTGGGCATTCAACATGAGCCGACGTGACCAGGAGCCCCCGGCAGACGTGGCCGCCGTGCTGGCTTGGTTCGAGCGGAGGTCGCTGCCCACGTCCGCGCTGGCCGACCGAATGCACGTGCGCGCAGCCCTGGACGCCGTGACCAGGAAGCTGGACGGCACCACGGCGTCCGCATCGACGATTCGCCGGAAGCGGGCCATCTTCCACAACGCACTCGGCTACGCCGTCGACGCAGGTCGGTTGACGGACAACCCTCTGCCACAGGTGCAGTGGAAGGCTCCGGAACAGGTGGCGGAGGAGCTGGACCCCGCGTCGGTACCGGATCCCCGGCAGGCCCTCGCGCTGCTCGATGCCGTCCGCACCCAGAGCGCCCGCGGGCGCCGTCTGGTCGCGTTCTTTGGGTGCATGTACTTCGCAGCGGCGCGGCCAGCGGAAGTCATCGGGCTACGCCTCCAGGACTGCGACCTACCCCGGCGAGGGTGGGGCACTCTGCGACTCCGAGAGACCCGCCCCCGCTCCGGGTCGGCATGGACGGACAGCGGCGAAGCACACGACCGGCGGGGCCTCAAGCACCGGCCCCGTAAAGCCGTCCGCACTGTGCCGATCCCGCCCGACCTCGTGCGCATGCTGCGGTGGCACGTCACGGCCTACGGCGTCGCCCCCGACGGACGGCTGTTCCGCACGCAGCGCGGCGGGCTCATCCAGGACACCGGATACGGCGAGGTGTGGGCGGAAGCCCGCGCGCGTGCTCTCACGCCCGCTCAGTGCGCGTCGCCGCTCGCCAAGCGTCCATATGATCTTCGCCACGCGGCCGTTTCCACCTGGCTCAGTTCGGGGGTGGAGCCGCAGGAAGTAGCCGCGCGCGCCGGCCACAGTGTGGCCGTGTTGTTCCGGGTGTACGCCAAGTGCCTGGACGGTGGTGCGGCCACAGCGAACGCCCGGATCGAGCGGGCACTGAGGAGCGGCAACTAGGGGGCCGAAGCTGCCCCACACCTGCCCCACACGGACTGGTCAGCACCCGAATCAGGGTGAGACACACTGGGAAAAAGCGCCCATAAAGATCAGGTCGGGACCGTCAACGACGAAAGGGTCTGTGATCAGCATTGCTGCTGGTCACAGACCCTTTCGGTCGTGTGGCGGCGCCAGGATTCGAACCTGGGAAGGCTGAGCCGGCAGATTTACAGTCTGCTCCCTTTGGCCGCTCGGGCACACCGCCGGGGTCATTGCCTGTTCGAACCGCTTTTCGGCGGTGCTCCCTGGCAACGACGTAAACAATACCCGATGCCCAGGGGTGGTTCGCCACCCGATTGATCGGCACCCGGGGCCACGGGGGGTGGCTAGGCTTGTCCGGATGCGGCCCGGTGCCCCGCGGGGTCCGGCCGTCGCCCCGCGTACGCCGCTACGCACCCGTTTCGCACCCGATACAAGGAGCCACAGGACATGGCCGACTCCAGTTTCGACATCGTCTCGAAGGTCGAGCGGCAGGAGGTCGACAACGCCCTCAACCAGGCCGCCAAGGAGATCTCGCAGCGCTACGACTTCAAGGGCGTGGGCGCCTCGATCTCGTGGTCCGGTGACAAGATCCTCATGGAGGCGAACTCCGAGGACCGGGTGAAGGCTGTCCTCGACGTCTTCCAGTCCAAGCTGGTCAAGCGCGGCATCTCGCTGAAGGCGCTGGACGCGGGTGAGCCGCAGCTCTCCGGCAAGGAGTACAAGATCTTCGCGTCGATCGAGGAGGGCATCTCCCAGGAGAACGCCAAGAAGGTCGCGAAGATCATCCGTGACGAGGGCCCCAAGGGCGTGAAGGCCCAGGTCCAGGGTGACGAGCTGCGGGTCAGCTCCAAGAGCCGGGACGACCTGCAGGCCGTCATCGCGCTGCTGAAGGGCAAGGACTTCGACTTCGCGCTGCAGTTCGTGAACTACCGGTAGGTCGCGGAGACCGGCAGGTGTCGGGAGGGCGGGCGTTCGGTGCCCGCCCTTCTCCTGTGCTCGGCGGCGGCCGGGCCGGTCAGTAGGGTGCGGCCATGACAGTTTCCGGCCCCGGACTGCGACGCACCCTCGGCGTGGGCGACGCCGTCGTCATCGGGCTCGGCTCGATGGTGGGGGCCGGGATCTTCGCCGCGCTCGCCCCGGCGGCCCGCGCGGCCGGCTCGGGGCTGCTGCCGGCGCTCGCCGTTGCCGCTCTGGTCGCCTACTGCAACGCCATGTCCTCGGCGCGGCTGGCCGCGCGCTACCCGGCTTCCGGCGGCACGTACGTGTACGGGCGGGAGCGGCTGGGGCCCTTCTGGGGCTATCTGGCGGGCTGGGCGTTCGTGGTCGGCAAGACGGCCTCCTGCGCCGCGATGGCGCTGACCGTGGGCGCGTACGTGTGGCCGGAGCAGTCGCACGCGGTGGCGGTGGCCGCCGTGGTGGCCCTGACCGCCGTGAACTACGGCGGGGTGCAGAAGTCGGCCTGGCTGACGCGGGCGATCGTGGCCGTGGTGCTGGCCGTGCTCGCCGCCGTGGTGGTGGTGTGCCTGGGGTCGGCCGAGTCCGGCGCCGGGCGGCTCGGCTTCGGCGCGTCGGAGGGCGTCGGCGGGGTGCTCCAGGCGGCCGGACTGCTGTTCTTCGCCTTCGCGGGATACGCGCGGATCGCCACGCTCGGCGAGGAGGTGCGCGATCCCGCCCGCACGATCCCGCGCGCGATCCCCATGGCGCTCGGGATCGCCCTGGCGGTGTACGCCTGCGTGGCGGTCGCCGTGCTGTCCGTGCTGGGGTCCGGCGGGCTGGCGTCCGCGACCGCGCCGCTGGCCGACGCGGTGCGTGCGGCCGGGGTGCCGGGGCTGGTGCCGGTGGTGCGGGTGGGGGCCGCGGTGGCGGCTCTGGGCTCGCTGCTGGCGCTGATCCTGGGTGTCTCGCGGACCACGCTGGCCATGGCGCGGGACCGGCATCTGCCGGGCGTGCTGGCCGCCGTCCATCCGCGCTTCCAGGTGCCGCACCGGGCGGAGCTGGCCGTGGGCGCGGTGGTCGCGGTGCTGGCCGCCACGGTGGACGTGCGGGGCGCGATCGGCTTCTCGTCGTTCGGCGTGCTCGCGTACTACGCCGTGGCCAACGCGTCGGCCTGGACGCTCGACCGGGCGCCGGCCGCGCGGCTGGTCCCGGCCGTGGGGCTGCTGGGCTGCGCGCTGCTGGCGTTCTCCCTGCCCGCGGTGTCGGTGGCCGTGGGCGCGGGTGTGCTGGCGGTGGGCGTGGCCGCGTACGCGGTACGGCGGCGGGTCACCGCGCGGGGTTAGCTCCCCCTACCAGCGCGTCGTGGCGAACGGGCGGTCCGTCGGGACGATCTCGCGGCCCAGCGGCACCAGCGAGACGGGGATCAGCTTGAAGTTGGCGATGCCGAACGGGATGCCGATGATCGTGACGCACAGCGCGATGCCGGTGGCGATGTGGGCGAGCGCCAGCCACCAGCCCGCGAGGATCAGCCACAGGACGTTGCCGAGGCAGGACGGGGAGCCGGCGTCGCGGCGCTCGACCGTGGTGTACCCGAAGGGCCACAGGGCGTAGACGCCGATGCGGAAGGCGGCTATGCCGAACGGGATGCCGATGATCGTGAGGCAGAGGAGAGCGCCCGCGAGCACGTAGCCGAGGAACAGCCACACGCCGCTGAAGATCAGCCAGATGACGTTCAGGATCGTCTTCACCGGTGGGGACCTGCCATCTGTTCGAGGCGGCGGATGCGCTCCGCCATGGGCGGGTGGGTCGAGAACATCCTGGACATGCCCTGGCCGGGCCGGAACGGGTTGGCGATCATCATGTGGCTCGCCGTCTCGATCCGCGGCTCGGGGGGCAGGGGAAGCTGCTTGGTGCCGGTCTCCAGCTTGTGCAGGGCGCTCGCCAGGGCCAGGGGGTCGCCGGTGAGCTGAGCTCCGGAGGCGTCCGCCTCGAACTCCCGGGAACGGCTGATGGCCAGCTGGATGAGGGAGGCCGCTAGCGGTCCCAGGATCATGATCAGCAGCATGCCGAGGAGACCGGGGCCGTCGTCGTCGTCCGAGCGGCCGATGGGGATCAGCCAGGCGAAGTTGACGAGGAACATGATCACCGAGGCGAGGGCGCCGGCGACCGACGAGATCAGGATGTCGCGGTTGTAGACATGGCTGAGCTCGTGGCCGATGACGCCGCGCAGCTCTCTCTCGTCGAGCAGGCGCAGGATGCCCTCGGTGCAGCACACGGCGGCGTTGCGCGGGTTGCGGCCGGTCGCGAAGGCGTTGGGCGCCTCCGTCGGGGAGATGTACAGGCGCGGCATGGGCTGGCGGGCCTGGGTGGAGAGTTCGCGGACCATGCGGTACAGCCCCGGCGCCTCGAACTCGCTGACCGGGCGGGCCCGCATCGCGCGCAGGGCCAGCTTGTCGCTGTTCCAGTATGCGTAGGCGTTGGTGCCGAGCGCGATCAGGACGGCGACGACGAGCCCCGTGCGGCCGAAGAAGCCGCCGATGACGATGATGAGTGCGGACAGTCCCCCGAGGAGTACTGCGGTCCTGAGCCCGTTGTGCCGGCGGTGCACGGTACGCCCTCCAAGTGGTGCAGCAGGGGAACCCTTTGCTTGCGTGCTTACTCGTCTCACCGGAGTCGTGGTGTCACGTCCAGTGGACCCTCCCGTACTGGTCAACGCCAGGCGGAGGGCACTAGTTCCCTTGTGCGTGCGGGGGCACACCCGGGCCGTCCGGGTGAGGACGGCCCGGACGGTCGGCGGTGCGGCGCTAGGTCGTGTCCGCAA
>NZ_MUND01000083.1:0-8426 GCF_002154375.1 Streptomyces glaucescens | reverse complement strand
GTGCGGCGAGAGTACGTGCCGCGCGTCGCGGGGCAGACGGGAGTGTGACGACACCCCCTAGAAGAGGCCGGTGTCGGTGAAGCGCAGGACGAGCTGCGGGGCGCCGGACAGGGCGATGCCGAAGACCGCGGTGACGGCGATCGCGGCGGTGACGGGCGCCGGGACGCGGTACCGCGCGGGCTCGCCCTCGGGCGCGCGGAAGAGCAGGGCCGTCCACTGGAGGTAGTAGAAGAGCGCGATGACGACGTTCACGGCCATCACCACGGCGAGCCAGCCCAGGCCCGCGTCGACGGCCGCCGAGAAGACGGTGACCTTGGCGAAGAGGCCGATGATGCCGGGCGGCAGGCCGGCCAGGCAGAGCAGGAAGAAGGCCAGCAGGAGGGCGGTCACGGGGCTCGCGGCGTACAGCCCGCGGTAGTCGGCGACCCGGTTCAGGCGCCTGGTGCGGCCGACCAGGGCGGCGACCGCGAAGGCGCCGAGGTTCACCACGCCGTACATGAGGGCGTAGGCGACGGTGGAGCCGATGGAACGCTCGGCGTCGTCGGACCAGGCGGCCGCGGCGATCGGGACCAGGAGGTAACCCGCCTGGCCGACGGAGGACCAGGCGAGCAGGCGGACCGCGCTGTACACGCGCGTGGACTGCTGCCGCAGGGCGCCGACGTTGCCGACGGTCATGGTGAGGGCGGCGAGCGCGGCGAGCGCCGGGCCCCAGACGTCGGCGTACGACGGGAGGGCGACGACGGTGACGAGGATCAGCCCGGAGAAGCCGACGGCCTTGCCGACCACGGACAGGTAGGCGGCGACCGGCAGGGGGGCGCCCACATAGGTGTCGGGAACCCAGAAGTGGAACGGCACGGCGGCGGTCTTGAAGGCGAAGCCGATCAGGGTGAGGACCACGCCGGTCTGGGTGAGGGTCTCCAGCCGGCCGTCGACGCCCTGGATGCGCTCGGCGATCTCGGTGAGGTAGAGGCTGCCGGTGGCGGCGTAGACGAAGCTGATGCCCATCAGGCTGACCGCGGTGGCGGTGACCGAGGACAGGAAGAACTTCAGCGCCGCTTCGGAGGACCTGCGGTCGCCCTGCCGCAGGCCGACGAGGGCGAACGCGGGCAGGGAGGCGACCTCCAGGGCGACGATCAGGGTCGCGAGGTCGCGGGAGGCGGGCAGCAGGGCTGCGCCGGCCGCGGAGGACAGCAGCAGGAACCAGAACTCCCCTTCGGGGAGCCCCCCGCGCGCGTCCTTCACTCCGGTGACCGACAGCAGGGCGGCGACCAGCGCGCCGCCGAGGACGAGGAGCTGGAGGACGAGGGTGAAGCGGTCGGCGGTGTAGCTGCACACGGCGGGGTCACCGGTCAGGCAGAAGGTGGCGCGGTCGCCGTCCAGCAGGGGCAGCAGCATCAGGGTGGCGGCGGCGAGGCCCGCGACGGAGATCCAGCCGAGGAGGGCCTTGCGGCGGTCGTCCACGAACAGGTCGGCGACCAGGACGCCGAGGGCGACCACGGCCGCGATGGTGGGCGGCGCGATGGCGAGCCAGTCGACGGACTGGATCAGCGACGCGGCGAGCGGCTGGGCCAGGGAGCTCATCGGGTGCCTCCTGCGAGGAGCTGCTGCACGGCCGGGTCGGTGAGTCCGAGGAGGGTCTTCGGCCAGAGTCCGGCGACGACGGTGAGGGCGACGAGCGGCGTCCATGCCGCGAATTCGTACGTCTGTACGTCGGCGAGCTCGGGGGCGTCCCGCGGCACCGTGCCCATGCAGACCCGGCGGACCACGATCAGCAGGTAGGCGGCGGTGAGCAGGGTGCCGAACGCGCCGATGGCCATGAACGTGAGGAACGCGGGGCGGCTGAGGCCGTCGGCGGGGTCGAACGCGCCGAACAGCGCCAGCATCTCGCCCCAGAACCCTGCCAGGCCGGGCAGGCCGAGCGAGGCGACCGCGCCGAACGCGAGCAGGCCGCCCAGGCGGGGTGCCCTGCCGTACAGCGCGGCGCCCGTCGCCTCGGCGAGGGTGTCCAGGTCGGTGCTGCCGGTGCGTTCCTTCAACGCGCCGACCAGGAAGAACAGCAGGCCGGTGATGAGTCCGTGGGCGATGTTGGCGAACAGGGCGCCGTTCACACCGGTGGGGGTCATGGTCGCGACGCCGAGCAGCACGAAGCCCATGTGACCGACGGAGGAGTAGGCGATGAGCCGCTTCAGATCGCCCTTGGCGCCGCGCTTGGCGAGGGCGAGGCAGGCCAGGGACCCGTAGATGATCCCGACGACGGCGAAGGCGGCGAGGTACGGCGCGAAGGTGCGGAAGCCGCCGGGTGCGACCGGCAGCAGGATACGGACGAAACCGTACGTGCCCATCTTCAGCAGGACGCCGGCCAGCAGCACCGAGCCGACCGTCGGCGCGGCGGTGTGGGCGTCCGGCAGCCAGCTGTGCAGCGGCCACATCGGAGTCTTCACCGCGAGCCCGATCCCGATCGCCAGAACCGCGATGACCTGCACCGACGTACTCAGCGACCGGCCGTTGTCAGTGGCGAGTGCCACCATGTCGAAGGTGCCCGCCCGCAGGCCGATCAGCAGCAGGCCGAGCAGCATGACCACGGAGCCGAGCAGCGTGTACAGGATGAACTTCCAGGCGGCCTCGGCCCGGCCCTCGCCGCCCCAGCGGGCGATGAGGAAGTACATCGGGATCAGGACCATCTCGAAGGCGAGGAAGAACAGCAGCAGGTCGAGGACGGCGAAGGTGGCGAGGGTGCCGGACTCCAGGACGAGCAGCAGGGCGACGAAGGCCTTCGGGGACGGGCCCGCGGGCAGCTTGAAGTAGCTGTAGAGCGCGCAGAGGAAGGTCAGCAGCGCGGTCAGGACGACAAGGGGGAGGGAGATGCCGTCGATGCCGAGGTGGATCCGCACGTCGAGCGCCGGGATCCAGCTGATGTCCGTCGTGGCCTGCATCTTCGACGGCTGGTCGTGGTCGAAGCCGAGCGCGAGGGCGATCGCGGCGATGAGAACCGCGCCGGTCACCGTCACGCCGTGCCGCAGCACGGCCTGTTCGGGCGACTTCCCCTTCAGTCCGGGCGGGGCGGGCAGCAGGGCGGCGGCCGCGCCGAGGAGCGGGCCGACCACGACGAACGCCAGAAGGAACTGCATCACGGACTCGCTGATATCGATCACGCCTGCTCACGCTCCCGTGGCGACGAGGACGACGGCCACCGCCAGGACGACGGTGCCGGCGAGCAGCGCGCTCACATAGGTCTGCACATTGCCGGTCTGGGCGCGCCGCACGGCGACGCCGAGCCAGCGGGGAAGGGTGCCCGCGCCGCGTACGTAGGTCTCGACGACCTCGCGGTCGAGGAACCGCACCAGGCGGGCGCCGGCCCGCACCGGGCGGACGAACAGCGCCGAGTACGCGGCGTCGAGGTGGAAGCCGGCGGCCGCGTGCCGGTGCAGCGGGCCCAGCAGCAGCCGTCCCGGGTCGGCCGGGTCGGCGGCCCGGGCGACATCGCCGTAGGCGGGGGCGTGGCTCGCGATCGCCTCGGCCTCGACCTGCCCGGCGTCTCCCTCCGGGTGGGCGGCGACCGCGCCCATCGGCACCCGGGCGGTGAGCGCGGTGGTGTGGCGCCAGGCCGCGTAGGTGACGATCCCGCCGACCAGGGCCGCGCCCGTGCCGAGCACGGAGGTGGTCAGGGTCGGGCCGAGGTCGCCGCCGTCGAACCAGCCGGGGAAGGACTGGTAGGCGAACCCGCCGAGGGCGAGGGACGGGGCGGCGAGCACCCACAGCACCACGGTCATGGTGACGGGCTGGCGGCCGTGGTCGGGGGCCTCGGCACCCTGGCCGCGGAAGGCGAGCAGCCACAGCCGCATCGCGTACGCGGCGGTGAGCAGCGCGGTGACCAGGCCGGCGACGAGGACGATCCAGCCCGCGGCGGCGGGGGCGTGCCCGGTGTGGCCGGCGGTGACGTGCTCGGCGGCGCCGAGGACGGCCTCCTTGGAGAAGAAGCCGCTGAACGGGGGGATCGCGGCGAGCGCGAGGAGCGCCACGGTCATCGTCCAGTAGGCGTCGGGGACGCGGTCGCGCAGGTTCCGCATACGGGACATGGCGGCCAGCGAGTTGGTGCCGGTGGCGTGGATGATCACGCCGGCGGCGAGGAACAGCAGCGCCTTGAAGGCGCCGTGCGACAGGAGGTGGAAGACGGCGGCCCCGCGGTCGGCGACGGCGAGGGCACCGGTCATGTAGCCGAGCTGGCCGATCGTCGAGTAGGCGAGGACGCGCTTGATGTCGTCCTGGGCGAGCGCGGCTAGTGCCGAGCCCGCC
Organism: Streptomyces glaucescens; assembly: GCF_002154375.1. Classification (GTDB taxonomy): domain Bacteria; phylum Actinomycetota; class Actinomycetes; order Streptomycetales; family Streptomycetaceae; genus Streptomyces; species Streptomyces glaucescens. The sequence continues at coordinate 4,133 of NZ_MUND01000083.1, read as the reverse complement.
ATGGTGACGGCGGCCATCACGGCGAGGACGACCATCGCGGCCTGCGAGGCCTCGAAGACCGGGAGGAGCCGGGCGATGAAGTAGACACCGGCGGCGACCATCGTCGCGGCGTGGATCAGCGCGGAGACCGGCGTGGGGCCGGCCATCGCGTCGGGGAGCCAGGTGTGCAGCGGGAACTGCGCCGACTTGCCCGCCACTCCGGCCAGGAGCAGCAGGGCGATCAGTGTCGGATGGTCGAGGCCGCCGTTCGCGACGGCGCCCAGCACCCGGGTGATCCGGAACGACCCGGCGTCCGTGGCCAGTGCGAACAGACCGATCAGGAAGGGGACGTCACCGAGCTTGGTCACCAGGAACGCCTTGAGGGAGGCGGCGCGGGCCTCCGGTGTCTCCCAGTAGTGGCCGACCAGGAAGTAGGAGCAGATGCCCATGACTTCCCAGCCGACCAGCAGCACCATCAGGTCGCCCGAGTAGACGACGAGGAGCATCGCGGAGGTGAACAGGGAGACGAGCGCGGCGTACGAGGGGTAGCGCGGGTCCTCGCGCAGATAGCCCGTCGAGTAGATCTGCACACAGGTCGCGACGAAGGCGACCAGGACGGCGACGAGCGCTGCGAAGCCGTCGATGTGCAGGGCCAGCTCGATGGGGACCGAGCCGGTGGGGGTCAGCTCCGTCGCGGCGTCGACGGCCTCGTCGCCGCCCTGGTGGACGGCGACGACCACGGCGAGGGCGAGCGCGGCGAGTGTCGGCAGGACCGCGAGGGGACGGACGAAACCGGGGGCGGTGCGGCCCAGCGCCAGGCCCGCGGCGGCGCCCAGGAAGGGCAGGAGGGGGACGAGTACGGCGAGGGTGGTCGTGGTCACGCGGTGGCCTCAGCCTTCTCGGCGCCCGTCTCGGTCGCGGGGGTGTCGGTCTCGTGGCCCTCGCTCTCGTGGCCCTCGGCGGTGTCGCGGAGCTTGTCGATGTCGGAGGTGCCGCGGTTGCGGTGGACGGCGAGGACGATCGCCAGGCCGATGCCGATCTCGGCGGCGGCGACGGCGATGGTGAACAGGGTCAGCGCCTGGCCGGAGTGCAGGGTCTCCTCGGCGGTCTTGCTGAGCCAGACGTCGAAGGCGACCAGGTTGAGGTTGACGGCGTTGAGCATCAGCTCCACCGACATCAGGACCAGGATCGCGTTGCGGCGGGCGAGGACGCCGTAGAGGCCGGTGCAGAAGAGGAGGGCGGAGAGTACGGCGGGGTAGGCGAGGTGCATCAGCGGACACCGTCCTTGCCGGGTTCGGCGGCCGTGGCCGCGGTGTCCGTCCGGTCCGCCCGCGCCCGGTCCACCGCCGCTCCCGCCTGCGTCGCGTTCGCCTTCGCCTTGCGGGACAGGACGATCGCGCCGACCAGGGCGGCGAGGAGCAGGACGGACAGTGCTTCGAAGGGGAGCACCCAGTTCTGGAAGAGGCTCTCGCCGGTGACCTTGGTGGAGCCGGCGGCCGGGCCGTCCAGGTCGATCCAGGTGGTGCGGAAGGCGTCGACGACGACCCAGACCAGGGCGGCCGCCGCGGTCAGGGCCACCGCGAGGGCGGCCCAGCGGTTGCCGGAGTCGGCGTCCGGCGAACGGCCGATGGGCGCCTTGGTGAGCATCAGGCCGAACAGGAGGAGGACGACGACGGAACCGACGTAGATGAGGACCTGCACCCAGGCGATGAACTCGGCGGTGAGCAGGAGGTACTCGACGGCGAGGCCGCCGAGGGTCACCACCAGCCACAACGCGGCGTGCACCAGCTGCCGGGTGGTGACGGTGACGAGGGCGGCGCCGAAGGTGACCAGGCCGACCAGGAGGAAGGCGATCTCGACGCCGGTCGGGGAGAGGAAGCCGTGGGTCTCGGCTGCGAGGGTCATTCCGTGCCCTCCTGCGGCGGCCTCGGCTGGTCGGTCTGCTGCTTCGAGTCGCCCTGCGGGCGGGTGGGCCGCTCGGCCGCGCGCGCCTGTTCGTCGGCGTGCGGCTCGGTGGCCGGGGGTTGCTGCTGGGCGGCCAGCTTCTCCGCCGTCCTGCGGGCGGCGGCCAGCTCCTTCGGCTCCTCCGCGCCCGGGTCGAGTGCGGGCGGGGCCGGGACGGTCCACATCCACTCGCGGAGCTTGTCCCGCTCGTGGGTGAGGTCGCGGATGTCGGTCTCGGCGTACTCGAACTCGGGCGACCAGAACAGGGCGTCGAAGGGACAGACCTCGATGCAGATGCCGCAGTACATGCAGAGCGAGAAGTCGATGGCGAAGCGGTCGAGGACGTTGCGGCTGCGCTCGCGGCCGCCCGGGGTGGCCGCCGGGACCGTCTCCTTGTGGGAGTCGATGTAGATGCACCAGTCCGGGCACTCGCGGGCGCAGAGCATGCAGACCGTGCAGTTCTCCTCGAACAGGCCGATCACGCCGCGGGTGCGGGGCGGGAGGTCGGGCTGGACGTCCGGGTACTGCTCGGTGACGGTCTTCTTCGTCATCGTGCGGAGGGTGACGGCCAGGCCCTTGGCCAGGCCGGAACCGGGGAAGGGAGCCATGGCTACGGGATCACCACCTTCACGATGCCGGTGAGGGCGATCTGGGCGAGGGAGAGGGGGACGAGGAGGGTCCAGGAGAGCCTCTGGAGCTGGTCCTCGCGCAGCCGGGGATAGGTGACGCGGAGCCAGATCACGATGAAGGCCAGCACGGCCGTCTTCAGCAGGGTCCACACCCAGCCGAGGCCGTCCGCGCCCCAGGGGCCGTGCCAGCCGCCCAGGAACAGGACGGTGGTCAGGCCGCACAGGACGACGATCCCGGCGTACTCGGCGAGGAGGAAGAGGGCGAAGCGCAGGCCGGTGTACTCGGTGTACGCGCCGAAGATGATCTCCGAGTCGGCGACCGGCATGTCGAAGGGCGGTCGCTGGAGTTCCGCGAGGCCCGCCACGAAGAACACGATCGCGCCGACGATCTGCCAGGGCAGCCACCACCACTCGAAGGCGTTCAGGATGCCGGGGATCGACACCGTTCCGGCCGCCATCGCCACCGAGGCGGCGGTGAGCAGCATCGGGAGTTCGTAGGCGAGCAGCTGGGCGGCGGTGCGCAGACCGCCGAGGAGGGAGAACTTGTTGGCGCTGGCCCAGCCGGCCATGAGGGAGCCGAGGACGCCGACGCCCATCACGGCGAGTACGAAGAAGACACCCGCGTCGATCACCTCGCCGACGGCGCCCTCGCCGGGGCCGATCGGGATGGCGAGCAGCACCAGCAGGTACGGCAGCAGGGCGACGGCGGGGGCGAGCTGGAAGATGCGGCGGTCCGCTCCCGCGGGGACCACGTCCTCCTTCTGCGCGAACTTCACGCCGTCCGCGACGAGCTGGGCCCAGCCGTGGAAGCCGCCGGCGTACATGGGGCCGAGGCGGCCCTGCATGTGGGCCATCACCTTGTGCTCGGTCTGGCCGACCAGCAGCGGGAAGGTGAGGAAGACGCCGAAGACGATCAGAAGTCGCAGGGCGACGTCGAGCACGTCGTTCACCGCGGGCCTCCTGAGGGGTCGTCGGGGGTGTCTTCTCGGGTTCCGGGCTTCTTCGGCTCAGACTCCGGCTGCTCCGGCTGCTCCGGCTGCCTTGGCTGCTCCGGCTGCTCCCGCCCGGTCTCGTCGAACGCCGGCCGGGCGTGGTGCCACGGGGCGTCCGGACTGCGGGGAGCCGCGGCGGGACGGGGCGTCGCAGCCTCCGGGGTCGTCGGCGCCGGACTCTCCGCACGCTGGGAGGCCGAGCCCTCGCTCGCGCTACGGGCCCGCCGGGTGCCGGAGGAAGCCGTGGCCTGCTGACTCGCCGAGCCCTCGCTCACGCTGCGGGCCCGCCTCGGCCGGGCCGCGGGGGTCTCCGCAGGCGTCGGCTCACCGGTGGCGGCCTCGGCCTGGGCCGGAGGCGTCGTGGTGGGCTCCGTGGCTTGCGGTGTCTCCCCGGCCGCCGCGCGCTGGGACGCCGAGCCCTGGCTCACGCTCCGGGCGCGGCGCGGCCCGGCCGGTGCCTCGGCTCCGGTGCCCGCACCGGCAGCCGCGGCGCCACCGGCGCCCGCAGCCGCCGTCTGGCTCGCCGAGCCCTCCCCCGCCGTACGGGTGCGCCGTACGGGCCGGTCGCCTGCGGCGGCCGGGCGGGCGG
>NZ_MUND01000827.1 GCF_002154375.1 Streptomyces glaucescens | reverse complement strand
TTGCGGACACGGCCTAGGCGTTGCCCTGCGGCGGGGCGTACGGGTTGCCGTTGCCGTAGGGGGTCCCCTGCGGCGCGTACGGGGCGTTGCCGTAAGGGTTCCCCTGCGGCGGGTACGGGGCATGGCCGTAGGGGTTGCCGTAGGGGTTGCCTTGCTGCGGGATGTACGGCGGTGCCGTGGGCGGCATGGGGGGCGGCGGGCCCGGGACCTGCGGCAGGGTGGCCGGGTGGGCGGCCAGGCGGATGCCGTAGCGCTGCTTGAGGCGGCCCATCTCCAGCAGGGCGATGCCGGTGACCGTCAGCGGGGCGCCCAGGATGAAGACGACGCCCATGGTGAGGCTCAGACCGTGCAGGTCACCGGTGACCAGGTCGGGGATGGCCATCAGCCAGGTGGTCACCGTGGCCAGCAGCGGCGGCAGGCAGCGGTGGACGCCGGCGGTGCCGAAGAAGTTGCCGGAGACGTGCACCGCGCCGCGGATCACGAGGGTGGTGAGCCAGAGCGCCAGCGGGGCGAGCAGCAGCACCAGGAATCCGGCCCCGCCCGCCAGCCGCCACACGAGGACGGTCAGCACGATCGTGCCGACGAACGCCAGCAGCAGTTTCAGCGAGTTGAGCAGCGGCACCCTGAGTGCCCGGACCGTGCCGCCGCGCCGCCAGACGTAGAGCATCACCCCGACCGTCAACGGGGTGATGAACAGCAGCACGGCGGAGGCGGTGAGCATGTTCTCCAGCACCTCGTCGAAGGCGAAGCCGCCCTCGACGAAGGTGTAGACGCCGACCGCGGCGATCGTTCCCGCGATGAGCCGGACCTTCTTGAGCGTGTCCACGGCCGGGTCCAGCGAGTCCGGGATCCAGGCCGGGTGGAACACCGCCCGCGCGGCCTGCTTGGGCCGCAGCCAGTCCCGCGGCTCCAGCGTGCCGCCCGTCCAACTGCCCTGTCTTGTTGTCACGTTGCGCTCCCCCGAGCGATCGTGTTCATGATCATCGGGGAGTGTACGGGAAGCGGGGGCCGGGCGCCTCCCGCTTCCCGTGGCGGGGGTCATCAGCCGCGGCCGCGCAGCTCCCGGTACTTGGCGACCAGCGCCCGCGTGGAGGCGTCCAGACCGGGGACCTCGGCGCCCTCGGTGAGCGCGGGCTCGACCCGCTTGGCGAGGACCTTGCCCAGCTCGACACCCCACTGGTCGAAGGAGTCGATGTCCCAGACCGCGCCCTGCACGAACACCTTGTGCTCGTAGAGGGCGATGAGCTGGCCGAGCACCGACGGGGTCAGCTCGCGGGCGAGGATCGTGGTCGTCGGGTGGTCGCCCTTGAAGGTGCGGTGCGCCACCAGCTCCTCCGGCACGCCCTCGGCCCGCACCTCGTCGGGCGTCTTGCCGAACGCCAGCGCCTGGGTCTGCGCGAAGAAGTTGGCCATCAGCAGGTCGTGCTGCGCCTTCAGCTCGTCGTCGAGTTCGGCGACCGGCTCGGCGAAGCCGATGAAGTCCGCCGGGATGAGCTTGGTGCCCTGGTGGATGAGCTGGTAGTAGGCGTGCTGCCCGTTGGTGCCCGGGGTGCCCCACACCACCGGTCCGGTCTGCCAGTCGACCTCCTGCCCGTCCCGGCCCACGTACTTGCCGTTGGACTCCATGTCGAGCTGCTGGAGGTAGGCGGTGAACTTGGACAGGTAGTGGCTGTACGGCAGCACCGCGTGCGACTGGGCGTCGTGGAAGTTGTTGTACCAGATGCCCAGCAGGCC
>NZ_MUND01000826.1 GCF_002154375.1 Streptomyces glaucescens | reverse complement strand
GAGAACCGCTGGCCCCGGCGGGCGGTACCGCCTGGGGCGGTTCGGCGTGGCGTGGCTGCTGCTGATCCCGCTGCTCGGGGTGACCGCGGCCGCCGGGCAGGACGACGCGGATTCCCCGCCGCGGGTCGCCGGAGCCGCGGGCACCCGGGACGCCGCGGAAACCCGGGTCGCCTTCGCCGGCACCCGGCACCGCAGTCTCGGCGAGGTCGGCACCACCACCTCCAGCACCCCGCTGTTCGGCAAGGGCCCGGCCCACTTCGACGTCCAGCCGTCCGCCCTGGGCGACAAGCTGGTCTTCGCGAGCCGCCGCGACGAGAAGAACCCGCAGATCTACCTGCGGACCGCCGACGGTTCCGTACGCCGCCTCACCCGCGGCATGAACGCGGCGCACCCCCGGCTGACGCCGGACGGCCGGTCCGTGGTCTTCGACGCGGCCGGACCCGGCGGCCCCGACGGCAGGACGCAGCGCGACCTGTGGCTGGTGCGCATCAACCGCACCAGCCTGACGCGGCTGACCAAGACCCCCGCCGACGAGGAGAGCCCGACGGTCTCCCCCGACGGGCTGCGCCTGGCGTACTCCAGCGACAGCGACCCGGCGGCCGGACCGCAGATCTACGTGCGGGACCTGGACGGCGGCACCGCCACCCGGGTCACCGACCCCGCGAACGGCGTGGCCACCGAGCCGGTGTGGAACCCGGTCGACGACGCCGACCACCGGGACCTCATCGCGTACACCGCCACCCTCCCCGGGCAGAACGGACCCCGGCTGCGGGTGACGGACGGCACCGACGGGAGCACCGACAGGCCGCTGCTCGGCGGCGCGCGGACCCAGTGGCGTGCGCACGGGGCGGCGTGGCTGCCCGGCGGGAACGAGGTGCTGTTCCTGAGCCCGGAGATCACCTGTGAGTGCGAGGGCGACTGGGACCACGTGTTCCGGACGCCCCCGCACTCCGCCGCCACACCCGACCTGGTGCTCAACGAGAACCGCGAGGTCCTCTCGCCCACCTGGCTCGGCCCGCTCGACGGCGGCGGCGCGGTGGTGGAGCGCACCTCGGCGTCCGGCCCGCACGAGGCGACGCTGCAGGACATCCGGACCGACGGTTCCGACCCCCGCGACCTGGGGCTGACCATCCTGACGGAGGACCCGGAGGCCGACACGAACACCGATCGCGCCAAGGATCCGCTGTTCCGGCCGAGGGCCGGCTACGACCCGTGGACCGAGCGGCAGAACTACACGCCGGACGGCCGCCGGATCGTGGTGACCCGGTTCGAGGGCCCCCGGGACCGGCGGACCGAGCGGATCTGGACGGCGGACGCGGACGGCACGAAGGCGGCGTACCTGCCGCTCGCGGGCCGCGACCCGGACGACTGGGACACCGACCCGGCGTTGTCCCCGGACGGCAGGTACCTCGCCTTCACCCGGGTCTCGCCGGGCGGCGCCGGAGAGGCCGCGGGATCCAGCCGCATCCTCATCGCGGACGTCGCCACCGGTGCGATCACCGGCAGGATCACCGCGCCGCCCGGTCAGCCGCAGGGCGAGGACGCCCAGCCCACCTGGTCCCCCGACGGCACCACCCTGGCGTTCACCCGCAACCACGTCATCGACGGGGGCGGCGGCAACAAGCACATCTGGACCGTGCGCATGAAGGACCTGCGCCGGCAGCGCGACCTGAGCGCCGTGAACTGCCCGGGCGACTGCAAGGTCATCGACGACAGCCCGGCGTTCTCCCCGGACGGGCGGAGCATCGTCTTCAACCGCGAGAACGGCGGCGGCCGGATCGACGAGCGCAACGGCCTCCTCCTGACGTCCCTGTCGGGCAACACGTGCCAGGTGCTGCTGCCCGTCGCCGCCCGCGATCTGCCCGGCGCCTGCCGCCGGGAGCTGCCGGACACGTCGGTCACCGGCCCGCACCAGCCGCGGGACGCCGCCTGGACGGCCGACGGCACGGGCCTGGTGTTCAGCGCCCGCCACCGGCGCGCCGTCAACAGCCCCGAGAAACTGAAGTACCTGGACATCGCGTCCGGCGACCTCATCGCCCTCACCGGCAATCTCCCGGGCCGCCAGAAGGAACCCAGCGTCCAGCAGTCCGTGGACCTCGCGGTCCGGGCACCCGGCAGCACCGACGGGGTCACCGTCGGCCGTTCCACCACGGTCCGCGTCGACGTGGTGAACAACGGCCCCGCCGCCTCGCCCGGCACCCAGCTGACCGTCGCGCCGCCGGCCGGTGTCCGGGTCACGCGGCTGACCTGGCCCGGGGGCAGCTGCGCCGCCGCCTCCCTCCAGTGCGACGTCGGCGTGGTGCCGCCCGGTACGACCGTTCCGGTGGACGTCACGCTCACCGGGGTCACCCCCGGTGACGCGCCGGTCGGCTGGTCGGTCACCGGCACCGTCCTGGATGCGCGGCCGAGCGACAACGCCGGCCGGACCGTGGTGCCGGTGCGCGAGGCCACGCCGCCGCCGACGAGCCCG
>NZ_MUND01000825.1 GCF_002154375.1 Streptomyces glaucescens | reverse complement strand
AGATGTGTATACGCGACAGCCCGTGCGCGGCGCCGCCCCCGGCCGCCGCGCACGGTGGTCACGCTCGTCGCCGCCGTCCTGCTGGTCCTCGGGGTCGGCGCGGGCGTCTGGTACATCAACTCCGGCCAGTTCACGCGGGTCCCGCCGATCCTGGCGAAGACCCAGGAGCAGGCCGAGCGGCGGCTGCGGGACGCCGGCCTGGAGGTCGGTGACGTCAAGCACGCCTACAGCGACACGGTCGGACGGGGCACGGTCATCAGCACCGACCCCGAGCCGGGCAGCCGCATACGGCAGAACGACTCGGTGACGCTGACCATCTCCGACGGCCCGCAGACCGTGAAGGTGCCCGACCTGGCGGGCTACCGCCTGGACAAGGCGCGCAGCGTGCTGGAGGACGAGGGCCTGGAGCCGGGCATGGTCACCCGGGAGTTCAGCACGGACGTCCCGAGGGGCTTCGTGATCGGCACCGAGCCGGTGGCGGGCACCGAGCGCAAGGCCGGCTCCGCGATCGCGCTCACCGTCAGCAAGGGCAGCCCCGTCGACGTGCCGGACGTCACCGGCGAGGACCTCGCCGACGCCCGGGAGGAGCTCCAGGAAGCCGGCCTGAAGGTGCGGGTCGCCGAGCAGCAGGTGCACTCGGAGCACGACCGGGGGCAGGTCGCCCGGCAGAGCCCCGGCCCCGGCGACCGGGCCGCCCAGGGCGACACGGTGACCCTCACGGTGTCCAGGGGCCCGGTGATGGTCGAGGTCCCGGACGTCGTCGGGGACAGTGTGGACGACGCCAGGGACAGGCTGGAGGCCGCCGGTTTCCGGGTGGACGAGGAACGTGGTCTGCTCGGCCTGTTCGGCGACACCGTCAGGAGCCAGTCGGTGGAGGGCGGCGAGGCGGCCCCGAAGGGCTCCACGATCACGATCACCATCCGCTGAGGGCGCGCTCACCCTCGCCGAAGGCCGCGCTCACCGTCCGCTGAGAGGCACCGCACACGCTCCGCGGGCGGGGGCACGGGAAGGTCCATGACACCCTGAACGGGTGAAGAGCGAAGTTCCCGGCCCCCTCCGCAACCCCGTCGGCGGTCACGTCCCCGTGGCCGGCGGCCTCAGTTCCGTCGGCCTGTCGTACGCGCGTGATCTGCGGGCGGAGACCGTGCAGGTCTTCGTCGCCAACCCGCGCGGCTGGGCCACGCCGGCCGGCAGTCCGCGGCAGGACGAGGAGTTCCGGGCGGCCTGCGCGGCGGAGTCGATCCCGGCGTACGTCCACGCGCCGTATCTGATCAACTTCGGTTCGCACACCGAGGCGACCGTGGAGCGGTCGGTGGAGTCGCTGCGGCACTCGCTGCGGCGCGGCCGGGAGATCGGCGCGCTCGGCGTGGTCGTGCACACCGGCAGCGCGACCGGCGGGCGGGACCGGTCGGTGGCGCTGAAGCAGGTGCGGGAGCACATGCTGCCGCTGCTGGACGAGCTGACCCACGACGACGACCCGTTCCTGCTGCTGGAGTCGACGGCCGGGCAGGGCTCCTCGCTCTGCTCGCGCACCTGGGACTTCGGGCCGTACTTCGAAGCGCTGGACGCCCATCCGAAGCTGGGCGTCTGCCTGGACACCTGCCACATCTTCGCCGCCGGGCACGATCTGACCGGCCCGAGCGGGATGCACCAGACCCTCGATCTGCTGGTGGACACCGTCGGCGAGGGCCGGCTGAAACTGATCCACGCCAACGACTCCAAGGACGTGGTCGGCGCGCACAAGGACCGGCATGCCAACATCGGCGCCGGTCACATCGGCGAGGACCCGTTTCGGGCACTGATGACGCACCCGGCCACCGAGGGTGTTCCGCTGGTGATCGAGACGCCCGGTGGCAAGGAGGGGCACGCCGCGGACGTGGAGCGGCTGAAGAAGCTCCGGGAGATGTGAGCCGGAGGCCCTGAGGAAAGCGCTGGTCAGAGCTCGGGGCCGTCCCCGGGCTCCTCCTGGTACGAGTAGCGCTGTTCCTTCCACGGGTCGCCGATGTTGTGGTAGCCGCGCTCCTCCCAGAAGCCGCGGCGGTCCGTGGTCATGTATTCGACACCGCGGACCCACTTCGGGCCCTTCCAGGCGTACAGGTGCGGCACCACCAGGCGGAGCGGGAAGCCGTGCTCGGCGGTGAGCAGTTCACCGTCCTTGTGGGTGGCGAAAATCGTGCGCTCGTCGGCGAAGTCGGCCAGGCGCAGATTCGAGCTGAAGCCGTACTCGGCCCACACCATCACATGGGTGACATTCTCGGCGGGCGGCGCGATCTCCAGAATGGCCCGCGCGGGGATTCCGCCCCACTCGGCGCCCAGCATGCTGAACTTCGTCACGCAGTGCAGATCGGCGACCACGGTGGTGTACGGCAGGGCCGTGAACTCCTCGTGGGTCCAGCCGTGCTTCTCGCCGTCGGCCGTCGCCCCGAAGACCCTGAACTCCCAGCGCTCGGGCCGGAACTTGGGCACCGGGCCGTAGTGCGTGACCGGCCAGCCGCGCTGCACTCGCTGCCCCGGCGGAAGCTCGGACCGTGCTGCTTCTCCTGTTTCGCGTTCCACCGGATGACCCATGTCTCCATCCTGACAGACCCCGACCGGTGCACATGACCACGCAGGCCCGGAAACGGGCAACTGGTAGTAAGCATGCCCTTACTTACTAAGTACGCACTTACTGGACGATCTTCGAGAGGCGGTGCAATCATGCGGCGGCAACCTCCCCGTTCCTCCGTGTGGAAGGAGCCTCTGCGATGCAGGGCGACCCCGAGGTCATCGAGTTCCTCAACGAGCAGCTGACCGGTGAGCTGACCGCGATCAACCAGTACTTCCTGCACGCCAAGATGCAGGAGAACTTCGGCTGGACGAAGCTCGCCAAGTACACGCGGCACGAGTCGTTCGACGAGATGAAGCACGCCGAGGTGCTGACCGACCGGATCCTCTTCCTGGACGGGCTGCCGAACTACCAGCGGCTGTTCCATGTGCGGGTCGGGCAGACGGTCACCGAGATGTTCCGGGCCGACCGGGAGATCGAGGTGGAGGCGATCGACCGGCTCAAGCGCGGGATCAAGGTGATGCGCGAGAAGGGCGACATCACGTCGGCGAACATCTTCGAGTCGATCCTGGAGGACGAGGAGCACCACATCGACTACCTCGACACCCAGCTCGACCTGATCGACAAGCTGGGTGAGGCGCTCTACCTCGCGCAGCTGATCGAGCAGCCGGAGGGCTGAGCGGCCGGAGGGCCGGGCCGCCGGAGGGTCAGGCCGCCTCGTCGAGGCCGGCGAGCACCGGCTTGCCCTGGTCGGCCAGCTCCCGCCGGGGGCACGCGCCGCGGCCCAGGATCGCCTGGATACGGCGTACGCACGAGCCGCAGTCCGTGCCCGCCTTGCAGGCGGAGGCGATCTGGCGGGGGGTGCAGGCCCCGTTCTCCGCGTGCTGCTTGACCTGCTGCTCGGTGACGCCGAAGCAAGAGCAGACGTACACGCGGTTCACCTCCCGCAGGGATCGCTTGAGTGGTGCCGTCCCCGTGATCGGTGAGGCAAACCTAACCTTACCCATCCCGCAGGACCCGCAAAAGAGCGGTGGGGCGCGGATCGTATGTGATCCGCGCCCCACTTCATGGCTGAGAACAGCCGGTAAGCAACTGAAACCTCACTGGTCCCGGTACATCTCCGCGACGAGGAAGGCGAGGTCGAGGGACTGGCTGCGGTTGAGGCGGGGGTCGCAGGCGGTCTCGTAGCGCTGGTGGAGGTCGTCGACGAAGATCTCGTCGCCGCCGCCGACGCACTCGGTGACGTCGTCACCGGTCAGCTCGACGTGGATGCCGCCGGGGTGGGTGCCCAGCGCCTTGTGGACCTCGAAGAAGCCCTTGACCTCGTCGAGGACGTCGTCGAAGCGGCGGGTCTTGTGCCCGGAGGCCGCCTCGAAGGTGTTGCCGTGCATCGGGTCGGTCACCCACGCCACCACCGCACCCGACGCGGTGACCTTCTCCACCAGCTCGGGCAGCCGGTCACGGATCTTGTCCGCGCCCATCCGCACGATGAACGTCAGCCGGCCCGGCTCGCGCTCGGGGTCCAGACGCTCGATGTACTGCAGCGCCTCCTCGGCCGTCGTGCTCGGGCCGAGCTTGATGCCGATCGGGTTGCGGATCTTCGAGGCGAACTCGATGTGCGCGCCGTCCAGCTGCCGGGTGCGCTCACCGATCCACACCATGTGCGCGGACACGTCGTACAGCCGGCCCGTGCGCGAGTCGACGCGGGTCAGCGCGGACTCGTAGTCCAGGAGCAGCGCCTCGTGGGAGGCGTAGAACTCGACCGTCTTGAACTCCTCCGGGTCCGCCCCGCAGGCGTGCATGAAGTTCAGCGCCTGGTCGATCTCGCGGGCCAGCTGCTCGTAGCGCTGCCCGGAGGGCGAGGAGCGCACGAAGTCCTGGTTCCAGGCGTGGACCTGGCGCAGGTCGGCGTAGCCGCCGGTGGTGAAGGCACGCACCAGGTTCAGCGTCGACGCCGAGGCGTGGTACATCCGCTTCAGCCGCTCCGGGTCCGGGATCCGGGAGGCCTCGGTGAAGTCGAAACCGTTCACCGAGTCGCCCCGGTAGACCGGGAGGGTGACACCGTCACGGGTCTCGGTGGGCTTGGAGCGCGGCTTGGAGTACTGGCCGGCGATCCGGCCCACCTTCACCACCGGCACCGACGCCGCGTAGGTGAGCACCGCACCCATCTGGAGCAGCGTCTTGAGCTTGTTGCGGATCTGATCGGCGGACACCGCGTCGAACGCCTCGGCACAGTCGCCGCCCTGGAGGAGGAACGCCTCTCCCTTGGCGACGGCCGCCATCCGGGCGCGCAGCTGGTCGCACTCGCCCGC